>JAEZCN010000173.1 GCA_023433515.1 Pseudomonadota bacterium
TCTTCTGTTCCTTGGAAGGTATCTCGATGGAAAGATCGAACAGCTTCTGACCATCAACCAGTGCTACGCGCAACTCCTCTTGCTGAGTTGCATTGACGAGCATTCTCTTCATTTGAATTGGACCCTAAATGTCTGTGGGCCAACTCGAATCGAACGGCGGATATCCTTTCGGACGTCAATGCGAACGACCGCGCGACGCGGAGTGCATGGACGCAAGGCCAAAGATTGTGGGGTGGCGTGTTTTGCACGTTTAATGTCCGTCCCGAGGTGGGGCGGAGCGCCAAAACCCTTTGGGCTACTTCACCGACGCCGCGCACGATGTGTCTTTTGGACTTCCCATCTGCTGCGCGAGATTCACAGTCGGCCTTCGAGCGATGGCCCCCTCGGCGAGGACCAACTAACATGCGACGCGCGTTCGAATTGCGACCGGCTGCGCCGCGGCATTGCGTCGTCACACTCGAGCGATCGGGGACGACGACGGCGCGCATCATATCCCGGGACCCTTAGTGAAAACAAGACGTTACGAATCCCCCGATGTACGAGATGCGCGGCCCCAACAAACTGTTGCCGCCGGCGCGGATCGCGCCCCGAGCGTGAGGCAGATGCCCGTGGACGAGCGCGGCGTGGGTCAGCGTCTCGACAACTTCCTCGGCCGGGTCCTCGGGGACGTTCCGAAGAGCCATGTTTTCCGCGTGATCCGTAAGGGCGAGGTGCGCGTGAATGGCAAGCGCGCCAAACCCGAGACGCGGTTGCAGGCAGGCGACATCGTGCGCGTGCCTCCGGTACGTACGGGGGCAGCGGCGCCGCCGCGGCGCGCGCCCGGCAGGATGGTCGAAGAACTCACGAGCGCGATCGTGCACGAGGATCCGCGCCTGCTCGTGATCGACAAGCCGGCCGGCGTCGCCGTGCATGGTGGCAGCGGGGTCAGTTTCGGGGTCATCGAAGCGCTGCGCGCCGCGCGGCCCGACGAAACCCTCGAGCTCGTGCATCGTATCGACCGCGATACCAGCGGGCTGCTGCTCGTCGCGCGCAAACCCGCCGCGCTGCGTACGCTGCACGCGCTCATGCGCGACGGAGAGGTGGAAAAGAAATACCTCGCGCTCGTGAAGGGCAAGTGGGAGCTGGGAAAGAAGCGCATCGACGTGCCGCTGCGCACGGACATACGGGTCGGGGGCGAGCGCACGGTGAAAGCCCACGCGACCGGCAAGGAGGCGATCAGTCATTTCGCGCCGGTGCAGTTCTTCGGCAAACGCGCGACGCTCGTCGAGGTCGCGCTCGAGACCGGCCGCACGCACCAGATCCGCGTGCATGCCGCTCACGCGGGTTACCCACTCGCGGGCGACGAAAAATACGGTGACGAACAATTCAACGAGAGCATGAAGTCCGAGGGACTCGAACGCATGTTCCTGCACGCGTCGCAGGTCAGCTTCGTGTGGCCGGATACGGGCATGGAATTCAGCGCGAGCGCGCCGCTGCCGCGGGACCTCGCGGCGGTCGTCGACAGCCTGGCGAGCCAGGCGAAGAGGTAGTTAGTGCCCCTGCCTACGGGACGTGGTAACCGACAGCGCGAAGTGCGCCGGCCACCCAGATCAGCGGCAATCCAACGATGGCCGTCGGATCCTCCGTGTCGATGCGTTCGAACAGCGTGATGCCGAGCGCCTCGGCCTTGAAGCCGCCGGCACAGTCGAACGGTTTCTCGCGCTCGATGTAACGGTCGATCTCCGCTTCCGACAACGGCCGCAGTTTCACCGCGGTGGTGTCGACGTGCGAGAGCTTCACGCCGGTCGCGATGCAACGCACGGTGCAGGCCGTGTAGAACTCGGCGGTCGAACCCGACAGCAGTCTGAGCTGCTCGCGGCAGTTGGCCGCGTTACCCGGCTTGCTGAGGATCGTGGTGCTCGTCGCCGGCACCTGGTCGCCGCCGATCACGATCGCATCCGGGAACTTGGTTGCCACGGCCTCGGCCTTGACCTCCGCCAGCCGGAAGGCGCGGCCGCGCGGTGATTCGCCGCGCACTTCGCCTTCGTCGACCTCCGGGCTGACGGTGGTGAATTCGAGGCCGAAGCGCTGCAATAGCGCGGCCCGGTACCGGGAAGTGGAGGCAAGGATCAGGGTGCGCGCAGGCGCCATGGGGGCTCCATCGGACATAGGGAATCAATCGCGTAAAAACAAAGGCTTAGAGTTAATCTTGTTTTGACTTGGGGGGACTCGGTCCCTATCATACGCGCCCCATGTCACTGGGCTGGTCTCGGCGCGCTCCCGTCGACACGTTGGCAGGCACCGAAGCGAAGGTCGACTTCACGATCCCGCTCGAAGAGCTGCCCCGCGTTGCCCGTGAGCTTGCGGGTACCGAAGGTACGGCGACGGGCACGGTCCGTTTCTCCCGCCAGTTGGGCCGGGCAGTCGCGGATCTGCAGGTGAGCGCGCAGCCCCAGGTGGTTTGCCAGCGCTGCATGCAGCCGATGCGCTGGCCGGTCGAAGTGAAGTCGCGCATCGCGCTGGTCAGCGATTACGACGCGGCCGATCGCGTGCCGGATGGGCTGGAAGTTTTTTTGGTCGAGGCCGATAGCGTCAGCGTTCGCGATCTCGTCGACGAGGAAGTCTTGCTCGCGCTGCCGCACGTGGCGCGGCACGAGGAAGGCACCGAATGCGCCGGCCGCAAGGTCGAGCTACCCGGTGAGCAGAGCTCGCCGGCGGACGCGGAGTCGGACTCGGATGTTCAGAGACCGTTTGCACAGTTGGGCGAACTGTTGAAACGCAAGTAAGTAGTCGCCCAAGAGGATTGGTACATGCCCGTTCAGAAAAGTCGTAAAACGCCGTCCAAGCGCGGCATGCATCGTTCGCACGACGCGTTGTCCAAGCCGGCGCTGTCCGTCGATCCGCAGTCGGGCGAAACCCACCTGCGTCATCGCATTACTCCGGACGGTTTCTATCGCGGCAAGCGCGTCATCGAAAAACCGGCCGAAGTCGAAACCGAAGAATAGTTACTGCCTGCGACCTCCGGGTCCGCGCAAGTAACGCATGGCGTCCATCGCCGTCGATGTGATGAGTGGCGACAGCGGTGCGCCGGAGTGTCTGCCCGGCGCGCTGCGCGCGCTCGTCGACGATTCCTCCCTCGAGTTGATCCTCGTGGGTGATCCCGCCGTCATCGAACCTGCGCTCGCGAGTGCGCCGGCCGGCGTGCGCGCGCGCGCGGCCGCGCATCCGGCCGCGAGCGTCGTCGGGATGTCGGAGCATCCGCGCGAGGCGATCCGCCGCCGCAAGGATTCGTCGATGCGCATCGCGATCGACCTCGTGAAGGAAGGTCGGGCCGGAGGCATGGTCAGTGCCGGCAATACCGGCGCGCTGACCGCGATGGCGCACTTCGTGCTCAAGACCGTAGGTCCGGTCGAACGCGCGCCGATCATGTCGTCGGTGCCCGCGCGCAACGGCCGGCACACGCATATCCTCGATCTCGGCGCGAACTCCAAGGCCTCCGCGCTGCAGCTCGCGCAGTTCGCCACGATGGGTTCGATCGTCGCACGCGATGTGTACGGCATCGCGAATCCGCGCGTGGGCCTGCTCAACATCGGGGAAGAGGAATCCAAGGGCCACGAGATCGTGCAGGAAGCGCACGAGCTCATGCGCGCGTCGAACATCAACTACGTGGGTTTCGTCGAGGGCCACGACATCTTCGACGAGAAGGTGGACGTCGTGGTCACGGACGGCTTCACGGGCAACGTCGCGCTCAAGACGATGGAGGGCCTGGCCAAGCTCATCGTCGAGCAGATGCGCATGGAGTTCTCTCGCGATCTCGCGAGCAAGTTTTCGGGGTTGCTAGCCCGTCCGGTCCTGCGCCGCGTGGGCGAGAAGCTCGATCCGCGCCGCTACAACGGCGCATGCATGGTGGGACTCACGGGTGTCGTGGTAAAAAGCCACGGCAGCGCGGACCGCGTGGCATTTGCCCAGGCGATCGCGACGGCCGCGACGGCGATGCGGCGGGGACTGCCCACGGCCATCGCCAATGCCCTGGTGGAAGACCAGGCGAACAAATAGAGAGACGAAGGCAAAACATGTACTCACGCATCGCCGGCACGGGTTCCTATCTGCCGGAGCAGGTCGTCACGAACTTCGATCTCGAGAAGAAAATGGATACCACCGACGAGTGGATCCGTACCCGCACGGGCATCGAGCGGCGACACATCGCGGCTCCGGGTCAAACTACCGTCGACCTCGCGGAGATCGCCGCGCGACGCGCGATCGAGGCCGCCGGCGTCACGCCCGCGGAGATCGACTTCATCGTGTTCGGCACGACGACGCCGGACCTCGTGTTCCCGAACTGCGCGGTGCTGCTGCAGGAGCGCCTCGGCGCGCGCGGCTGCCCGGCGTTTTCGGTCGAGACGGCCTGCAGCGGATTCATCTACGCGCTGTCGATCGCCGACAAGTTCATCAAGGCGGGCGAGTCCAAGTGCGCGCTGGTGATCGGCGCGGAGACGCTCTCGCGCATCACCAACTGGAACGATCGCAGCACCGCGGTGCTGTTCGCGGACGGTGCGGGCGCCGTGGTGCTCAAACCCTCGGCCGAGCCCGGCCTCATGAGCACGCACCTGCATGCGGACGGCGGCTACAAGGACCTGCTGTACGTCGAGAGCGGCGTGTCGAAGGGCTTCAAGGTGGATCCCGCGACCAACCAGGTCGACATCGGGATCAGGATGGCGGGCAGCGAAGTGTTCAAGGTCGCCGTCCAGAAACTCGGCGGCGCGGTCGACGAGGCGCTCGCGGCCAACGGCCTCGAGAAATCCGCGGTCGACTGGCTGATCCCGCACCAGGCGAACATCCGCATCATCGGCGCGATGGCCAAGCGGCTCGAGCTGCCGATGGAGCGGGTCATCGTCACCGTGCAGGACCACGGCAACACATCCGCGGCTTCCGTGCCACTCGCGCTCGACATCGGAGTGCGCGACGGCCGCGTGAAGCGCGGCCACCTGCTGCTGCTCGAAGCCTTCGGCGGCGGCTTTACCTGGGGCTCCGCGCTGGTTAGGTACTAAAGAATGGGGGCAGCCCCCCTTTCCCAGCAAAAGGGGTCAGCCCTCCAGGACTGACCCCTTTTGCCAGGAAAGGGG
>JAEZCN010000181.1 GCA_023433515.1 Pseudomonadota bacterium
ACTTCGACACCTACAACCAGCTCTTCACGATGCACGGCACCGTGATGATGTTCCTGTTCGCCGTGCCCGTCGTCGAGGCGATCGGCATCCTGCTGCTGCCGGCGATGCTCGGGGCGCGCGACCTGCCCTTCCCGCGGCTTTCGGCCTACGCGTACTGGGCGTACGCCATCGGCGGAATCGTCTTCTTCGGCACGATCTTCTTCGACGTGTCGCCGGACGGTGGCTGGTTCATGTATCCGCCGCTCACGGGCGCCGAATTCTCGCCCAGCATCCGGACCGACTTCTGGCTGCTCGGGATCGGCTTCATCGAGATCTCCGCGATCGCCGGCGCCATCGAGATCGTGGTCGGCATCCTGCGCACTCGTCCGCCCGGCATGACGCTCGGGCGGATGCCTGTCTACGTGTGGGCGATGCTGGTCGTGGGCGGCATGATCGTCTTCGCCTTTCCGCCCGTGATCGCCGCGACCGCGCTGCTGGAGCTCGAGCGCGCGTTCGACTGGCCGTTCTTCGTGGCGGCACGCGATGGCGACCCGGTCCTGTGGCAGCACCTGTTCTGGTTGTTCGGTCATCCCGACGTGTACATCATCTTCCTGCCGGCGGCCGGGCTCGTCTCGATGATGGTCGCGACGCTCGCCGGTCGTGCGCTGGTCGGCTATCGCTGGGTGGTCGCATCCCTGGTCGCCACCGGAACCATCTCCTTCGCGCTGTGGGCGCATCACATGTTCTCGGTCGGAATGTCGCCGTCGTCGAACATCTTCTTCTCCGCCGCGAGCCTCATCGTGGCCGTTCCGGCCGCCGTGCAGGTGTTCGCGTGGATCGCGACATTCGCGAGCGGTACCGTGCGGCGCACCGCCTCGACCTGGTTCCTGCTCGGATTCTTCGGGATATTCGTGCTCGGCGGACTGACCGGCGTGATGGTCGCGGTCGTCCCGTTCGACTGGCAGGCGCACGACACGTATTTCATCGTGGCGCACCTGCACTACGTCCTGATCGGCGGCATGGTGTTCCCGGTGTTCGCGGCCATCTACTACTGGGCGCCGGTCGTGAGCGGCCGGCAGCTCTCCGAGCGCATGGGAAAGTGGGCGTGCGGGCTGATGTTCGTCGGCGTGCATCTGTCGTTCTTCCCCATGCACATCTCCGGCATGGCCGGCATGCCGCGTCGCGTGTGGACCTATTCGCAATCGCTGGGATGGGATACCTGGAACCTGCTCTCGACGGCCGGCGCCTTCGTGATCGCGCTGGGCGTGTTACTGGTGCTCATTGATCTCGTGCTGCGATTGAGACCGGCGGCCAAGGTCGACGTCGACCCGTGGAAGGCCGGCACGCTCGAATGGCTGCCGCTCGACAACTACGCCACGCGCAGCATTCCGCGCATCGAGAGCCGCTACCCGCTCTGGGACCAGCCAGGGCTACGTGAGGAGGTCGATCGCGGCCAGCACTATCTACCCGGCAGCGTGACGGGGACGCGCGAGACCATCGTCACGAGCGCCATCGACGCGAAGCCCGAATTCATCCTGCGCCTGCCGGGCCCGAGCTGGCTGCCGCTGCTGGCGGGCCTGGGAACGGCGGCCTTTTTTTTCGCCCTCACGGTGAAGGTCACCTGGATGGCGCTGATCGGCCTCGCCCTCGCACTGGTGTGCATCATCCGCTGGCTCTGGGAGGGCGACCCGGAGCCGGGCGGCCAACTACACGCGGTCGGCGGAGGCGTCGAACTGCCCGACTACATGTCGGGTCCGCGCTCGCACGGCTGGTGGGGCGTGTGTGTGCTGCTGCTCGTGAACGGTTCCATCTTCGCGAGCTTCGTGTACTCCTGGTTCTACCTGGCCTACATGGCGGATGCCTGGCCGCCGCCCGGAGTACGCATCGAAGACGGCTGGTTCGATGTCGCGTCCGCGGCCGGCGCGCTGCTGAGCATCGCGGCCGCGTGGTTCGCGTCGCGGCAATTGCGAAGCGGGCGCCAGGCGGCGTGCGCCCTGGCCATGGTGGCAGGCGTGACGTCGCTCACCCTCGCGTTCGCGCTGCAATGTATCGCCGCGCGCGGCGTGGATCCGACCGCGCATGCGTACGGCGCGACGAGCTGGGCGCTGCTCTGCTGGCAGGGCCTCAACGTCGTGTTGACCGCGGTGATGGCGCTCTACGTGCTGGCGCGCATGGCCGCCGGCAAGCTCGACGCCACGCGACGCGCAACATTCGACAGCACCTGGCTCGTGTGGGTCTACACGAGTTTGCAGGGCCTCGTGACGTCCGCGGTCATGGCGGCCTAACTGCCGCCGCGCGCTCGAACCTGCGTGTCGTGCCCTCCACCCGGTGCGAACAGGATGCTGAGCGCACCTGTCGCGACTCCCGCAAGCGCGGCGATCATCCAATCCTCGAGATGCAGGGGACGGAGATGCACCACTCGGGCCAGGGCCGGAACCTGGACCAGCGCCACCAGCGAGACGACGGTGAGCACGACGATGATCTTCGCGGCCAGAGTCCCGAAGCGCGACAGCCCGGCCGTGATCGTCGCACCGGCGAGGATCAGTACCACGAGCGAAATTGCGCGCGCATGCTCCACGTCGTTCGTGGTGCCGAGCACGTATTCGTAGCTCAGCACGGTAGCCACCGTGACGCTCCCGCCGACGAGCAGGATCATCGCCCACCCCCGCCAGTCGTAGAACTTCGCGCCGTGGTCGCGGGCGACCCGCGTGATGCGTTTCGAAGGCGGATGATCCTGGAAGACGAGCAACGCGGTCGGATGGATCAGCAACTCGAGCCAGACGATGTGAATCGGCAGGTACAGCAGCGGATAACCCGCGAGCGGGATGATCGCCGCGCTCAACACGAGCGGGATGTGCACCATCAATAGATAGGCGAATCCGAGCTGCAGGTTGCGGAACAGCTGTCGACCCTCGGCGATCGCGCCGACGATGGTCCGGAAGTTGTCGTCGAGCAGCACGATCGCCGCGACTTCCCGGGCGCTGCGCGTTCCGCGTTCACCCATCGCGATGCCGATGTCCGCCGCCTGCAGCGCCGGCACGTCATTCACACCGTCGCCCGTGACCGCGACGATTTCGCCCTGCGCCTGCAGCATCCTGACCAGTTGCAGCTTCCGGGTCGGCACCGCGCGCGCGACGACGTCCACCTCGGCAAGTCGCTGGTCCGCGAGAGTCTCATCATCATCAATCTCGCCCATCACGAGGACGCGCGGCCGGCCGTCGCCGAGGCCCACCTCGCGCGCGATCGCCGCCGCCGTTCCCGGGTGGTCGCCGGTGATCATGATCACGCGGATCCCGGCGTCGATGCAGGACTGAACCGCGTCGCGCACACCCTCTCGAACCGGATCCTCGAAGGCCAGCAGGCCCGTGAACGTGTACCCATCTACCGGCTCCTCGTCGCCCGGCGGTGACTCGAGGCGCCGGCTCGCGCAGGCAATCACCTTGTGTCCTTCGGCCGCGTACTGCGCGACCTTCGCGAGCCAGGAATCCCGCGTCGCGGCCGGGAGCGTCGTGCGTGCGAGCACGGTTTCCGGTGCGCCCTTGACGGCCGCCAGGTATTCCCCCGGACCGCTTTGCCAGATGGCGACTTCGCAGCGTCGCGCTTCCGTGAACGGAAACGTGTGCATGCGCTGGCCGGTGAGCGCAAGCGAATCCCGCTGCGCCGACTCCAGCAGCGCGGCATCGAGTGGATCCGCGCTGTCGGCTCGCGATGCCCGCATCGCCGTCTCGAGCACCGCGTCCTCGGACAAACCTTCGGCGGGACTGCGATGCTCGAGCCGCAACTGCCCTTCGGTCATGGTCCCCGTCTTGTCGGAGCATATGCAGGTGATTCGACCGATGTTCTCGACCGCCACCGCGCGGCGAACCAGCGCCTGGCGCTTGGCCAGGCGGTATACACCCGCGCCGAGGAAGAACGTGAATACCAGCGGAAACTCTTCCGGAAGCGCCGCGACCGCCAGCGTGACCGCGCTGAGCAGCGCATCGACGATGCCGTAACCCTGGTAGAGCCGGATGACCGCGAGCGCCGCGCAAAGGAGCAGCGCGACGCCGAGCAACACCGACACGAGTCGACCGATGGCCTTCTGCAGCGGCGTGCGCGCATGCGTTCCCTGCAATGCGAGCCGCACGATCTCGCCGTACAAGGTTTCCGCGCCCGTCCAGGCCACCCTTATCCGCGCGCGACCGGTCAGGAGCCGCGTGCCCGCGCAACCCCAATACACGTCCTCGACGGCCGGCGCGGCCGTCCCACCCGGTAGATAGGCACGCTTCGCGACCGGCAGCGACTCGCCGGTCAGCGCGGACTCGTCGACCTGTGCGTTCTCGGCTTCGACCACCAGTCCGTCCGCGGGGAAAGGCTCGCCGCTGCCAACCTCGACGAGATCGCCCGGGACGAGTTCGCTCGCGGGCCGCTCGACATACACGCCGTCGCGCAGCACCCGGGCGGTGACGGCGAGGCGGCTCGCCAGCCCGCGGGTGGAAGCCTGGGTGCGGCGGTGCAGAAAGGCATCCATGCCGACCAGCGGGATCACGGCGACCGCGAGCGTGATCGCCTCGACGCGATCGCCCAGGAAAGCGAAGAGAATCGAGGTACCGACGAGGAACCAGAGCATCGGATCGCGCAAGGTGTCCCGCGCGAGCTCCCGCCAGTTGCCGGGCGGCACGTCGATGATGTCGTTCGGGCCATAGAGCCCGCTCCTGTCGGCAGCCTGTGCCGACGTGAGGCCGGCGCCCGACTCGAGCAAACCTTCTATCCGGTCGACAGGTACTGCGCGTCGCATGGGGAAGTCAGTCTCCGAAATGGCACGTATTTACGCGCCCGTGCCCGGCGCGCAGCATTCTCGAACACGACGGGTCTCTTGCAAGGAGCAACCCATGAAAACCCTTCCGAGTATCGCAGCCCTGATATCAGCGGCGTACCTGGTTCAGCCGGCCGTCGCGCAGCAGGACAAACCAGCCAAGCCGGCCACGGAACAGAACCAGTCGATGCCGAGCCCAGCCGAGATCGACAAGCAGGTCGAGAAAATGCAGGGCCTGCTGGCGAAGATGGATGAGCAGATGGCGCAGATCGACAGGACTTCGGATCCCAAGGCCAGACAGAAGCTGCTGGAGGAACATTGGACCACGATGAGTGAGGCGAGGACGCTCATGCACGACGCGTGGGGATGTTGCGGCGCCGGGATGGGCAGGATGCAGGGGAATCCACCCATGGGCGGACATCGGATGGGTGGAATGACGGGGGGTCCGATGATGTGGAGCGAGTATCGGAATCTCACGCCCGAACAGCTCAAGCAGCGCCAGTACATGATGGAGCGCTGGTGGCCGATGCAGCAGATGATGATGGCTCACATGATGCGGCATCAGCATTCGATGATGCCGGGCAATCCCGCCGCACCCCCACCGCCGATTCCCAAGTAACAGCACGTCGCAGCGCGCGTTGGATCCGCCTGTACGTATCGAAAGGCGATCTATTATTATTGATAATCGATAAACAATGCGGTAGTGTCGGACCGGTCGAACTTTCTGGAGCGGTGGTCATGAAATCAGGCGCAACCTTGTTTCTGCGGGCGGTGCTGGTGCTCTTCGGGGTCGGCGCCTTGGCTCTCCTGCTCGTGGAACCGCACCTCGAGGGCAGAAACGCGCATGCCACGGTGTTCGAAATCTATTTCAAGGACCCTTTCCTGGCATACGTGTACGTCGGCGCCGTTCCATTTTTCGTGGGGCTGTACCACGCGATCAAGCTGTTGGGATTCGCCGCGCAGAACAAGGAGTTCTCCCCTTCGACCTTGAGATCCGTGCGTATCATCAAGCAGTGCGCGATCCTGCTCATCGTGTTCGTCCTCGGCGCTGAAGTCCTCATCCTGTCGAGCGGTGATGACGATCCCGCGGGTGGTGTCGTCATCGGCGCCTTCATAACGTTCGCCTCGATCGTGGTTGCAGCAGCCATGGCTGTCTTTGAACGGGCTTTGCGGAAAGCCGTCGACATGAAGTCAGAGAACGATCTGACGGTATGAGGCTGCGCTCGTGCCCTTGGTAGTCAACCTCGACGTGATGATGGCAAGACGGAAGATGAGCGTGACCGAGCTCTCGGAGAGAGTCGGCATCACGATGGCGAATCTATCAATCCTCAAGAATGGGAAGGCCAGGGCGATCCGATTCTCCACACTCGAGGCGATTTGCAGGGCGCTGGAATGTCAGCCAGGAGACATCCTGGAATATCGTCGAACCTAGTCGGAGCGCGACCCGTACCCACGCGGGAATGCGCCCCGTGTGGCCGCTCCGTGTCCGAAGGCGCGCGCACGCGCGGTATAACCGACAAACCCGGGCAAGGAGACATCGAATGGCATCCGTACACGTTCCAACGAATGCACTCGTACTGGTTGGCGACGGCAGAAGGGCACTGTTTCTGCGGAATCGCGGCACGCCGCGCCACATCGAATTGATCACCGAGCGCGAGATGACGCAGGACAATCCTCCCAACCGCGAGCAGGGCAGCGATCGGCCCGGCCGATACCTTGACGCCGACAGGGTCTCGCGCAGCGCATTCGAGCAAACCGACTGGCACCAGTTGGCGGAGAAGCGATTCGCGGCCGAGATTGCCGACACGCTTTACCACATGGCGCACAAGCAGCGATTCGAAGACCTGGTGCTGGTCGCTCCGCCCAAAATGCTCGGAGATCTGCGGGCCGCACTGCATTCCGAGGTCGCCGGACGAGTCGTCGCGGAGCTCCCGAAAGACCTGACGCCGAATCCGGTGCCGGAAATCGCCAGGCTGCTCAGCTGAGTTTTCCGCGGCGCCGCGAGCTTTCCGGCGCGGCGCGATTCCGCATCGAGTCCTACACGAGCTGTTGCCGCGCGTGCAACACGATTGCGCGGGAAGCGCGCAGCATCGGCGGTTCAGCCCGCTGCAAGGACAAGGAGCAGAACATGCAGATCCGCGACGTGATGACTTCACAAGTGAGCATGGTGAAACCGGATACGAACGTGTCCGAGATCGCGATGAAAATGCGCGACGAAGACATCGGCTCGCTGCCGGTCACGGATGGCGACAAGCTGATCGGCATGGTGACGGATCGCGACATCGTCACGCGCGGACTGGCGCAATCCGCGGACATGAGCCGGGTCAGGGCCCAGGACGTGATGTCGCCGAAAGTCCTCTATTGCATGGAAGACGAGTCGGTTGCCGACGTGCTCGAGAACATGCGGGAGGAACAGATCCGGCGCCTGCCCGTCGTGAATCGCGAGAAGCGCCTGGTCGGCGTAGTGTCGCTCGGCGATCTCAGCCAGGCGGAGAAGCACCGCTCCGGCGACGCGCTCGCCGGAATATCGAAGCCCGCGCAGGAACACTGAAGCCCGGAAAAAGCAACGGCGGCCGGATCTCTCGATCCGGCCGCCATCCTTATCCCCCTCGTGGCGGACTTGCAGCCCGGTCGGCAGTCGCCTGCCGGGCTGCAGTCTTCCTACTTACCCTTTCCCGGCTGTCCGCCGTTGCCCGGCTTCTGCGGAGAAATGGCAATGGGCGCGGTCCGCGTGGCGACCTGCCCGTTCTGCTGGTAGTACAGGTACTCCAGGTAAACCCAGTACGTCTGACCGTTGCTCAGGCCCTTGATGTGCACGCCCTTCGAATTGAAGTTGACGTTGCCATAGGGCTTGAACGGACCGTCCGGCGACTTGCCGAGGTAGACGCCGAAACCCTTGCCGTTGGGCGGAGCATTTTCGAAGTCCACGTTGGCCTGGCCGTTGCCGGCTTCGACCTTGGTCACCTTGATGTCGCGGAACCTGAAGATGTTGGGCTCCGAGATATCCTGCCTCTCGGCGTCGGTCTGCATCAGGTAGACGATCAGCGTGGGATCGGCCGACTCGGAAAAGTCGGTGTCGCCGCCGATCGTCAGCACGGTGTTGTCCGCACTCCACGACTTGGTCCACGCCTTCGCAAAGTTGACGCCCATGCCGAAATTGCCGGGATGCATCGGCTGGGCGAACTTGACCTGGATGCTGTCGGCCGCTCCGTCCACTCCGCTGATGCCGACCACCGAGGCGATCGCGCCGGAAGCGCCGTAGTTGGTCGTGAGATCGACGATCCCCTTTGGCGGATCGCTCGCCGCTGCCGCGCCGGCCACGGCAGCGATCAGGACGCTGGCGATGGCGACGACACGATGTCTCGTGTTGTTGGTGATGTTCATGAGTCTTTCCCCTCGAGATTCCACATTAGTTAGCGTTTGCATGGTCATGCCTCAGTTCGCCAGCGTGGCCATGATGTCCATCTGCAGATCGAACGTGAACCCGGGGAACAGGTCCGGGAACTGCAGGTTGTCGATGAACAACTTGGTCGGCGGGGTGAATCGGGGGCCGTAGGAAGCGGCGCTCTGGCCGCCGCCAGCGATGCCCAGCTTGTGGTGGATCTGGAAGGAACGCAGCATCACGCCGTAATTCTGCACCTGGACACTGGGCACGGGATCGTTACCAGTCCAGCGGTCGCCCATGAGCTCCTCGGGCGAACGCGTGTCGTAGTAGAAGATCGCCTGGTCTTCACCCAGGTTGTTGATGCGCTCGGGGAAGCTGATGTACCACGAGTTTTCGATCGTGGTGATCTCGGGACGCATCATGAATTCCCACGAGTAGTAAGGAACCTTGACCTGCTTGCCGACCTTCTGCGATCCGACGGTACGCAGGGTGTACGGCCCGTCGCTCGGATCGTCCTGGGCGTCGAGATAGATAGTCGCCTTGCCGTTGGACGTGGGCGCCGTGTAGAGCACCCCGCCGGCCGGCGAAACGAGTTCCACCGCCGGAGCATCCGAAAGGATCGTCAGGTTTCTCTTCGTACCCTCGACCACCAGTCGCAGATCCGTCGTGGTGCCCAGCGAGTACTGGCCCGGGAAGGCCCAGGGCATGGCGGACGGATCGGTCACCGCGAACGGGTTGTACTCGAAGCCCGGGAACACGGTGACGGGCGCGGTCGCGGTGGCGACGTAACCTGCCGTGCTGCTCGAACCGTACGGCGGGGTGGTTCCGCGCAGGACCAGCTCCGCCATGGCGTGGAAGTTGGCCTTCTCGGTGTTGTTGGTCGAGTGCGCGAGCCGCGGGGACGCGATGTAGCCGATGTAGTCCTCGTATCCGAGACCCTCGCGGTAGGCGCCGGTGCCCTCGTACATCTGGTACGCCAGCCGTGCCGCGTTGACCGCGATGGCCACGCTCTCGGCGCCGTTCCAGAAGTCGTCCATGCCTTCGAACACCATCATCGGACGAGGCGCGATCAGCGCCAGCGTCATGTGGTGATCGACCGGCAGCTGGTGCTTGTTTTCCTGGCGGAAATTGTCAGGCAGCCGGCCGGTGAACCAGCGGAAGTAGTTAGTGCCGTCGTAAGCGCGGTCGATCTGCTCCTTGCGCGCGCCGGTGACGCCCGAATAGAACGAGTTCGGGTCCATCTCCGCCGCCGTGTAGCTGCTCGCGTTGGCGTTGTTGCCCTGCGGGTACTTCTTGGAGTCGTACGTGTAGCGGATGGTGGAGGCACCGAACTGGCCGGAGTGACCCACCCACGTCATGTACAACCGCTCGTCGAAGGCCGACGCCAGCATGGCGATCTTGCCGCCGCGCGAGAAGCCGTACGTGATCAGCTTCGTGTCGTCGATCTCGGGAAACAGCCCGTTCGGGTACTGCTCGTTGCGGATCTTGAGTGCATCGACCACGCGGTGAAAGCCCCAGGCCTGTGCCAGCAGCGTACCGGTGTCGTACTTGACGTCGCCCTGCACGTACGGGAACAGCGTCCAGTACACGCCGGTCGGCGCGTTCGCGCTGGTGTCGGATGAAACGCTCGGTGTCGCGATGGACGCGTACCCGAGCTGCTGCCCGGTGACCTGGCCGTTTGTAGTCAGAGGATTGCCGCCGATGAAGGTCGGGAATTTCTCGACCAGCACACCGTCCTGGTAGGCGGCCGGGTATTGCTCGGCGGTCGGAATGGTGACGTTGACGCTGAAGCCGGCGGTCCTGACGCCGGTGACCTGGCCGCTCGAATCCTTGACGTCGACCTCCATGTCCACGCGCAGCGTATTGCCGGTGCGCGAAGCAGTCAGGCGATCCGGCTCATGGATGTAGCCGTATTCGTAGTACTGCAGGTAATCCTTGATCTCTTCGCGGCGCGCTTCCCACTGCTCGAGAGTCGTGAGCGGCGTGCCGTCGTTGAATTTGAAAAGGTTCGGCAGTTCGTAGACGAACGGTAGTTGGTCCGGTCCCGGGTGTGACTGCGCGTTCGCGGTCGATGCGAACAGGCTGACACCCCCTATCGCGAGCGCCGCACAGGCGCGAATTGGCCATCTTGATCGAGTCATGTTGATACCCCCTAGTTCACTGAGTCTTTGCATTGGAAGCCCATTCGAGCCAGCTGCGGACGCTGGCTCGAATGGGGTTGGTGCCCGTCAACGATCCCAAGTCAACGTTGATAGACACCCAGATCGCCGAGATCGATTTCGTAACCGTCCTGGAGCTTTTCGTATTCCCCTTCGAAATAGCTATCCAGGTACGAGTGTCCGAGGATGAAGCGGTCCGGATTCATCGCACCGTAGTAGCCGCCGTTGGCGTTGCTCTGCTGGTCGAACAACACGTAGCTGCCCTGCCAACCCGAACCGGACACGCCCCAGCTGATGATGTGGTCGACGTACGGGCTGAACTTGGTGAACAGCTTGTACATCAGCGCGTACTGGTAGCCGAGCGCATCGGACTGCCGGATGTTGAGCACCGCCGGCGCGGTCGCGCCACCGCCTGGCGCGCTGGTCGGCATCTTCAGGTCGAACTCCGAGAACGCGATGCCCTTCAGCAATCCCTGATCGACCAGCGAGGCGTAGAGCGCCATCGCGTACTGGTTGTTGCTCGCGAGCGTCCTGCCGACCGAGTCGTGGCCCTGGATGCCGACTTCCTCGATGAGCGGACGGCCGTCGTACAACGGGTCGGTCTTCCACGCCGTGTTCATCGCGCGAACCATGTTGTAGACGGTCCGCGCCTTGCTGCGCGTGTAGATGTCGTAGTCGTTGTACGTCAGCTTCGGCGGATGCTCCTGGACGTACGCGTCGATGCTGCCCTCGGCGTCGTGTCCGTCGAGCTTCATGTACTCCGGCAGGCTCGCGTAGTTGGCCTTGTAGGCCGCCGCCATCTGCGCGTTCGGAGCCGCGATGTGCGCGTGCTTGAAGAGCAGATAGATGTAGTGGTCACGGATGTCGCCGCCGATCAGATCGTCCGACATCGCCACCAGCCAGTTCGTGTGCTTCAGGCTCGTGCGCCAGTTGTTCGGATCCAGCGGGATCAGCTCGCTGTGACGGCTCTCGTGGATTTCCTCGTTGAGCACGTCCCACGAATTGAACGGTATGACGCCGCGTTCCTCGCTCGAACCGTACTTCGCGTCGGTCGAGAGGAAGTGCCGCATCACGTACATCGTGTGATTGAACTGAACTCTGCGCGCCATCTCCTTCTCGACCCGGACCTGCGTCGTGACGCCGTTGCCGAGGCCGTAGAAGTTGGTCGTGCCGTTGTACCCCGAGGGCAGGTTCGCCGGCACGATCTGGCGCATCCATGTCGGCGCCTGGTTGTACCAGGCCAGCACGTGGCCGTGAGCCTTGTACTGTCCGGGCGTTCCCGAATTCCGGATCGCCAGATAGGCGTTGGTCGGGAAGTTGTACTCGGCCGTGCCGGGCGTGGTGGTCGCACCGGTCAGCGTCCCGCCGTCGGCGTTCCTCAGCCAGTTCGGGCCACGCGGATGCGTCGGCTCGGCCTTGAGGTTGTTGCCGTCGACGAAGATCTCGTAGTGCCGGGCGCGTGTGCCGGTGACGTTGCCCGTGCCGATCGCGCCGACCATGAAGAGCCCGTTCTCATTGTTGTACTTGCTCTTCAGGGGCGCGACCACGCTCTGGTTCTGCGTGTTGACGACAATGGGTAGCGGCGTGGTGGTCGGATCCGGCGCCGTGATCTTGATGTCGGAGACGAAAATCATCGCGGTTTCCGCGGGACGGCTCGTCTCGCCATGCAGCTCCAGGATGAAGTTGGAGGAATTTCCAACCGAGGCATTGATGCTGTGGTGAGCCCGGAACCAGGTTTCACCGTTGTAGCTGCCCACCCAGTCGGGATTGAGATTGTTGTACTGGTAATCCCGCAGGTAGCTGTCGAGGTCCGAATTGGTGTTCCGGATCCTGAACCTCATGAGCTTGCCCTGGTTGCTCCTCGGGTAATACACGTCGAACTCGATCGTCGCGCCCGCGGG
Organism: Pseudomonadota bacterium; assembly: GCA_023433515.1. Taxonomy (GTDB): domain Bacteria; phylum Pseudomonadota; class Gammaproteobacteria; order Steroidobacterales; family Steroidobacteraceae; genus CADEED01. The sequence goes on from JAEZCN010000181.1 coordinate 12,220, forward strand.
GACGGCGACCGTCGCCGACAACGGCGACTGCATCGTGATGCCGCCGAACGTGCTCGTTCCGTTGTGCGCGTAGTTGATTCGCAGCACATCCGCCTTGCCTTCCGAGTCCACGAACGGATACGGAACCATCGCGAACGTGCCCCCCGCGAAGTTGGCCGGAACACGATTGTCGAGCGGAGTTCGCGAAGTCCACGCATTGGTGGGCGTGGCGATCGTCACCGGCAACCGGCCCGGGCCCGGATCGAGACGGAAGTACGGATCCGAACCGTCCGCCTTGATATTCGCGGCGAACGTTTCCATCGCGTCGCGCAGGGTGGTCACGGCCTCGATGGCCGCACCGCCGAACGCCGTGCGTGCGAATGCGAGCGCGTCATCGAGATCCTTCAGCTCGTGCGCGTACACCCACGGGAACGCCCTGTTCACGTCGGAACCGTCTTCCGTGCGGCTGATCTGCACCGGGAACTCGTGGTTGCCCGCCTTCAGTGCCTCGCCCTGCAGGATGAGATCGACCAGCACGAGCGACGCGCGGATCTCCTCCGCCAGGCTGCGCAGCTGCGCCGCGGCCGCGGCGCTCACCGCCGGGTTCGCGCCGCCGCTGAGCTGCGTCAGGTCGACGAGGAAATCCTCGATGGCCTCGAGCGCGGTCGCATTGCTGCATGGGATCTTGAGATTGGCGCACGGCGCGAGGTTGTCGAGCAGTGTCCGCTCGGTCGAACCGCCGAAGTTGAACGCATCGACACGCACGCCCAGCGCGTGTAGTTGCGTGGCCGCGTTCACGGGCACCGCGGCCGAGGTCCCGCCCGCCAGCTTGACGCTGACGTCGTCGATTGCGAACTCGCCGGTCGTGCCGCTCGTGAACCGCAGCGAAAGTCCCGCGGCACTGATCTGCGAGATCTGCACCGGGACGCTGAACTGCGTCTTGAGCTGGGTCCACTGACCCGCGGGCGCGCTCACTGACCAGATCGGATAGACGAGATTGGGCATGCCGTTGCGCGCGACGTTGAGCACCGCGCTGATCTCGTCGTCCGCGGCGGCCGGACGCACCCAGGCCGACAACTCGTAGACGTAGCGGTCTTCGAGCTTGTTGGTCATGGCCTGGCCGATACCGACGTCGGGATTGTTGCGTCCGGTGATGCGCACCGACGCCTGTCCGCCGTGCGAGACGGTTGTGTCGCGCGACACCGTGCCGGGCGCGGCGCCCTGGCGCGACCAGCCCAGCGGGCTGGCGAGCTCAGCGTCGCCGTTGACTATCAACTCATCCGTCGCGCCGGGCGCGATGCGGCCGTCGTCGAAGCGCACCATGTCCAGGCTGAACTGCGCGCCCGCCGGACCGCTGAACACGAGGTACAGATCGCGATGTCCGTACGCGAAACCCTGCTCGGTGTTGATGCGGGTAGATAGTTTGGCCCAGCCCTTGAAGTCGTCGGGCGCGGTCAACGTTCCGACGACCGGACCGTAGGGCGATTCCACGCGCGCCTCGATCGTGCCGCCGGCGCTCGCGGCCACGCGCGCGTGCAGGCTCAGCACGTAGCGCAGCGCGGCGGTACCCGCGGCCGAACCGTCCGCGAAGTTGATGTTCGCGAACTTCACGTAGTCGCCTGGACGGATGCCGGTGAGCGCCTTGCCGCCTTCGTACGGCAGACTCGCGACGATCACGCCGGGCGAAACCTTGGCGGCCTCCTCGGCCTCGAGCACCGAGAAGATGTTGTCGGCGAGGCCGATCTGCGGCAGCGGCGAGTCGGTCGCGACGTAGGTCGTGACGCTGTTGGGCTCGAGGGTCAGCGTGAGCTGGCCGAAGACCACGCGCGAGTCGGCGAGACGGCGCATGTTTTCGGAGTCCGAGGTGCGGTAGGTGGCCAGCACCTTGGTGTCCGGGAAACCGTCGAGACGGATCGTGACCTTCTGCGGGTCGATGTCCTGGTTCACCGCGACGATCACGAACTTCGGATCGTTCAGGTTCAGGTGGTTGTCCGGGCGCTTGTACGCCGAGATACGCACGTCCTGCTTCGGACGGTAGTTGTCCGTGTTCAGGCGCACGTAACCCGGGCGGATGAAGCGGCTGAACTGGCCGAAGGTATAGAAGCGCTTGAAGACTCGGTATTCACCGGTCTCGGTGCCGGTGAAGTTGGTCGCGGCGCTGCCCTGCGGCTGGCCGTCATTGGCCAGGCGGATCAGGTCGGAACCGTCGGCGCCGTTGTTAGCGATCGCCCACCAGGCCAGGTACGCGTTGATTTCCGCGAACTGCAGCATGTCCGACATGACCTTGGAGAACTTCACGCCGTCGCCGACGAGGTTGTTCTCGTACTGGTTGTCCTGCGGCGAGCCCTGCGACATGAACTCGGTCTGCCACAGGCCCTTGTTCAGGTTCTTCACCGTCGGGAAGGTCGCGGTGTACGCATCGGCGGTGAAGTTCAGGCCGTACGCGTGCGTGCCGACGACGTCGATGAAGTGCCGCGTAACCGCGTCGTTCAGCGAAGTGGTGAACAACGCGTTCTCCGAGAAGTTCACGTGCTCGGGCATCATGACCTTGGCGGGCACGTTCTTCGCGTGGAACGTCGGGCCGAGATAGTCGCGCACGAAGGTGTTGAGTTCGTTGGCGTTCCACGCGGCGTGCGCGTAGGCCGACGACAGCGACGGCTCGTTCGCGATGGAGATATAGGAGATCTTGAGGCCGAACTCGCGCTCGTAGCCGAGCACGTATTCCGCCAGGTAGTCGGCGAAGTCCTGGTAGCTCTCGGGCTTCACGCGGCCGGCATTCGTCGGCTGGCCATTGGCCGTGGCGCGTGAGTCATTGCCCATGACGCTGTTGTTGGTCTTCATCCAGTGCGGGGGACTCCACACCGTGCTCATGAACACCATGTCGGGATTGCGCTTGAGCGCCTCCTTCATGAGCCAGATCTGGTACTTGTCGAAGGTGGGCTTCTTCTCGGCCCAGTCGGCGCGATCCCAGACGAAACCGCCGGCCCTGTCGGGCCAGATGGTGTCGGCGGAGCCGTCGTAGTCGGTGCCCCAGCCGGAGTAGTTCACGCCGCCGTCGCCGACGATATTCCGCCAGATGGAGAGGCCGATGCCTTTCTCCTTGCTGAACATCAGGTCCAGCATCTTTTCGCGCGTCGCCGCGTCCGGCAGACGCCAGATCGAACCACCCTTGTTGAAGGCTCCCGAAGCGCCGAAACCATCGACGACCTGGCGCTCGGCGTTCCAGTTCAGGTTGACGTCGCCGGCCGGCGGTCCACCTGCGGTGGCCGCGAAGGTCACGGCCAATGAAACACATAAAGCGGCGAATACGCCCTTCAACCTGGTTCTCATCATTGTTTTTCCCCTACGTTGACTCTTTCGCGAATCGAGAAGCCGTTTCCGCATCACGGCACTGCGACACGCGACGCTCAGCTCACTTCGAACTTGTTGGGTTGCCCCTCGTGTTCCCCGGACGAGGTCGCTGCGGAAATGTCGGACATCGAAACTGCCCCCTCAGCAGATGCAATGAGCGAACAGACCCTATCAATGGGTCAGGCCAATATCAACATCCTGCCTGACCACTTTTCACGCAATTCCGTGAAGTGGCCATGCCGAATGCACTGGTGGATACGGACAGGCGCGATCACTCGCGCGCTTCTTCGCGCACGAATTGGCACGGGAGACTCCCCGGGCAAGGTTTAGTAGCAGAACTTCTTCGTTCCGCCCGCGAGGCCGCGCCTAAATCGTCGCCCTCGCCCTTCGCCCAAGATCCCGTTCAGTTACTAGACTCGCGGCGCGGGAAAATCCGGGATACGTAGTTGCATATGCGATCGGTTTTCTTGCCGCTGATAATTCATCGCTCGGGGCCGCGCGATTTACACGTATTGCGGTGAAGGCGCGGGTCGCCTAGCGCTCGATCGAGGAGGCGAAGCCCATTTGGCATGCAGGAGCCCGCAAGAGCGGGACGAGCCGGGCGGCGATGCGGCGCGCGCTCTAACTACTTCGCCCGTGCGCCGCGGCGCGACTGCGGCCTTCCCGAGGATGGTCCGGGAGGCGAACCGGTTCGTCGCGTGATATATACGCGTGCACGGCGTGTCGCGCGTTGCGTGCAAATCGAGATGGCCCGGAGATTACCTTGCCCGTGAAAGCCCCGAGCTGGCGCACCATCCTGATCGCGGGTTTCGCGTCGCTGATCGTTTCGGGCGCTTCCGCTGAGCAGAAGCGGCCCGAACTGCTCGTCTTCGCCGCCTCCTCCCTGACCGACGTGCTCGGCGAGCTCGCGGCGGACTACGCGAAGCGGTCAGGCGTCAAGGTCCGACTTTCCTTCGCCGCAAGCTCCGTACTTGCGCGGCAGATCGAAGCCGGAACGAAAGCAGACATTTTCGTCTCCGCGGACCAGGAGTGGATGAACTACCTGGACGAGCGCAAATTGATTGCCGCGGATACGCGCCGCGACCTGGTCGGAAACCAGCTCGTTCTCATCGCGCCTGCCGACAGCCCGGTGAAGCTCGAGATCGCACCGGGCTTCGGCCTCGCCGGCGCCCTTGGCACGGGCCGACTTGCCACTGGCGATCCCGACACGGTGCCGGTGGGCAGATACGCACGGGCCGCGCTGACCAGGCTGGGCGTGTGGAAAGACGTCGAGTCGAGAATCGTCCCTGCGGAAAACGTTCGCACCGCGCTCATGTACGTCGCGAGGGGCGAGGCGCCGCTCGGAATCGTTTACGCGACGGATGCGGCGTTGGAACAGAAGGTGCGCGTCGTCGACACGTTTCCCGCCGACACTCACGAGCCGATCAGCTATCCCGCCGCGGCGACCAACAATGCGCAGCCGGCGGCGAGGGCCTGCCTGGAGTACCTGGGCAGCGAGGATGCCGCCCCGATCTGGAGGAGGTTTGGCTTTGGTTCGACTGAGCGAAGGTTCCGGCGGGCGAGCATCAGTGGGACGCCTTGCGCGCCGACAACTCGTTGCGATGCAGCGGCTGACCATGCAGGAACACCGTCTCGATCGCATCGTAGGCCGTGACGCTTTCGAGCGGATTTGCACCCAGCAGCAGTAGATTGGCGACCTTTCCCGGCTCCACGGTGCCGATCCGATCGTCCAGGCGGAACATGCGGGCATTGTCGATCGTAAGCGCGCGAAAGAGCCTGCCGGGCGGGACACCGCTGGCGATCCAGTGATCCATCTCCATTCGCCCGTTGAGGCCCGGGGGATTGGTGTAGATGGCGTCGCTGGGCGTATCCGATCCGAACAGCAGCCGGGCATCCGCCTCGAAGAGGACGCGCGTGACCTCAGATGCGCGCGCGATCGTCCCGCGGATCCGCTCATCCGCGTCGGGACCGAACGTCCGGGACCAGTGGGTCGCGGCGCACTTGCTCCCCTCGAGTGCACACCAGGCGATGAAAGTCGCCGTGTATGCGTCGGCGAGTTCCGGTCGCGCGAGATAGTCCTCCCGCATCATGTCGCGCAGGCTCGCGATTACCTGTGTGGTCGGTTGATAGCCGATTTTCCGTCGGGCGACATCGGCGAGGATCCTGCGTGCCTCGTCATCGAGCGCGGCGTCCTCGCCCGGATCGCGCCACATCCCATGCACGATTGCATCCACGCCGGCCGCTACGGCGAATGCCTGCGATCTTTTCCGGTTGGCATGGATGAGCACCGGCAGGTTGTGGCCATGGGCCGCGGCGACCAATGCCCGACCCTCCTCAACACTCGGCTCGATCCCGCGGTCATGGACCGTCTTCAAACAGATTGCTCCACTGGCCGCAATCCGTGCGGACACTGCTTCGGAAGAATTCCGCGCAGCGTCGGCGGGCGCGAGACGTTGCTCGAAGGTCTTGTCGTACGAGAAGTAGGGATAGAGGATCTCGCGCGTCTGCCCTTGGATGACTACGGCGCCGCCGCAGAAGAATGCGTCGGGTCGCAGTGCATACGCGTTCCATTGCGCCGTACGCTCGCGGGTACCGACGAGATCGATGACAGTCGTGAAACCGAAGTAGAGGAAACTCCTGGGGTCCTGCGCGAGCTGGGCTGCGACGATGTCGGGATGCGCCCGGGACTGATCCGCGATCATGCTGGCTGGGTAGCCAGGAGAAACGGCGAGGTGAACGTGACCGTCGATGAGGCCGGGAACGAGAAAGCGGCCGGTCCCTTCGACCTCCTTCTCGCCGCGCAACGGACGCTCGCTGACTTGCGCGATTTTTCCGTCGACGATTCGTACATAGGCGTGAGCGAGCGGCGCGCGGCGCTCGGGCGATATGAGCGTCACGTCGGAAACAACCAGACCCGAAGCCTGCTCCTGTGTGGGAGTCGCGCAGGCGAAGAGCAGTAGGCAGGAGCCCGCGAGCGCGGCGGGGACGATCAGCCGGTTCATGTCGATCCATTCCTTTGTTGACGGAGATCTGCAGTTCAGAGTGCCCGGACCCGAATCGGGTTGCGTGCCGTAGGGCAGCCAGACCGCAAATCACCCGACCTGACTACACGGCTCGAGGGCTCGCTCGCATTGGGTGCCGCCGGGCGCGGTGTTATTCCGCCAGCGTTGCGGTCTACGCCGCGCACGAGGGCACGTCATGGAAAACCGTCTCAACGTCAGGAACTCCGATCGCCCTCCCAGTGGAACAGGTGCGAACGCCGTGGGAGCACGCCGATGTCGTCGAAAGTTCCTCCAGTTCTTTCCCGGTGGATTCCACGACGCTGACTACCTGGACTTGGAACGCGACTACAAGTGGCAAACCCACGAGCGATGGCAGCTGGCACTCGGGACACGCGAATTCCGGGCGTTGCTTCGGCGGAGCAACTACCGTGAGATCGCATTGCGCGCCGTCAGGGTCGAGCAGCAATCACGTCACAGCATGATCTTCTCGTTCGAGAAAATGGCATTGCGCGACGCGATCAGGATGGCGTCCGGCGCAAAGGCTTTCGCCGAGGGGCTATACGATTTCCTTTACGGCAGCCGATCGCTGGAGAGTCGCTTCATCCAGTGGGTCGAGGTCGTCTCCAGTCTGCCGCGCAAGCAGACGCGCGTGCTGACCTGGCCGTTGGTGACCGTATTCGGATTCATCGCGCAACCCGAAACGCACATCTTCCTGAAGCCGCTGGTGACGCGCGCCGCCGCGCGCGCATACGGCTTCGATTTCAACTACGCCTCGCGGCCCAACTGGGACACCTACGCCAGTCTGCTTGAATTCGGCGCGCGCGTATGGCGCGACCAGCGAAGCCTCAAGCCGCGCGACATGATCGACGTGCAGTCATTCATCTGGGTTCAGGGGTCGGACGAATATGACTGAGGGCTTCCAGGGCTCGAATCCCGGCTGAAAGCCCAATCAGTGAGCGGTGAGCGATGCACGATCCAAGGCCGCTGGCGCATCCGGCGGCGGACCGAAGTCGCCGCGCAGGACACGCAAGGCGAAGATCTCTTCGTGGATCTCCGCCGAAGTCCTGATCCCCATCCTGCGAAAGATGGGAAGCGGCGGACACCAGCCTTGCAACGCATGCTGGAACAGGAAACCCGCGACGATGACGGGCAACGCAAGCCATCGGCGATCCACCGTGATACCCAACGCAAGGCCGGTCAGCGCGAGGGCCGACGCATTGGCCTCCAGTGTGCGCTCCACATCCCACTCCTGGCGCAACTGTTGTATTCGATCATCGATCGTCGACCTGTCGGCGCCGACGTAGGCCCGCAGCCCCTCGATCGTTCTCTCGCGCAGTTTTCGATTCACGTGCGGCGCCGTGTGCAGCCGGACCCGCTCGTCCGTGTCAGGCAAGAATGAAGTGTTCATCGTGAAACTGTGAGTGCTGCCCCCTGCGGCGATCCATAGGAGCAGAGGCGCGGTCCGGTAGGACAAGCGATACAGGAATTCCCGAATAAGGGCGAAGCGTGATGCGCGAGCATCGATCGTCGGGCGCGGCTCCTGCAATAACACCTAGGTCCACTCGACGCCCGAAGCTTGAAGGTCAATTGAACCCTTCACCAGCGTGTCGGCGGCTTATTGGGAGCATGGCGCGGAAGCGGTCGAGGCCGTCGCCGCGAATGCTGCAACGACTTAATCACAACCTGAAAGCCAGGGGAGATAGTTTCATGCGTAATCCCGATACGAAGCACCGCTCGCACCTGCCGATCCCGACACCGGGCCGGAGAATGCGCTTGCGCCTGATCATCCTCGCGCCGGAAGTCGCTGTAGTTAGTGAATTGCCAGAGGGTGTCGAATGACCCACATGATGCGCGCGCGCCCGAGTTCTGGCGGCAAGTCTCCGCTCTTTCATCGAATGCGCGCCAGTGAGGAAGACCTGGTCCGTTGGGATCAGCCGTGCTCGCGAAAATGATCCAGTAAGATGCATCAGATCGGAGGCCTTGATGCCCTCTGGTGGTGCCTGGGGTCAGATTGGCTCCGGCGATTCCGCAACAAATTCTCAACGCGTTCTCAACGTGCACGTATCTAGATAGACGGCCGGAACCTGCTGTCTCTGCAATGCAGGCGGCGCAGCCTCGATGCAGATGGGTTGCGGTGGGCACTTCGCTTAGGGCGCGCGGTGCCGTTTTCACCTTCGAGAGTTCGAATCCCGCCGGAGCACCGCGAGTTGACGGCTACGCGCTTCGTCGAGGGACTCGAGGTGAAGTCTGGCGGAGAGAGAGGGACTCTCCGACACACACCTTAAACGGCTATTTTCAAGCTTCTTTCGTACTCGGGCGGCGGCAATTGTACCAGCTGGTGTACCAGTTTTTACACGCCGTCGTGCTCCGTTGAGGCTGCGATCTGCATGCAGGCTCGGACTCACCTCTGCCACGCAGTCCCCGCTTCGGGTGGCCGCGGAGTGCACACAAATGGGATCACACCACGACCATCGGGTCGCCATGGGACATCTTCTGAACGAAGTAAAGGTGGGGGATGGGGCCGCGATATCCGCGGTGCATGGCGTAGGCGAAGATTTGTAACGCCTGCGACCTCACGCCGTGGAACCCGGGTTGTCGCGCAACGCGCTCGAGCAGGCGGCCTATTTCGTCATATCGCTGCGTGTTCAAGTGTTCACGAAGCTCGGCGTACAGCGCGGCAACTTCTGAATACGTCCGCCTCCACGTCCAGCGGACCTCTCCCAAGTCATTGTGACGACACAACTCGTAGTCGAGCCAGGTGGGGCGATCGTGCACGTGCGCGAGACGCTCGCCTTCCATGCCGGCGCCCTCCGTGGCGAGCAAGATCCAGTGCAGCTTTTCGCCCTCGGCGAGGAACTGATCCTTGGGGCGGTAGACCGCAAACAGTGTGTTTGCCCTGCCCTTTCTCTTGTTCTGAACCCTCTGCCCTTTCGTGTGCGCAATCCCGTACAGAGTATCGAATTTCGCCGCCAAGGCATTCAAACGTGCCTGCGATACGGTTCCTGCACACACTCGTGTATACCCGTGTGTGACAGCGGATAGCACGCGAATGAGCGCTTGCGTCTTCGTGGGACTGATTGGAGTGGAGCGCGTCTTCATGCAATCGTGTAGCGATTGCTCGAAAAAAAGCGTAGGTGCCCGCAGAAGCGGCACCAACGAACATGATGCTCCGATTTTCTTGCACCGGGTGACTACACTAGGTGCAGAACATGGCTGATCACGCGCAGAACAGCGCGTGAGCACGCATGCTCGGCGGGCTGCGCAATGCGGGCT
>JAEZCN010000218.1 GCA_023433515.1 Pseudomonadota bacterium
GCCCTACACCGATCAGCATTGAGATAACCATGGACGTCATTCTGCTCACCAAGGTGGCGAACCTTGGAAACATCGGCGACCGCGTCAAAGTGAAGTCCGGCTACGGCCGCAACTTCCTCCTGCCGAAAGGCAAGGCGACGCTGGCCACGCCGGAAAACGTCAAGAAGTTCGAAGCCCGCCGCGCCGAACTCGAGAAGATCGCGCGCGAGCAGTTCCAGGACGCGGAGAGCCGCGCTGCCGCGTTCAAGGAGTTCAAGCTTCAGATCACGGCCAAGGCCGGCACCGAAGGCAAGCTCTTCGGCTCGATCGGCACGGCGGACATCGCCGAGGCCTGCACGGCCCAGGGATACAAGCTGGCGCGCGCGGAAGTGCGCCTGCCCACCGGTCCCCTGCGTACCGTCGGCGAGCACGTGGTGGCCTTGCACCTGCACACGGATATCGACGTGCAGCTGCCGGTTGTTATCACTGCCGAAGAATAATCACGTACAACGTGATGATTGGAAACGGCGGCTTCGGCCGCCGTTTTCGTTTTTTGGATCCATTTCGACGGACTTCCGTCGACAAAAAATCTTTCCGCTCGCGTCAGCCGTGTGGAGAATAATCGACGACTTGCGGGGAGAGGTTCATGTCCAGCACGCCCAAGTTCCGGCGCGAAAAATCCATTTCCAACGAGCTGCGCGAGCCACCGCATTCGCGGGAAGCCGAGCAGTCGGTGCTGGGCGGATTGATGCTCGACCGCTCCGCCTGGGACAACGTCGGCGACGTCATCACCGCGGACGATTTCTACCAGCCCGACCACAAGCTGATTTTCGAGAGCATCGCGGCCCTGTGCAGCGAGGCGCAGCCCTGCGACCCGGTGACGGTGTCCGAGCACCTGCAGCGGCTCGGCAAACTGGGCGACGTCGGCGGACTGGCCTACCTGGGCACGCTGACCCGCGACACGCCGGGCGCGGCCAATGCGCGCGCTTATGCGGAGATCGTGAAAGAACGCGCGCTGCTGCGGGCACTGGTCACGACCGGCGGCGAGATCGCGAGCTCCGTATGGAGCGAAGAGGGCGAGACCGCGCGCGAGCTCGTCGAGCAGGCCGAGCGCAAGATCTTCGCGATCGCCGAAGGGTCGTCGCGCGGCAAGGGTTACGTGAGCGCGAAACAGGCACTGCCGGCGCTGATCGACCAGATCGACGACCTCTACAACAACCCGAACAAGCCGCGCGGCTTGCCGACGGGGTTCATCGACTTCGACGCCAAGACCGGCGGACTGCGTCCGGGCGACCTGCTGATCATCGCGGGACGCCCGTCGATGGGTAAATCGACGCTGGCCATCAACATGGCCGAACACGCGGCGCTCAAGGAAGGCGTGCGCGCGTCGGTGGCCATCTACTCCCTCGAAATGCCCGCCGAGCAGATCCTGACCCGCATGTTGTCGTCGGTCGGCAGCGTGCATCTCGGCAACATCCGCAGCGGCAAACTTTCCGAGGACGACTGGCCGCGCATCACGGGCGCGACGAAGCAGCTCCAGGACGCGAAGATCTTCATCGACGACACGCCGGCGCTCACGCCCACCGAATTGCGCGCGCGTTCACGGCGTATCAAGCGCGAGCACGGGCTCGATCTCATCGTCGTGGACTATCTACAGCTCATGACGGTGCCGGGGACGAAGGAGAACCGCGCGACGGAGATCTCGGAAATCTCGCGCGGCCTCAAGGCCCTCGCGAAGGAATTGAGCTGCCCGGTGATCGCGCTGTCGCAGCTGAATCGCGGCGTCGAGCAGCGCGAGAACAAGAAGCCGGTGATGTCGGATCTGCGCGAGTGCGTGGCGGGCGAAACGCTGGTGTACCTGACCGACGGTCGGCGTGTGCCGATCAAGGATCTCGTCGGGCAGCAGCCGGAGGTCTGGGCGCTGAACGATGAGCAAAAGCCCGTGGCGGCGAAGGCCGAGATCGTCTGGTCAACGGGCACAAAGCCCGTTTTCGATCTGAAACTCGCCAGTGGTCGCGCATTGCGTGCGACGCGCGATCATCGAGTGCTCACCGGCACTGGATGGAAAGCGCTGGGTGATTGCGAGAACGGTGAGCGCGTGGCGCTGTCACGCGGCACGCCTGAGGTTGCGAAGCCGGTCGAATGGCCGGAGCACTGGCTCGTGCTGCTTGGGCATCTCGTCGGCGATGGCAGCTACCTCAAACATCAGCCATTGAGATACACCACGAGCTCCGAACAGAACAGCGAGGCGGTGTCGGCGAGCGCGCGGCTCTTCGGTAGCGAAGTTTCGCGACATGCGGGACGAGGCAACTGGCACCAACTCGTCATTTCCGGAAACGGGAATCGATGGCATGCCGCCGGAGTGGGGCGCTGGCTCAAGGAGCTGGGAATCTTCGGCCAGCGCTCGCACGAAAAACGCCTGCCGTCGGCGGTATTCCAGTTGAGCAAGCCGCAAGTCGGCATCCTGCTGAAGCACTTGTGGGCCACCGACGGCTGCGTTGCGCTGCGGCGCGATGGCCAGAACGGCGCTCCTCGCGTGTACTTTGCCACCTGCAGCGAGGGGTTGGCGCAGGACGTCTCCGCGTTGCTGCTTCGTCTCGGCATCGTCTCGCGCACCCGTGTCGTGCACGCGGAGAATGCGCGCCCGGTCTACAACGTGGATGTGTCCGGATCGACGGACCAACTGTTGTTCGCGGATCGAGTCGGCGGATTTGGGCCGCGCGAAGCGGCGGTCGCCCAGCTCGGTTCGCTCCTGAAGGCGGTCGTGGCCAACACGAACGTCGACACGCTTCCGAGGGAAATCTTCTGGAGCGTCCGCCAGAGAATGCGTTCGCAAGGCATCAGCCAGCGCAAGATGGCGGCAATGCGCGGTACCCAATATGGCGGCGCTGCACACTTCAAGTTTGCGCCCTCGCGCGCGGTCATCAAGCAGTACGCGGAATTGCTCGACGCGCCCGAGCTCAAGCTTTGGGCGGAAGCGCCGCTGTTCTGGGATCGGGTCGTTGCGGTCGAGGCGGCGGGCGAGTGCGAAACTTTCGACCTGACGGTACCTAACTACAATAACTGGTTAGCTGACGGCGTCGTCACTCACAATTCGGGCGCGATAGAACAGGACGCGGACATGATCCTGCTCATCTACCGCGACGAGGTCTACAACCGCGAAACGCCGAAGAAGGGCGTCGCCGAAATCGATCTCGCCAAACATCGTAACGGCGAGATCGGCGAGATCCGGCTCACGTTCAGGGGCGCGAACAGCCGCTTCGAGAACTACGTCGACCCGGCGTACGGCGAAGGGATCATGCGTTGATCCGACTGCTGCGCGCGCTGATCGACACCGCCGCGCTGCGGCACAACCTCGGCACCATCCGCGCCTATGCACCGGGCGCGAAGGTGATGGCCGTCATCAAGGCAAATGCCTACGGTCACGGTCTCGTTTCCACGGCGCTCGCGCTCGCGGACGCGGACAGCTTCGCGGTGGCGCGGCTCGAGGAGGGCATCGCGCTGCGCAGCGCCGGCGTGCGCGCGCCGATCGTGCTGCTCGAGGGCGTCTTCAGTGCCGAGCAGATGGCCGAGGCCGCGCGTCACCGCTTCGAGCTCGTGGTGCACGATCCGCTGCAGATCAAACTACTCGAAGGTCATCGCGACGCGCGGCGGTTCGTCGTGTGGATCAAGATGGACACGGGCATGAACCGCCTGGGTTTTCGCCCCGAGGCCTTCGCGCCCGCGCTCGCGCGGCTGCGCAATCTCACCGTCCCGGCGCTCGAGCTGCGCGCGATGACGCACCTGGCGCGCGCGGACGAGCTCGACGAGTCGATGACCGGGACGCAGGTGGATGTCTTCGAAAAGACCCTTGCGGCTGCCGACCTCGTGGGACCGAAACGCCTGCCTACGAGCATCGGCAATTCCGCGGGCACGCTCGGGTGGCCGGGCGCGCACGGCGACTGGGTGCGTCCCGGCCTGGCGCTGTACGGTGTTTCGCCTTTCGGAGGCGAACTCGCGGCGAAGTACGGCCTGAGCCCCGTGATGACGCTGGAAACCACCGTGCTCACGGTGCGCGAGGTGAAGCGCGGCGAGACCGTCGGGTATGCGGGTGCGTGGCGGGCGGAACGCGACAGCGCAGTCGCAATCCTCGCGGCCGGTTACGGTGACGGGCTTTCGCGCCAGCTTGCGGGTGGAACACCCGTGTTGATCGCGGGCGAGAAATATCCGCTGGTCGGGCGCGTCTCGATGGACATGATCGCGGTCGACGTGACCGGAGCGTCCGGGATCACCGCCGGCAGCAAGGCGATCATCTGGGGCGAGGGGCTGCCGGTCGAGGAGATCGCGGCCCATGCAGGGACGATCCCATACGAGCTGCTCTGCGGCGTGAGCCAGCGCGTGCCACTCGAGCTGAAATGAAAAAGGCCAGCTTGCGCCGACCTTTCTCTAATCAATCACGGACGACGGCCCCTGGCCGGCGTTTCCTTCGTCGCGCTAGCGCGTGACTAAGCCTCGAAGAAACCCATCTTCACGCCCGCAAGCTGGATCACATCGTTGTCGGTGAGCTTGCGCGCCTGGCTGCCGATGGCGGTGCCGTTCACGAGCGGGGTGTTCTCGGGCTTGTCCGCATCCACGTGCACGATGAAGTAACCGTCCTGACGGCGCGTGATCGCGGCGACCTGGATGCCCGGGCGTCCGAGCGTCGTGAGGGCCTTGTTCAATTCGAGCTCGCGGCCCGCGAACGAACCGGAGAGCACCTGCAGCTTGGCCTTCTTGACCGGCGTCTTGCCGTCGATGCCGCGGCGCAGGCCGCTGGCGGACACGTCGGCGGAAACCTTGTCGGCTCGATCCTTGACCGCCTGCATCTTCTCGGCGGCCGGGCGCGACGAGGGCTGGATGACCATCGTCTTTTCGAATTCGTCCTGGGCCTCGTCGTCTTCGACGAAGCGCAGCTGGTGATGTCCGACGGTGACCACGTCGCCGTGTTGCAGCGCATGCTTCTTGATGAGCTTGCCGTTGACGTACGTGCCGTTGGTGCTGTTCAGATCCTCGAGGAACGAATCGTTGAGGATGTTGATGATCAGCGAGTGATGGCCCGATACAGCCGAATTGTCGATGCGAATATCGTTGTCAGGGAGGCGGCCAATCGTGTACCGCTCCTTGTTCATGTTGTATTCGGCGAGCACCTGGTTATCCAGGCTCAATACGAGACGTGCCATTCTTTTCGCCTTCCCTTAACTGAACCAGCCCAGAAGTTTATCCATCACACCACGGCTCGCCGGGAACGCTTCGTTCGCCTGCGCCAGCACCACCGAAACGTTGTCACGACCACCGTTCTCGTTGGCTAGCTGAATCAACTGCTTAGCTACCGTATCTAGATTAGCACCAAAGGTACTTATAGTTAAACGGATGTCTTCATCTTCCACCATGTCGGAGAGACCGTCCGAACAGAGGATGTAGATGTCGCCCTTGTCGACCGGGTGTTCCTGCACCTCGACCTCGACCTGGGGTTCGACGCCGAGCGCGCGGGTCACGTAGTTCTTGTTTGCCGCCCGCTGGGCTTCCTCGGGCGAATAAAAGCCACGATCGACCAATTCCTGCAGCAGCGAATGGTCCATCGTCACCTGGGCGATCTGGCCATTACGCTGGCGATACAACCGCGAATCCCCGACGTGCGCGATCGAAATGCGGTTGTCGAAGAAGAGGGCGGCCACGACGGTGGTGCCCATGCCTTCGCACTCGGCCTGCGAGCGCGCGGTCTGGTAGATGATCTTGTTGGCCCGGGTGATGGCGTCGCGCAACACGATGGAGGGCCGGGCGAGGCCGGTGGTCCGATCGATGGTTCCGAGGTCTTCGCGGGCGAGGCCTTCGCGCACGAGATTGGTGATCGTCTTGACGGCGATGCCGCTCGCGACTTCGCCGGCGTTGTAACCGCCCATGCCGTCGGCAAGCACCAGCAACCCGACGTCCACGTCGGAGGCGATGGTGTCTTCATTGTGTTCGCGTACGCGACCGGTATCGGTCTGCCCGACGAACGTGAGCTTGCCCTTGAGGCTCATCGGCACTCCCCGCCGAGCCGCCAGCAATATTCAGCGAATGCTTCGATCACACCTGTGCTCAATGCTCAAAAAGAGACCCTTACGGCCGCAATGCGCCCGCACGCTTCCCCGCGCAATGCCATAACCTACCAGCAGTGCATCGGCGGGCCGGAGCAATAAGTCACACTTCCCCGGG
>JAEZCN010000228.1 GCA_023433515.1 Pseudomonadota bacterium
TCTCTCCAAACTACCCGAGAAGGACGGCCTGTACCTCGCCGCCGAGTCCCAGCCGGATCTCTGGGAACGCGCGCGCTCGCCCGAGTGCAAGAGCAATGCAAAGGGAAGTTGCCCGAACCGCGATCACCCTTCGTTCGTCGCCGCGCTCGGGCTCCTGCCTGGCATGGGCGTCGACCGCGAAACGATGCGCGGCACGCTCGATGAAGTAGTCAAGTTCTGGGACTTTCGCCAGACCTGGGGCTGGGACTGGCCGATGCTCGCGATGACCGCGACGCGGCTCGACGAACCCGAGCTGGCGGTCGAGTTCCTGCTGACCGACACGAAGAACTTCCAGTTCGGTGTCTCCGGCATGACGCCGCGCGTACACGTCGTCGCCGACGCCGCGCCGCACGCGGCGGGCATCGGAGTCGATGGTCCTGGCTACCGGCGCGCCGCCGAGACCTATTTCCCGTCGAACGGCTCGCTGCTGCTGGCCGCCGCGCTGATGGTGGCCGGCGGTACCGGCGAAGGCGCCCTTAATCCAGGTTTCCCGGCGAACGGCCAGTGGATGGTTCGCAGCGAAGGAATTCTCCCGTTGCCCTGAGATGAATTTCCGACTCGCGGCAGATAGCCGCAAAGGGCGAGGGGTAGGGCAGAACATAATCCAGTGATCTGCGCGCTCGTGTGTCGTTCGTTCGACCCGCGGTCGCGGCGGATGCCGGTGCCGAATAACTACTCGAAAAACGCCCGGCATTCAGGGAGCTGTGCGCATGTCGCTGCGGAAATCGTTCGTTGCCTCGATCGGCCTCTTGGTCATGCTCGCGGGATGCGGCGGAGGCGGCTCCGGTTCGGATTCCGGTCCGCAGCCCCCACCAGGGCCGGACACGACTCCAAATGCTTTCGCATTCACGAGCCAGTCGGATGTCGCGCTTTCGACGCCCATCACTTCCAACGAAGTGACGATCTCCGGCATCACCGCGAATGCGTCCGTCGCGATCTCGGGCGGGGAATATTCCATCGACAGTGGAGCGTTCGCGTCGGGTGCGGGCAGCATCGCGAACGCTCAGCGGATCCGCGTGCGGCAGACCAGCGCGGGCCAGTTCTCCACGGCCACGAACGCGACGCTCACGATCGGTGGTGTCTCCTCCACGTTCACCGTGACCACGCTCGCGATGGACGCGACGCCCGATGCGTTCGCGTTCCCCGAGCAGACAAACGTCGAACGATCCGTCGCGGTCGAATCCGCGCCGGCGACGATCACGGGCATCAATACGGCGGTCGAGGTCTCGATCAACGGCGGCGAATATTCGATCGATGGTGGCGCCTACACCGCCGCGCCGGGCACCGTCGGCGTCAACCAGCAGATCCGCGTGCGCGTGAACAGCGCCGGCCAGTTCTCCGCCGCGACCAGCGCGGTGCTCACGGTCGGTGAGGTGTCCGCGACATTCACGGCGATCACTCATGCGATCGACGTTACGCCCGATGCATTCGCGTTCGCGCGACGCCTCGACGTGACGCGCGATACGCTGGTCGAATCCGAGGCGATCACCGTCACCGGCATGAATGCTGCCGCGGACGTCTCCATCGCTGGCGGCGAATATTCGATCGACGGTGGCGCTTTCACGAGCGCGGCGGGCACGATCGCCTCCGGCCAGACGCTGGTAGTGAGGACCCGGTCCTCGGCGACGTGGTCCAAGGTCACGCGCGCCAATGTCACCGTCGGCACGATCAGCAGGGAGTTCGAAGTCACGTCCGAGGTCCCGGCCTTCATCCCCGACAACGTGGCATGGGACGGCACCGACGTCATCTTCCTGCAGAGCAATGCGCACCGGCTGGTGTTCCGCTGGTCCGTCAGCGCCTCGCGTTATCTCGATGCATACGCCATGGGTCTCGGCGCGCTCAATCCCACCAGGCTCGCGTATTCGAGCGCTCACCGCCGCCTGTATTTCGGGTACAGCTCGGGCGCGATCCAGTACATCGGCGTCGATGCGGCGAGCCAGGCGGAGGCGCCGTTCGCGACGTTGCCGATGAGCGTCAACGGCCTCGTCGGTGTCGGCAACTACCTGCTCGCGCAGGATGAAAGCGGCGCCTGGGAGACTCACTACATCATCAACTCGGCGGGTGTCACGACGCACCAGCTCGAGTGGAACCACTATTCGCGCGAATACGCGTGGGATCCGGTCACTTCGCGCGTGTATTTCTTCCGCGACGGCACCAGCCCCAATGACCTGCACTACGAGGTGATCGACCAGGCCACCGGCCAGATCACCGGCTCCGGCGAAACGCCGTATCACGGCGCCTACTCGATCGTGCCGCCGATCCGTGTCTCGGCCAACGGCCAGCACGTACTGCTCGGCAGCGGCGATCTGTACGCGCAGGGCAATCTCAACTGGGCGGGCTCGCTGGGCAGCCAGCCCGCCGATGCGCGCTGGTTCGCCAACGGCTCCCTCGTGGTGTTGACTACCTCCGCGAACCAGACGGCGCTGCACCGCCTGGACGGCACGAATCTCGCCGTTCTCGAGCAGCTCAACTACACCGGCCAGGCGCTGCGGGTACTGGGCACCGACTCGAAGATGGCGGTCCTGGTCGTCGACGGCACCACGGTCCGCATCCACGACTACGTGCCCAATGACGACAGCGACGGCGACGGGGTGGCCAACACCGCCGACGCGTTCCCGCTGGATCGCGCCGCGTCGGTGGACACCGATCGCGACGGCTATCCAGATGAGTGGAACGCGGGCCTCGGCCACGCGGATAGCAGCACGGGCCTGGTGCTCGACGCGTTCCCGCAGGATGCGGCCTGCTGGCTCGCGTCGCACGGCAGCGGCGGCAGCTGCAATTACGCCGCCACGTTGCCGGATTACACTCCGGACCAGGTCGTCGAGCACGACGGAATCATCTATCTACTGAGCAGCGCCAACCGGCGCGTCTACCGCTGGTCGATTTCCGAGGGCCGGTACCTGAACCCGTACGTCGTCGGGATCAGCCAGGGCTTCACGACTCTCGCGCCGACGAAGATGGCTCTTTCACCCGCGCACCGGCGCCTGTACCTGGGCTACACCTCGGGTGGAATCCGCTATATCGACATCACGGCGGAATCCTCGGCCGAGACGCAGTTCGGCAACGCCGCGATGGGCGTCAGCGGACTCGCGAGCGTCGGCAACTACGTGCTCGCGCAGGACGCGAGCGGAGCCTGGGCGACGCACTACATCTTCAATGCCGCGGGCACGGTGCTCGACCAGCGCGACTGGAACTACTACTCGCGCGAATACGCCTGGGACCCGAACCAGTCGCGCGTGTACTTCTTCCGCGACGACTCGAGTCCGAACGACCTGCATTACGAGGTGATCGACCAGGCCACGGGGCTGATCACCTCCGCGGGTGAATCGCCGTATCACGGCAGCTATTCGATCCAGACGCCGATCCGCGTGTCGGCGAACGGCGAGTACATCGTGCTCGGCAGCGGCGACCTCTACAACCAGAATGGCCTGACCTGGGCCGGTTCCCTGGGCAACCAGATCGTCGACGGCCGCTGGTTCGCCAACGGCTCGCTCGTG
Organism: Pseudomonadota bacterium; assembly: GCA_023433515.1. GTDB lineage: Bacteria > Pseudomonadota > Gammaproteobacteria > Steroidobacterales > Steroidobacteraceae > CADEED01. The sequence continues at coordinate 3,537 of JAEZCN010000228.1, forward strand.
ACGTTGACCACCGGCTCCAACCAGACGGTGCTGCGCCGACACGGCGCGACGAATCTCGCGATTCTCGAGCAGCAGAACTTCGCGGGCCAGGCGTTGCGCGTGGTCGGCTCCGACATGGCGATGGTCGTGCTCGTGATCGACAACGGCACCGTCCGTTTCCATCCCTATGCGCCCAGCGACGACAGCGACGGCGACGGCGTGTCGAACACGCAGGATGCGTTCCCGCTGGATGTCGCCGCCTCGGTCGATACCGACCGCGACGGTTATCCGGATGCATGGAACCCGGGCCGGAGCGAGGCGGACAGCACGACGGGCCTGGTGCTCGACGAGTTCCCGCTCGATTCGGCCTGCTGGCTGCCCGCGCATGGCAGCGGCGGCCTCTGCGACTACGGCGCGACCATTCCGAACTACATCCCGGACCAGGTCGAGAGCAACGGAGACGTTGTCTATCTACTGAGCAGCGCCAACCGGCGCGTGTACCGGTGGTCTATTTCCGAGAGCCGATACCTCAATCCCTACGTCGTCGGAATAGACCAGGGCTTCAGCACGATCGCGCCGACCGAGATGGCATTCTCTAGCGCTCACGGCCGCCTCTACCTGGGTTACGCCACGGGCGCGATCCGCTACGTCGATGCAGGCTCGGGCCAGCCGACCGAGGTGGCGTTCTCCAACACGGCAATGGCCGTGGGCGGACTCGCCAGCGTCGGCAACTACGTGCTCGCGCAGGACGGGAGCGGCGCATGGGGCACGCATTACATCTTCAACGCCGCGGGCGCCGTGACCCACCAGCTCGACTGGAACTACTACTCGCGCGAATACGCCTGGGACCCGAATACGTCGCGCGTCTACTTCTTCCGCGACAGTCAGAGCCCTAACGACCTGCACTACGAGGTGATTGACCAGGTCACGGGGCAGATCACGGCCGAAGGCGAAACGCCTTACCACGGGGACTATGCGATCGCGCCGCCATTGCGGGTTTCGCAGGACGGCCAGTTGGTGCTGCTCGGCAGCGGCGACCTCTATGGGCAGAACGGGCTGAACTGGTCCGGTTCGCTGGGTGGTCCGGTGACCGACGCGCGCTGGTTCGCGAACGGCTCTCTCGCCGCGCTCACGACCGCGAGCAATCAGACGACATTGCGCCGACTCGGCGCGTCGAACGGTACCGTGCTCGAGCAGCGCAGCTTCACTGGTCAGGCCCTGCGCGTCGTGGGCTCGGATACGGCGATGGTGGTGCTCGTCATCGACGGCGGCACCGTGCGGTTCCACGACTACGTGCCGAACGACGACAGTGACGGCGACGGCGTCGCCAACACGGCGGACGCGTTCCCGCTCGACGTCGCCGCCTCGGTCGACACCGATCTCGACGGGTACCCTGATGCGTGGAATCCGGGCCGCAGCCAGGCGGACAGCACCACCGGGCTGACGCTCGATTCTTATCCGAACGATTCGGCCTGCTGGCTGCCGGGGCATGGCGACGGAGTCAACTGCGATTACGGCGCCACGATCCCCGACTACATTCCCGACCAGGTCGCGGAACACGACGGTGTCATCTATCTGCTCAGCAGCGCCAACCGGCGCGTGTACCGCCGGTCGATTGCCACGGGTCAATACCTCAATCCGTACGTCGTGGGGATCAACCAGGGTTTCTCGACCGTCCCGCCGAACCGGATGATCCATTCGAGCGCGCAGGACCGGCTGTATCTCGGCTATGGCACGGGAGCCATCCGCTACATCGACACCAATGCCGGGACGGGCATCGAAGTGCCGTTCGTGAACCTCGCGGCGGCAGTCGGTGGTATCGGCGAGGCCGGAAACCACATCTACGCGAAGGACGCCAGCGGCTCGTGGGGAACTAACTACGTCATCGATTCCGCCGGCGTCATCACGGACCAGGCGGGGTGGAACTACGGGTCGCCGGATTACGCGTGGGACGCGACCACGTCGCGCGTGTACTTCCTCACATCGGGGTGGATGCTCACTTACGAAGTCGTCGACCAGGTCAGCGGGCAGGTCACCTCGACGGGCCAGGCTCCCTATCATGGCACCACCTCGATTTCGTCGCCGATCCGCGTATCGAGCAATGGTCAATACGTGCTGGTCGGCAGCGGCGACCTCTACAACCAGAGTGGCCTGACGTGGGCGGGCTCACTCGGTGGACAGATCAGCGACGGTCGCTGGTTCGCGGACGGTTCGCTCGCCGTGCTCACGACCAACGGTAACCAGACGATCCTGCGGCATCGGCACGCGACGAACCTCCAGACGCTGGAGCAGCGGACGTTCACCGGCCAGGCGCTGCGCCTCGTGGGCTCGGACACCGCGATGGTCGTGCTCGTGAACGACGGCGGGAACGTCGAGTTCCACGACTACATTCCCAGCAACGACACCGACGGCGACGGCGTCGCGAATGCGTCGGACGCCTTTCCGCTGGACGTCGCGGCCTCCGTCGACACCGACGAGGACGGGTATCCGGATGCGTGGAATCCCGGGCGATCACAGGCCGACAGCACAACGGGCCTGTCGCTGGACTCCTATCCGACTGATGACGCCTGCTGGCTCCCGGCGCATGGAGATGGCGTCACCTGCGACTACGGCGCCACGCTCCCTAACTACATACCGGACCAGGTGGCCGTCGACGGCGACGTCGTCTACCTGCTCAGCAGCACCAACCAGCGCGTGTATCGCTGGTCGATGGCGACGGGCCAATACCTGAACCCGTACGTGGTGGGGATCGATCTGGGCTACACGACCATTTCTCCCACGACGATGGTGTTCTCCGGCTCGCACGACCGGTTGTACCTCGGCTACGAGTCCGGCGCGGTCCGTTACATCGACACGACCCTGGGCGCTGGGCCCGAAACGGACTTCGTGAATCTCGTGGGTCCCGTGGGTGGCCTGGGCGACGTCGGCGACTACATCCTGGTCGAGGACGGCAGCGGCACGTGGGCGAATCACTACGTCATCGACGTTGCCGGCATCATCACGGCCCAGCGGGATTGGAACTACTACTCGCGCGAATTCGCCTGGGATCCGACTTCCTCGCGCGTGTACTTCTTCCGCGACGGGCAGAGTCCGAACGACCTGCATTACCAGGTCATCGACCAGGTGACCGGCCTGATCGGCACGGCGGGAGAATCGCCGTACCACGGCACGTACAACATCATGCCGCCCATCCGCGTGTCGCCGGATGGCGGGCAGATCCTGCTCGGCAGTGGCGATTTCTACGCGGGCAGCGGGCTCACGCATTCGGGATCGCTCGGCAAACAGATCGCCGATGCGCAGTGGATCGACAACCTTCTCGTGGACGTCGACACCACCGATCGCGTCGAAATTCGCCGCGCGGACACGCGCGCCGTGCTGACGTATTACCAGTACACCGGGCAACCGCTTCGCGTCCTGTTCGGAACGTCCGAGGCCTACCTCCTGCACGTGTTGAACGGTACGACGACGTTCCTGCGCCTGCCGTTCTTTGACCAAGACGGGGATACATTGCCGCGCTGGTGGGAGCAGCTTCATGGATTGAGCGATTCCAACGCCGGCGATGCGGCGGGCGATCTCGATTCCGACGGCGTGGACAACGCCGCTGAGTACCAGGGCAACTCGAATCCGACGCTCGCGGACACCGATGGTGATGGACTCGACGACTTCCAGGAACTTGTGACACACGCCACCAACCCCGCGAGCGCGGACAGCGATGGCGAGGGCCTCGACGATTACGCCGAAGTCATCACACACGGTACCGACCCGTGGGATACGGACAGCGACAACGACGGGTACACCGACCTCGACGAGGTGCTGTACGGTGGCGACCCGAACGATCCCTCGGGGCTGCCACAGCCGCTGACTAACTACAGCCAGGGGTTCGAGAGCGAGCCACTGTCGGCGGCCTGGACGACGCCGGTGAGCAGCACGGCTCCGTGGTCGCGCGATACGACGGTTCCGATCGAGGGTGGGTATGCCCTGAGGGCTGGCGCGGTCGGAGAATCGCAATCGAGCACGATCCGCTTCCGCGGCTACTTCGCGGCGGGTACGTTGCGCTTCTGGGCGCGGGTCGATGCCCAGGATTGCTGCGACCGGCTCATCGTGCGAGTCGACGGCGTGACACGCCTCTCGATCGGCTCGGGCGCGTGGGATGATTACGAGACGTCCCTGACGCTCGGGGTTCACGAAATCGAATGGCGATACGAAAAGGATTCGTATTATTCGCAAGGCGCCGACACGGCATGGATCGATAACCTGAGCTTCGTTTCGCCGTGAAGAAATCGACCATCGCAACGATCGTCATTGCCGCGGCTTTCGGCGTCGGGATCTATTTCATGTTGGCTCCGGATGACCGGGCGCCGGATGGGGCCGTGCAGGACGTGCGAGCCAGCGCGGCGGGCTCGGCATCGCCGACGCCGAAGCCGACTTCGCGTTCGGAAGTGGATGCCGCGCAGAATCCCGCGCCCGCGGATCCGAGGCTAGCAGCCCTTCGGGTCTCGCCCGACAACGGCCTTATCGAATTCGTTGCCGGGCCCGAGGGGCGGGTTATCCAGGAGATCGACAACGACCCCAACAGCCTCGGCTACCGCAAGCCCTCGCGCGAGTACATGTACGAGGGCGACAAGGTTGTCGGACTGGTCGTTTACCGATACCTCGGGGACCGCGTGGAGATCACGCGCACGCAGGTTGCCTACAACCCTGACGGCACCGTCGACGACATGCGCAATTCGACTACCTACGAATTCAAGGACGCCAGGCCGTCCAACTAGTTTGCGCGGTTCCTACTGGAGCTGCGAGAACGACAGCGACAACGGAAACTGCATCTCGCACTTCTTCCCTTCGCAGATCGCCGGCTTGTACTTCGTCAGGAGCAGGACCTCGGAGATGTACCTCGTGATGTCCTGCCCGGGCGATTTGTAGACCTCCACCTTCCTGGCCTTTCCATCCGGTCCCACCGTGACCGCGAGGAACAACTCGCCGTGACCGGGCGCGATGTTGCGACCCTTGTTGATCGCCTTGTAGATAGGCGCGAGTCCGTTGACCGGGAACGGCGGTTCGTCGCCCGGCGCGATGTACTCGTACCAGCCGTGCACGATCGCCTTGTCCTCGGGCGACAGCTCGTAATAGTCGCGGTTGACGTCGATCGGCGCCTTGGTGACGCCGTGCTGGATGAACAGCGTGCCCGTGCGGGCCTGCTCCTCCTTGACCCGGTACTTGTCCTCGGGCTGCGCGGACGAGACCGGCCCGAGCACCGCCAGCGCGGCGGTGGCGACCAGGAGTTGACGTAGATTGATGACCATATCGATACCCTGATTTTCCAATTCCCAATACCCAGGATGCGGATGATGGGGCCCCGGTCGCGGGCGGGGCAATCGGCCTTTCCCGCGATTTGCGCCCGATTGTTGGACTGGCGCGGCGCGGCGAGTGAAGATGTCCGGCCATGACCCTGACCGAGCTCCGCTACATCGTCGCACTGGCGCAAGAGCAGCACTTCGGCCGCGCAGCCGAGCGTTGCCACGTGAGCCAGCCGACGCTTTCCATCGCGGTCAAGAAACTCGAGGAGGAGCTCGGCGTCCTGTTCGAACGCGGCAAGCAGAAGATCCTGCCGACGCCGCTCGGCCGCAAGATCGTCGAGATGGCGGGCCGCGTGCTCGAGCAGGCGGCCGCGATCAAGGACGTCGCGGAAGCGGACAAGGATCAGCTCGAGGGGCCCATCGCGCTCGGCACGTTGCCGACGATCGGCCCGTACCTGCTGCCGCAATTCATCCCGCTGCTGCAGGAGACGTCTAACAAGTTGTCGCTGTACGTCGAGGAGGGCTCGATCTCCGAGCTCGCGACCAAGCTGCGCAATGGGGATCTCGACGCGATCCTGATCACGCAGCCGTTCGCCGAGGCGGACGTCGTCACGCAGCCGCTGTTCGACGAGCCTTTCATGGTGCTGATGCCGGCCGATCACCGACTGGCCAGCAAGGCCGCCATCAGCGCGCAGGACCTGGCGCCCTCCGAGCTGCTGCTGCTCGGCGAAGGCGACGCGATGCGCGAGCAGATCCTCGCGGCTTTCCCGCACCTGAATCCCCAGCGCGCCGAGGGCGCCGCGGTGCGCACCTTCACGCAGGGCGCCACGCTCGAAACCCTCAGGCACATGGTGGCCTCGCGGCTGGGGGTGACCATCCTTCCGCAGACCGCGGCCGAGGCGCCCCTCTATGCGCCCAACCTCCTGACCACCCGGCCGTTCGCGGACCCGGTCCCCAAGCGCAGCCTGGCGCTGGCCTGGCGCGTGAGTTTCCCGCGACATAAGGCCATAGACCTGCTGCGGCGGGCCATCCAGGCGAGCAGTTCGGCCTATTGGAACTACAATACGGCCCACGTCCAGGACGCCCCGGGCGTGATGGTGGAGAATCGGAACTGGTGATGCAGCCGCTCAAGAAAATACTCATCGTCGGTGGCGGCACGTCGGGCTGGCTGGCGGCCTCGATGCTGTGCCATCACCTCAAGCGCGAGCTGTGCGAGATCGAGCTGCTCGAGTCGGACGAGCTCGGCACCATCGGCGTCGGCGAATCCACCGTGCCGCCGTTCGTGGGTCTGATCCAGCGGCTCGGCATCGACGAGCAGGATTTCATCCGCGCGGTCGACGGCACCTACAAGCTCGGCATCAAGTTCGTCGGCTGGCGCGAGCGCAGTGACTCGTATTTCCACCCGTTCGGCGTGATCGGCAAGCCGATCGGCAACCACGACTTCTACCAGTGCTGGCTCAAGGCGCGTGCGCTGGGCGACACCTCGAACCTGCAGGATTTCTCGCCGTGCAACGTCATGGCGGAGCACGGGCGGTTCTTCCACCCGGCGAAGGCGCGAAACACGCCGATCGGCGGGGCTAACTACGCACTGCATGTCGACGCGCTGCTGGTCGCGAAGTACCTGCGAAAATATTCCGAGGAGCGCGGCCTCAAGCGCACCGAGGGCAAGGTCGTCGACGTGCACCAGCGCGACGACGGCTTCATCTCGGGCGTGACGCTCGCGGACGGCCGCGAGATCGAGGCCGACTTCTTCGTCGACTGCACGGGCTTCCGCAGCCTGCTGATCGGCAAGACGCTCGGCGTCGAGCACGTCGACTGGTCGAACTACCTGCCGTGCGATCGCGCGGTGGTGGTCAAGACCGAGAACAAGGGTCAACTCCTGCCGTACACGCGCGCGACGGCGCAGCCGGCGGGCTGGAGCTGGCGCATCCCGCTGCAGCAGCGCCTGGGCCAGGGCTACGTGTATTCGAGCCGCTTCGCGAGCGACGCGGCCGCGCGCGCGACGCTGCTGCGCTCGCTCGACAGCGCGGCGATCGAGGAGCCGCGATTCATTCCGTACAACACGGGACACCGGCGCCAGTTCTGGAAACACAACTGCGTGTCGCTGGGTCTCGCGTCGGGATTCATCGAGCCGCTCGAGGCGACGTCCATCCACCTGATCGCGCGCGGCATGGATTTCCTGCTGCGTTACTTCCCGGACAAGGATTGCGATCCCGCGCTGATCCGCGAATACAACCGTCGCATGACCGCGGACTTCGAGGAAGTGCGCGACTTCATCGTGCTGCACTACCAGGCCACGCAGCGCGATGACACGCCGTTCTGGCAGTGGTGCCGGAACATTCCGCTGCCCGAGAGCCTGCGCGAACGCATCGAACTGTTCCGCGCGCACGGCGCGATGCGCGAGGGCGTGGACGAACTGTTCCGCGCCTCGAGCTGGCAGTCCGTGTTCGAAGGCATGGGCATCCGCCCGCACGCCCATTGCCCGCGCGTCGAGAACCTCGACTACTCCCACATCCAGCAGACCCTGCGCAACGCGAAGGCCGCGATCGCGGGCATGGTCGAGCACCTGCCGACCCACGAACAATTCCTCAAGACCGCCTGACCGTGCCCGCGCGCGACCTGCGCGCGAAATCATGACGACGACCGAAGTTTTCCTGATCGCCATGGTGATCATCTTCACCGTGCCGTACCTGATCTGGCGCGGACTGCGCACCGACTACTGGGCGCCGCTCGTCGTAGTGCAGACGATCGCCGGCATCTTGTTAGGCCCCGGCGTGCTGGGCGCGGCCTTTCCCGACTACTACGACTTCGTGTTCCGGCCGCCCGTGGTGCAGGCGCTGAACGGCCTCGCGCTCTGGGCGGTGACGCTGTTCGTCTGGATCGCGGGCGTCGAGCTCGACTTCGGCGCCGCGTGGCGTCAGCGCCGCGAGACGCTGTTCGCCGCGGGCGCGGCGCTCGGTAGTCCGCTGATCTTCGGCTGTCTCGCGGCATTGCTCCTCGTCGGTCCCGCTTGGGTCGGTAGCGCGGCGCAGCCCTGGCAGTTCGTGATCGCGATCGGCATGTCGTGCGCGGTGACGGCGCTGCCGGTGCTCATCCTGCTCATGGACAAGCTCGAGATGCTGCGCAAGCCGCTCGGCCAGCGGATCCTGAGATACGCGAGCCTGGACGACATCGCGATCTGGGCCGTATTCGCGCTGATCATGCTCGACTGGACGCGCGTCGGTCTGCAGCTCGGATTCCTCGCCGTTTTCGCCGCGGCCGCGTGGCTGATGCGCAGGCTCGTGGCGCGCCTGCCCCAGACGGACCGCTGGTACGTCGGCATCGTCTGGCTCGCCCTGTGCGCGCTCGCAGCGGACTGGTGCGGATTGCATTTCATGGTCGGCGCGTTCCTCTCGGGAGCCGTGCTCGAGTCTTCGTGGTTCGGCGAGGAGGCCATCGATTCGATGCGCCGCAACCTGCTCGTCATCGGCATGCCGGTGTACTTCCTCAGCATGGGGCTGCGCACGGATTTCGCGTTGGGCGGCACGACCGTATTGCTGGTCGCCGCGGCACTGCTGTTCATCTCGACGGTGGGCAAACTAGTCGGCACGCACATCGCCGGACGCGTGCTCGGCTGGCAGCGCGGCGAGGCCACCATCATCGGGTGGCTGCTGCAGACCAAAGGCTTGATCATGATCGTGTTCGCGAACGTGTTGCTCGATCAGAACCTCATCACGAACGGCACGTTCACCGCGCTGCTGCTCATGGCGCTCGGCTCGACCATGCTGACTGTGCCGTTCACGGCGCCGCTGCTTAAGCGGTTGTAATTTCAGAGATTTCGGCACGCCGGAAGCGGGTCAATAGGGAAAATCAATGGGCGCCAGGCTGGCGCCGGAGCGGGGGCGGATTCAAATTTGTCCCCGACGGCTGGCAAGCGCACCCCTCACTCGCGCACGCCGGCCGCCCTGCCAGCTGGCGGGTCGCGATCCTCGCAACTGCAATTGCGGGGATTGCGGCCCGACACCTGGGCTAACATCCAGCCATGCGCTTCAAACCACTGCTGTTGTTAGCGCCATTCGTCGCCGCGGCGGTACTTGCGAAAGACAAGCTGGCCGCGCCTCCGGTCGATCATCACCAGCACCTGCTCACGCCCGCGATGACCGCGGATGGGCAGAAGCCCATCGACGCCGCGTCCATGATCGCGATGCTCGACCAGGCGGGCATCCAGCGCGCCGTGCTGCTGTCGAACGCGTATCGCTACGCCGACCACGAAAAGGTACGGGCCGAGAACGACTGGACCGTCAGCGAGGCGGCGAAATATCCAGAACGTCTCATCGCGTTCTGCGCATTCAATCCGCTCGCGGACTACGCGCTCGATGAGCTCGCGCGTTGCGCGACGGACGAACGTTTCGGACGCGGCATCAAGCTGCAGTTCGGCATGTCGGCGGTGAATCTCGCCGACGCCGGGCACGTCTCCAAGGTGAAACGCGTGTTCAGCGCCGCGAACGAGAAGAAGCTCGCCATCGTCGTGCACATGCGCGGCCGGCGCGCGCATCCGTACGGCGCCGAGCAGGCGCAGACTTTCATCGACGAGCTGCTGACGGCAGCGCCGGACGTGCCGGTGCAGATCGCGCATTTCGCGGGAGGGGGCGCCACGAACGATCCGCCCTCCGACGAAGCGCTCGCGACGTTCATCGCGGCGATCGCGCGCAAGGATCCCAAGGTCCGCAACCTGTATTTCGACCTCGCGCTGGTGGCGCCCGCGGATCTGTCGCCCGAACGCGCTCGGTTCGTCGTGAAGTCCATCCGCGACATCGGTCTGCCGCGCCTCGTCTATGGTTCGGACGGCGGCGATCCGAGCGATCCTCCGCCGAAGGCGATGCTCGAAGCCTTCCGCAAACTACCGCTGACCGGGGCTGAGTCCCGCGCGATCGAAGGGAACGTCGCGCCCTACCTGCGCTGAAATTCCATCGGGGCGCGCCTGGTTCGCACGCGGTCGTGAGCCAGGCGCTTGCGCAGCGCGCACCTCATCTGCTCAACTCGTCCGCGCATGCTCGCTACCTCGCGCCGATCCAACAACGCTGCTCTGACCCTGATGGTCATGCTGTTCGCGGGAGCATGCAGCGCGGCCGCCCCCGACGAAGCCGCCATCGATGCGCTGGCGCGCGCCTGGTTGATCCGCAACGAAGGCGTGGGCCTTTCCATCGGCGTCTACGACAACGGCCAGCGCCGCTTCCACAACTACGGCACGACGCAGATCGACGGCAACGTCGTGCCGACCCAGGACACCATCTACGACATCGGTCCCATCAGCAAGACGATGACGGGGCAGATCCTGGCGCGCGCCGTGGTCGAGGGGCGCGTCACGCTCGAGGACGACATCGCGAAGTATCTCGATGACGAGTACGCGAACCTCGCGCACGACGGGCAACGCGTCCGGCTCGAACATCTCGCGAGCATGACCTCGCAGCTCGTGGACAACATTCCGGACCAGACACAGGTGCGCACGCTCGATCGCGAGCCGCTCGCGGTCACGCGGATGCGGGTGTACAGCAACTATTCGAGCAAGGAGTTCCTGCGCCAGCTCAAGCGCGTCGCGCTGCCGCGCCCGCCGGGAGAAGCGCCGCGGCAATCGAACGTCAGCACGATGCTGCTCGGCGTCGTGCTCGAGAAAGTGTACGGGGAGCCGTTCGAGACCATCCTCGCGCGCGAGATCGAGAAGCCGCTGCGCATGGGCAGCGGCACCAACCCGCAAGCCAAACTACTCGCGCGCGGCTACACGCGCGACAACCAACCGCTGCCGCCGTACGGCGCGACGTCGCAATACCCGGTGAATTCGCTGCGTTACAGCAGCGACGACCTGCTGCGTTACGCGTCGTGGCAGATGGTCGAGCGGGATGCGTCGGTGAAGCTGGCCCACCAGCCGCTCTGGTCGACGCCCGACGGCGGTTCACACGTGGGATTCTTCTGGATCTTGGGCGAGTCGCCGCACGGGCGGCGGCTGCAGTTCTCGGGCACGACGTACGGGTTCGCGAGCTACGCCGATCTTTACCCCGATTCGAAGCTGGCCGTGGTCCTGCTGTCCAACAAGAACACAGAGGGGCCGCAGGGTTCCCAGCGCGGCCGCTCTGCGAACATCCCGGCGCTCGCGCGCCCGGGTTCGGTCAGC
>JAEZCN010000012.1 GCA_023433515.1 Pseudomonadota bacterium
CCCCCCACCGCGGGCGATGGCCTCGCGCGCCCGCGCGACGCCCTCGCGCGGCGACTTCGCGCGGCCGACGATCTCGAGCGCCAGCGCGGCGCCCAGCAACAATGCGTCGCGGTGCGGACCGCGGTCTTCGCCCGTGAGCACGGCGCGCAGCGCGCGCGCGTTCGATGCGGCGTCGCCGCCCGCGAGATCGCGCGCACCACACAGGTCGAGCCCGTAGTCCGACGGGCTGCGGATCTCCGCCTGCACCTTGCCCGGCCGCACGTCGAGGACCGTGAACGGACCCAGCGGCGTGGGTTCGTCCCAGCCCTCCGCGCCGTGCACGACGAACGCGCGTTCGATCGGCAGTCCCGACAATGCATCGGCCATCAACTGCGCCGTGGGCAGGTTGAATGCGCCCGTGAGCTGGAATCGCGGCGCCGCGGGATTCGTCAGCGGTCCGAGGATGTTGAACACCGTGCGCACGCCCATCGCCTGGCGCACCGGACCCACCGCCTTCATCGCCGGGTGGTAGTGAGGCGCGAACAGGAACGTGAACTTCGTGGCGGCGAGGCACGCGCCGGCCGCGGCTTCGTCGAGAGGTAGTTTGAGACCTAGCTGCTCGAGCACGTCGGCGCTGCCGGACTTGCTCGAGACCGAGCGGTTGCCGTGTTTGACCACGTCGACGCCACAGGCCGCGGTCAGCAGCGCCGCGCCGGTGGATAGATTGAAGCTGCCCGACGCATCGCCGCCGGTGCCGACGATGTCGATCGCGGCCGAGTTGGCGGGAATCGCAGGCTTTCGCGCCAGTGAGCGCATCGCGCGCGCGAAGCCGCGCACCTCGTCGGGCGTGACGCCCTTGGAACGCAACGCGGCGAGCAACGCGCCGGCGAGCGCCGGCTGCATCTCCGCGCTCGTGAGCGCGCGCAGCAGATCGGAGGCTTCCTGTTCGCCGAGATGCTTGCCGGAGAGCAAATGCTCGAGCGTGTCGCGCAGGTTCACTGCCGGCCTCCCGCCATTTCGAGAAAGTTGCCGATCAGCCGCGGGCCTTCCGGCGTGAGCACGCTTTCGGGATGGAACTGCACGCCTTCGACCTTCAGAGTCTTGTGGCGCACGCCCATGATCTCCCCCTCGGGCGTACGCGCGGTCACTTCGAGATCCGCCGGCAACGTGTCCGCCTTGGCGATCAATGAATGATAGCGACCCACTTCCGTATCGGGCTTCAGCCCCGCGAACAGGCCGCGTCCATCGTGCGCGACCGTCGAAGTCTTGCCGTGCATGAGGCGCGGCGCCCTGACTACCTTGCCGCCGAACACCTCGACGATGGACTGGTGTCCCAGGCACACGCCGAACACGGGCACCGTTCCCGCGAACGCGCGGATCATGTCCATCGACACGCCCGCGTCGTACGGCGTGCCGGGGCCCGGCGAAATGCACAGGTGCGTGGGCGCGAGGGCCTTGGCCTGCTCCACCGTGATCTCGTCGTTGCGGCGCACGTCGACCTCCGCGCCGAGGATCAGGAAAGCCTGCACGAGGTTGTAGGTGAAGGAATCGTAGTTGTCGATCAGCAGCAATCGCACGTTCGCCGGGACGCTCATAAACCCTCCGCCGCGAGCTTCAGCGCACCCGCCATGGCGCCGCTCTTGGCGAGCACTTCTTCGTATTCGGTGATGGGCACGCTGTCGGCCACGACGCCCGCGCCTGCCTGGTAGCTGTATTCGTCGCCACGGAAGACCAGCGTGCGGATCGTGATCGCCTGGTCCATGTCGCCGCGCGCGCCGAAGTAGCCGACCGTGCCGCCGTACAGGCCGCGGCGCACGGGCTCGAGTTCGTCGATGATCTCCATCGCGCGCACCTTCGGCGCGCCGACCAGCGTGCCCGCGGGGAACGTGGCCGCGAACAGATCGAACGCGTCACGCCCCGGTGCGAGCGCGCTCTTCACGCCGCTCACGATGTGCATCACGTGACTGTACCGCTCGATGACGCGGTACGGATCGACGTGCACGGTGCCGGCGCGCGCGACGCGGCCGAGATCGTTGCGCGCGAGATCGACCAGCATCACGTGCTCGGCGTTCTCCTTCACGTCGGCGAGCAGGTCCTTCTCGCGCTGCAGGTCGACATCCGCATCGTCGTCGCGCGGCCGCGTGCCGGCGATCGGCCGCAGTTGCGCGTCGCCCTGCGCGTTCACTTTCACGAGCGCCTCGGGCGACGAGCCGACGACGGTCACGTCGCCGAGCCGGCAGTAGTACATGTACGGCGAGGGGTTGATGAGGCGCAGCGCGCGATAGGCCTCGAACGGATCGATCGAATGGCGGCCCGAGAAACGCGACGACAACACGAGCTGGTAGACGTCGCCGGCCGCGATGTATTCCTGCGTGCGCTTCACGCCGGCGATGTACTCGTCCTGCGTCAGCGAACCCACGGCGCGGGAGTAACGACTCTCGGGAGCGGCGCCCGGAGTCGGGTAGTTAGGCAGGCCGCCGCGCAACGCGCGGATCACGTCGCGGCGCAGGGCCTGGCGCTCGGCCTCGGTGCCGGCATGGAGCAGCGCGATGCCGCGGGTCAGGTGATCGAACACGAGCAGCGACTCGGGCGCGACGTAGTGCAGGTCGGGAACCGGGTTGTCGGCGCGCGCCTGCGCGGGCAGCCGCTCGAAGTAACGCACCACGTCGTAGGACGAATACCCGACCAGGCCGCCGGCGAGCGGCACGCCCGCCATCTCGGGCATGGGTTTCGGCGCGGCCGCGAGCGCCTGGCGCAACGCGCCTAACAAGGCGGCCCGGTCCTTCGGGCGCGGCAGCTTCGCGTCGCCGACGCTGAGGCCCGAGGCGTCGAGCCGCACCTCGAGGCACTTGCCGAAACCGATGAACGAATAACGCGCGAGGCGTTCACCGCCCTCGACGCTCTCGAGCAGGAAGCGCGGATTGAAGGCGCCAAGCTTGGCGAAGGCCGACACCGGTGTGTCGAGATCGCCGGCGATGTCAAAAGGCGGTTTCACCGCATTTCCTCTCTATTTTTCCTGACAGTTCCAAGACGCGCAGACAACAAAAAACCCATCTCTGGTCTCACCGGAGATGGGTTCTCGGAATTCGCCCTGATCAGATCAGAAGAGCAATAACGTCCCGCGGCCCTCTCCTTATGGGAGGCGCCACCACCAGAC
>JAEZCN010000113.1 GCA_023433515.1 Pseudomonadota bacterium
TTCCTGCGACTCGTCCTCGGCTTCTCCATGCGCTGGCAGCTCACGGTGATGTACGCGTTGACGCTCGTGCTCACGTTCCTCGCGCACGGAGCGATGGTCCCGCTCGCGTACGACGCCGGCAGCGTGACCACGGGCGCGCTCACGGGCCCGGTGGTGCTCGCGGTAGCGCTCGGCGTGAGCTCGGTCATCGCGGGGCGCTCCGCCGTGGACGATGCGTTCGGGTTGTTAGGCGTCGCGTCGATCGGTCCCATCATCGTCATCCTGGCGATCGCCTGGCTCGCGCGATGACGGACATTTCGTTCCTCGACGAAATCTTTCGTGTCGCGCGCGGCGTCGCGCTGGCGGTGCTGCCGCTCGCCGCGTTGTTCGCGGTGTTCCAGGTCCTGTTCCTGCGCCTGCCGCGCCCGGAGATCATGCGGATCGTGACCGGCACGCTGATGGCGTCGGTCGGTCTGTTCCTGTTCCTGCTGGGCGCGGGCGTCGCGTTCATGCCGTTCGGTCGCCTGATCGGCGAGACGTTCGGCGCGATGTCGCAGACCTGGCTGCTGCTGATCTTCGGCGCCGTGCTCGGCTTCGTCACCACGTGGGGCGAGCCGGCCGTGCGCATTCTCGCCGAGCAGGTCGAGCAGGCTTCGACGGGCGCCATCCGCCAGGGTGTCGTGCTGGTCGCGGTCTGCATCGGCGTTGCCGCCGCGGTCGGCGTCGGCGTGCTGCGTATCGTGTACGACGTGCCGCTGATCTGGATTCTCGTCCCGGGTTACGCGCTGACGATCGCGCTGATCTGGCTCAGCGACCGCACGTTCGTCGCGATCGCCGTCGATTCGGGCGGCGTCGCCACCGGCCCGCTGGCCAACACGTTCCTGCTGGCGCTCGCGTTCGGCGTCGCCGCCGCGGTGCCGAACCGGGATCCACTCGTGCACGGGCTCGGACTCGTCGCGCTCATCGCGCTTGCGCCTATCATCTCGGTAATGCTGCTCGGACTCATCGTTCGCCTGAAGAGCGCTCCCGCGGAGGTCGACTCATGAAAAGTGCTTCGCTCATCGTCTCCATCGTCCGGAAGGGGTGGGGCAGCAGCGTGCTGCAGGCCTCGGTCAAGGCCGGCGCGCGCGGCGGCACCGTGCTCCTCGGGCGCGGCGCCGGCGTCCATGAGAAGGACAAGATCTTCGGCATGTCCATCGAGCCCGAGAAGGAGATCGTGCTCACGATCGTTCCCGAGGACCAGGTGGACACGATCCTCGCCGCGATCGTCGTCGCGGCCGAGCTCGAGGACACCGGCCGCGGCATGGCCTTCGTGGTCCCCGTGCACAAGCTGGTCGGCGTCGCCGATTCGATGTTGGTGGAGAACGGGACGCCCTGAGGTCACCGTTCCGTTCATTCATGCGCCCCGTTCGAGCAATTTCGTTCTCCCGCCTGCATCGGGCAATGAGTGTTCTGATTGTTGCGCTCGTCGTCTCGCAGGACGCGCTCGCCGAGCGCCAGTACAAGAAGTTAGGCGTGGGACGCGGGCTCGACGTCAGCGTCGTGACCTCGATGCTCGTCGATCGCGACGGGTTGCTGTGGGTGGGGTCGCGCGAGGGACTGTTCCGCTACGACGGCTACCTTGCCACCGCGTACCGATCGGACATCTCCGATCCCGGCAGCGTGAGCGACGTGGACGTGCGTTTCCTGTTCCAGTCGCGCGATGGCGCGCTGTGGGTCGCCACCAACAACGGCGGGCTCAATCGCCGCGATCCGGTCACGGGCGAGTTCACGCAATACCATCACGATTCATCCGATCCGCGATCTCTCAGCGACGAGAGCGTGTACGGAATCGCGCAGGATTCGGAGGGCAACCTCTGGGTCGGCACCAACAACGGCCTGAATCGCCTCGACCCGGATGGCGGAAAATTCACGCGTTACCTGCACGAGCGCGGCACCGCCGCGAGCCTCGCCAACAACTGGGCATACGCGCTGCACGTCGGGCCGTCGAAGCGGCTGTGGGTCGGCACGGTGGGCGGCGGTGTCGATTGCTGGAACGGAAACGACGGCTTCGAACATTACGTCCTGTCGAAGCTGTCCCGGGGATCCGCGGAACACGACAGCGTGTTCGCGCTGCACGAGTCGGCCGACGGCCGGTTGTGGATAGGCACTCGCGCCGGTTTGCTCGTGCTCGATCCCGCCAGCAGATCGATCTCGCGGATCGAGCTCGCGGACGTGCCCAGGGGCGAACATCCGCTCGTCACGACTATCTACCAGGACCGTAACGGCCTCCTCTGGGTAGGCACCCTCGCGCACGGTGTGGCGATCCTCGATCCCGCGACGGGACGCTCGCGGCGTGCGCATTCGGGCCCGCTCGGCGAGTCGCCCGATCCCGAAGCGGCCGCGGCCTTGAGCATCGCGGGAACCGACAACACCATCTTCATCGGATCGTGGGGCAGAGGCATCTACTCGGCGCCGCTCGAGGATCCGCAGTTCCGCCTGCTCACGCCCAGCGCGGATGGCAAGGGGTTGCGTCACAAGAACGTGACCGATGTGCTTGCAAGCGCGACACCCGGAAAGCCCTGGGTGGGCAGCTTCGGCGGCGGACCGCAGCGTGTCGACGTGTCTTCCGGATCGGTCGAGCCGACCGGCGGTAGTTCGAGCGACCCGATCCGCCAGTCCTCGATCATCGCTCTCGCCGTCACCGCGGACGGCAGCCGGTTCGCCGGATCCACGGCGGGTCTGTTCAGGTTCGCCGCCGATGGCAGCAGTCTCGACCTGGATTCCTCCGTCGCGCAGCGGGAAGACGGCATCGGAACCGGTTACGTCACCGCGCTGCTGCCGGACGCCGCGCGGCTCTGGGTCGGCACCTTCGGAAACGGCCTGTACCTGCGCGAACCCGGCGGCCATTACCGGAAATTCCGCCACGAACCGTCGAAGCCGGATTCGGTGAGCGACGACTACATCACCGTGCTCGCGCAGGGACGCGCGGGGCGACTGTGGGTCGGCACGCGCTCCAACGGCCTCAACCAGTGCACGATCGAACCCTGGTCGTGCGAGCGATTCGACGGCCGCACGCCGGGACCGCGCAACCTGGCTAACTACCACGTGACGGACATCCACCGCGACGAACGCGGTGTCCTGTGGGTGGCGACCGACGGCGGCGGCCTCCATCGAGTCGACGAGGACGAAGCCGGGCGGGTCGCTTCGATCGAACGCTGGGACTACTCGCGTGGCCTGCTCAACAACGGAATCATGGCGGTCGAAAGCGATACCGACGGGTCATTGTGGATGAGCACGCGGCGCGGTCTTTCGCGTCTGGACCCCGCGACCGGGCGCGTGACCAATCACGTGCGCGAGTCCGGCCTGCCGGTCACGTATTTCAATACCAACGCGTCGTCCGCCGACGACGAGTGGATCTACTTCGGATCCGTCGACGGCCTGCTCAGCATCCCGAAGGGCAGGCCGATGCCCGAGCGCAAGGCCTCACCACTGCGCCTCACCGCCATACACTCGCTGGCGAGCGGCACGGAAAAACCCATGTCGCCGAGCGGCATGAACGGCCCATTGAAGACACGCTTCGGCGATGGGCTCGCGATCGAATTCGCCGTGCTCGACTACGCCGAGAGCCCGCACGACTACGCGTACCGGTTGAAGGCGCAAGACCAGTGGACCGATGTCGGCAAACGCCGCCAGCTCACGTTCTTCGGCCTTCCCGCCGGGCACTATCTTTTCGAAGCGCGGGGCCGGGATGCCTACGGAAACTGGAACACGAGCCCGGCGCTCGCCTTCGACGTGGTGCCGCCGTTCTGGCGAACCAACTGGTTCCAGATCATGGCCGTCGCCGCGGTCGCGTTGCTGGCGCTCGGCGCGCACATCACGCGCCTGCGTTCGTTGCGGCGCCGCAATGCCGTGCTCGAACATCTCGAACGTCAGCGCGAACACGCGCTCGAACAGGCGGGCCGCAGCCAGCGAGAGCTCGAAGAAGCGTATGTGGGACTGCGACAGCTCACGGGACGGCTCGAGTCGGCCAAGGAAGAAGAACGCAGCAACATCTCGCGCGAGCTGCACGACGAGTTCGGGCAGACGTTGACCGCGGCCAAGATCAACCTGCAGATGCTGCGCAAGGTCATGGCCGATCCGGCCGTTACGCAACGGCTCGAAGACTCGGTGAACATGATCGACGGCATGATCCGCCAGGCTCGCAACATCGCGCGCGGCCTGAGGCCGCCGCTGCTCGACGAGGCGGGTCTCGTGGCGGCGCTCGATCATCACCTTAAGGCTTTATCCGCGCGTTCCAGTGTGCGTATCGAGCTGGATGCCGATGGCGGAGGGACGAACATTCCGCCCGAATTGAATACCACGGTATTCCGGCTGGTGCAGGAGGCGGTCAACAACGCACTGCGGCATGCGCAGGCCACGAAGATCCGTGTCACGCTGCGCGATGACGCGGATGCGTTGTGGCTCGCCATCGAAGACGACGGCGTCGGCTTCGATCGCGAAGAAGTCGTGCAGCGCGCCAAGCGCGGCGAACATCTCGGCCTCCTGGGCATGACCGAGCGTGCGCGCAGCGTCGGTGGCACGATCGACATAGACTCGCGTCCGGGCAAGGGCAGCCGCATCGAAGTGCGGATTCCATTGGCCGACCAGGAGATCCCGTCATAGCAGTCAGAGCCGCCACGGCCAAACGCCGCATCCTGCTCGCCGACGATCACGCGTTGGTGCGGGCCGGTATTCGCGCGTTGCTCGAAAGCCTTCCGGGCATCGAGGTAGTCGGAGAATCCGGCGACGGGCTCGATGCGCTCGAACGCGTGCGGCGCGATCCGCCCGACGCGATCCTGCTCGACATCACGCTGCCGGGGTTGAACGGCCTCGAAGTGGTGGCGCGCATCACGCGGCTCTCGGTGCCGACGAAGGTGCTGATGCTGTCGATGCACAACTCGCCCGAACACGCCGCGCGCGCGCTCGCGGCCGGCGCCGCGGGTTATCTCAACAAGGATTCCGCGTTCGACGAGCTCGCGGCGGCGCTCGACGCCATCTGCTCGGGCAAGCGTTACCTGTGCCAGGCGCTCGACGCGGACGTGGTGGAGGCGCTCGAGCGGCGCGCCGGCGATGGCGAATCCGAACTCGCGCTGCTCACGCCGCGGCAGCGGCAGATCCTGCAGCTCATCGCCGAAGGCCATCCGACGCGGCAGATCGCCGAGCGGCTGTTCCTCAGCATCAAGACCGTCGAAGCGCATCGCGGGCAGATCATGCAGCGCCTCAACATCTACGACGTTCCCGGACTCGTTCGCT
Organism: Pseudomonadota bacterium; assembly: GCA_023433515.1. GTDB lineage: Bacteria > Pseudomonadota > Gammaproteobacteria > Steroidobacterales > Steroidobacteraceae > CADEED01. The sequence continues at coordinate 5,254 of JAEZCN010000113.1, forward strand.
TCGCGATCCGCAACGGACTCGTCTCGTCCGATCCGTCATAACCCAAATATAAGGTCTGCCCCGATGGCTGCCACAGCGCCCGGTTATTCAGGATCGGACGCAGAGAAGAGCATGCCCGTCACCGACGCGAAAACAATCACGCAGGCTCGACGAAAACCTTGCGGAAAGCCGGGAAGTTAGCCCGGCCGCTCCGACACACACAGGTCATGGACGCGACCACACGCTGAACGCGCACGTTTCGGGCGCGTACGGGCGGGTTTGCTCTTCTCCCGGCGACAACAAGAACCGATTGGGAGAAGTGAATGGTCAAAAGGGTGTCTCAGAAATCCCGCGCGATGATGGGTGCGGCAGCCGCGGCTTTGTTCGCAACGTCGTCTTTCGGCGCCGATACGCCGGTCGAAGACGCCTCGCTGCGCGCCGCCATCAAGAACATCCTGCGCCTGCCCACTCGCGCGCCATCGATGCGCGCCCCCTCCATGAGGGAAGTCGCGGCGACGAAGCCGGTCACTCCGCCACGACTCGCCCTCATTTCGATCGGCAACATCGACGACATCACCGTCGGTGACGACCAGTCGGCCATCGCGCACGAGGAAATCTGGGACGACATCAACGTCACCAACACGGGCGCGCTGACCGGCGGCACCGGGATCGATGTGACGACCGGCGCGATCGACCTGACCAATACGGTCAGCGACCAGACGTACGGGCTCGTCATGCCGGGGAACTACGAGCTCCTGTTCGACGATCTCGGCAACCCGGTCTACTCGCCGTACGGCTTCCAGGAGATGCTCGCGACCGCCGAGGTCACGTTCAACGCGCGCAGCACCGTGCTCGCGCGGGATCCGCGGGAATCCACCATCACGATCGACAACGGCGGCGCAATCGGTTTTTCCGGGCTGCACGGCATCCGCGCCCGCAACCCCGCCGGCGAGTCCATCACGATCCAGAATTCCGGCGACATCACCTCGACCCAGGACAACGTCGGCCGCATCGGCATCTTCGCTTCGACGGAATCGATCCAGCAGCAGTACACCCAGGAGCAGACCGGAACCGGGGACTTCGTGCGCAATGCGTACGGCCAGCTCGTCGCGGTCAACACGCCGGATCAGTTCACGGTCGAAACCCACCTGATCGACATGGAGTACGACGCCGGTGCCATCGACATCCGCAACTCCGGCGACATCGACATGGGCGCGACCCTGGCGCCGCCGGGATACGGTTCGGGGGTCTTCGCGTCGGCCGGCATCTACACGCGCGGCGACGGCGGCACCACCATCGTCAACAGCGGCGACATCAACGTGGACAAGTGGAGCGCGGGCATCCACGCCTCATCCACCGCCACGACGAACGTCACCAACACCGGCCGCATCGACATCGGCAACTACTCGTCCGGCATCTCGTTCGCGCCCTCGCAGGGCAGCGCCGGCGACTACCGGCTGGGCGGCGACGTCTATCTACTGAACGCGGGCGACATCCACGGCGGAGCCACGAAGGAGCAGGCAGCGGCCGACGGCCTGCAGGCCAATGCCTTCGGCATCAGCGTGTTCGCGCTCGGCAGCAACAACGAATACATGGCCGCGCAGGCCCACATCAACGAGATCTTCGCGCGTTACAACGAGGAGCTGGGCTCGGAGGTCTACGAACTCTTCGACGTTCCCAATACGCGCCTGTACCAGACCACGGCGATCAATCGCGGCCACATCGAGCTCGGCGACGGCGCGGGCGGCATCGCGATCATCCCGCGCGCGGGCGCGTCGACCGCCATCAACGAGGGCACGATCATCGTCGGCGACGGAACGTCCGTCGCCTGGGCGAACTTCCAGCACCAGAGCACCGGCATCATCCAGTCGAACTTCTCGATGAACGGCCTCGGATCGACCACGTCGATCAACGCCGCAGGCGGCGTGATCGTCACGGGCGACGACAGTGCCGGCATCGCGAATTTCAACATCGGCGGAACGTCGGTCGCGATCAATGAAGGGTCGATCACCGTCGGCAACGGCGTTTCCACGCTGGTCGACGACGGCGTCAACATGCCGTTCGACCGGCTGTTCATCTCGAGCGGCATCCAGTCGTTCAGCGTGGCTCGCACGTTCGGCACGACCGCCACGGCGCGCAACAGCGGCGACATCACGGTCGGTGAGCTCGCGGTCGGCATGATGGTCTCCGGCCAGGGGTATTCGCTGCTGGACATCTACTCGTGGTCGGCCATCAACGAGAACTCGGGTGTCATCGAGACCGGCGACAACTCGTCCGGCATGTTCACGATGGGCACCAACTCGACGACGACCAATACCGGCAGCATCGCCACCGGCAACTTCGACTTGAGCGCGTTCCAGCCGCATCCGGAGTACACCGCGGACGAATTCGCGCAGCTTCCCTATGGCGCCGCATCCATGGGGTTTCTGCTCGCCCAGGTCGCCAATTCCGGAAGCATCACGACGGGCGATGGCACGATCGGCGCTTCCGCGCGCATGGAAAGCTCGGGATTTGGTATCGCGGCGCAGGTGATCAATGCCGAGGGCGGGATCATCAGCTCGGGAGATCACTCGGTCGGTGCGCGGGCCGCGGGCAACTTCTACGGATTTATTGAAAACGCCGGCACGATCTCGGTCGGCAACGACTCCGTTGGCGCGGAAGTATCGGCGGGCGGCGTGGCCTTCATCGGTGAACCGACCGCGTTGATCACCCAAGGATTCGCGACCGCGGTCAACTCCGGCATCATCGAGACCGGCGACAACTCGATCGGTTTCCGCCTGGATGCCGTTCACGAGGATGTTCCGTACAGCGGACAGATCCTGATGCCGCCGACGGACGACTATCCTTACTACTCGTATATGACCGTGTCGGGCACGGCGGACTCCATCGGCGGAGCCTACCTGGTCAATGCCGGCACGATCGCGGTGGGTGCGAGTTCCACCGGCGTGGAGATTTCGGGTCTCGCGATCAACGAGCAGGGCCTGCTCGTCTTCAACACGGGCGCCATCGAGGCGGCTTCGGGCACCGCCCTGCGCGTCAACGAGGACCAGGCCTTCGACTCCTACGTGGTGAACGTGGGCGGGATCTCGGGCGACATCCGGTTCGGCGGCGGCAACGATCGGTTCACCAACACGCTGTTCGTCGACAACACGGGCCGCATCGTCAGCACGGGCGTCCTCACGCTGAACGATACGGTCATCGACTTCGGCGACGGCGACGACATCTTCGACAACGACCGCGGCGTGATCATGGTTGCCGGCGGCAACAACCTGATCACCGGCGCGAACGTGTCGATGACCGAGGGCGCCATCGAGGCGCGCAACGGTGCAGTCGACAGCCTTCTGACCCTCGACGGCAACGTGTCCGGCGGCTTCACGTTCGGCACCGACATCGACAACTCCGCCGCGGACCTGCTGCACATCACCGGCAATGTGGCCGACGGCAGCGAGATGAGCCTCGTGCTGAATCCCACCGAGCAGATGCGCGGCGCGACCCGCATCACCGTCATGACCATCGACGGTGAAAACCTCGCCGACGATCCCGTCATCGCGGGCGTGACCGGCATCTATGCCGACAGCCTGCAGAACGCGGAAGTCGCCTACTCGGCGGAGACGGGTGAAGTCTTCGTCACGGCGAGCTTCGGCATGGGCCACATGGCGACGTCCGCGGTTTCGGCGACGACGATGGCGCAGAACTGGTGGATGCATTCGGCCGGCAGCCTCGACGAGCGCAACCTGCAGCAGCTCGCGGGCCTGGAGACCGCCGGGATCTCGGCGTGGGCCTCGGTCTTCCACGAGGAAGGCACGGTCACACCCGTCAACGAATTCCAGGATGCGAGCTTCGACCAGAAACTCTCCGGTTTGCAGACCGGCATCGAATGGTCGCGCGCCTTCGCCGGCGGCAGTTTCGGCCTCGGCGCGATGTTCAGCCAGGGCGACGCGTCCGCGAACATGAACGCCAACCTGGCGAGCGCGCGCGGCGATGCGTCGGCGTACGGCCTCAGCGCCAACTACCGCCACGGCGGCGGCTTCTACGTGAACGCCACCTGGCAGTCGATGACGATGGACGTCGACTTCCGGGCGCCGGGGACATTCTCCAACGCCACCGGCACGACGGAGGCGGAGGGCGATGGCTTCAGCGCGGAGATCGGATACGCGCACAAGCTGACATCCGGCCTCACGCTCGCGCCACAGGTCCAGTACGCGACGGTCGACGTCGAGATGGACGACTTCACGTCGAGCGACGACGTGTACGTGTTGTCCGGGCTGGGCGGCAAACATTCGTTGCTGCGTGCCGGGATGTCCGTGTTCAAGACCTTCGAGACGACCAACGGCTCCATCACACCCATGGCCGAGTTGAGTTACCTCGACGTGATGGACGGCGACAGCGGCATCTCGTCCAACGGCGTGTCATTCGCCAACGACACGTCGGGTTCGGGTTACCAGTTCGAGCTTGGGATCGCGGGCCGATACAAGGCCTGGGACATCAGCGGACGACTGGGCATGGCGGATACGAGCGCGACCGATCAGTCGCTTTCGACCAACCTCACCGTCCGTTACCGCTGGTAGGCCCCGAGATGAATACTCCGAAGAATCTGACGGGCCTGTCGATCAGCCTGCTCGCACTCGCGATGAGTGTGCCCACGCTCGCGGCGGAAGCCGCGAAGCCGGACGATGAAAAAAAGGAAACGGAGAACCTCGAGGAGATCCTCGTCACGGGCTCGTTGATCCCACGCGAGACGAACGATGGCATGTCTCCCATTACCGTGGTCACCGCCGAAGACATGGCCGAGAAGGGCCTCATGTCGATTGGCGACGTCATGGATTCGCTGACCGAGAACAGCGGTTACACGGAAGGCAAGGCGTCGAACCTGCTCGGTCGCTTCACCACCGGCGGGCAGGAGGTCAACATCCGCGGCTTCGGCACGGGCCGTACGCTGATCCTGCTCAACGGCCGCCGGCTCGCGGACTATCCACTGCCGTTCGGCGGTGAGCAGAACGGCGTGGACGTCGGGGCGATCCCGATGTCGGCGCTGGCGCGCGTCGAACTACTGTCCGCCGGCGCGTCCGCCATCTACGGATCCGACGCCATCGGCGGCGTGATGAACTTCATCACCAAGCGCGACATGGACCAGACCGAGGCAAGCCTGACCGCCGGCGGTTTCCAGGGCGGCGCGGGCGAAACGCTGATGGGCTCCGTCATCACCGGCAATTCGTTCCAGCGCGGCTCCTTCACGATCGGTCTCGACGCGTTCGTGAACGAGCAGATCCTCGCGAGCGACGTCGACTATCTCAAGAAACACGCGCCCTACAACGCCGGCATGGTTTCGATCCAGCGAAACACTCCGCCGGCGCCCGTGACTTCAGTCGTTTCGCCCGGGGCCTGCGCACCGTTGGGACTCGAATTCGCCGAAAACTCCTGCATTGGCGAGGTCAGCCACACGATCTCCTTGCAACCAGAGATACGCCAGGTCTCGGGCTTCTTCGACGGACGCTTCGACCTGACCGACAACCTCGAACTGTTCGGCACCGGCATCGTCACCGACAACAACTACCGCACCCGCAGCAACGTGCTGTTCTGGAACGGCGTGGTCGCGAACGAGGGCATGTCCTCGGCCGTGTTCCTGACGCGCGGTTTCACCGATGACGAGCTCGGCTCTTCCGATGTCGAGGCGAGCCAGCGGATGTGGACGGCGACCGTGGGCATCAAGGGTGGACTGCAACTCGCCGACGATCAGTGGCACTGGGATCTCAGCTACTCGCACGCGCGGTACCAGACCCGCGAGACGTACATCAACCTCAAGGAAGAGGGCATCCGCGACTGGATCCTCGATGGCGCGTCGTCCGTTACCGCGGATCCGATGCAGCAATACACGTTCTTCGTCGACGACGACTTCTACGACAACCGGCTGGTCGACAACATCGCGCGGCCCCTCGCCGCCGCCGACGTGGATGCGTTGATCGGCGAGAACGTCATGCGCGCCAACGCGTCCTCGCAGTTCCTCACCTTGACTCTCGACGGAACGCTGGGCGACCTGGGCTTCCTCTACAAGCCACTGAAGTTCGCGCTGCGTTCGGAGATCGCGCGCCAATCCACCGAGATCATTCCCGACGAACGTTCGCTGAACACCGACGGCGAGGGCTGGTACAACATCGGCGCGATTTCGTCGCGCGGCGACCGCGACCGGAAGGCGCTGGCGCTCGAGCTCGCGATCCCGGCATTCTCGAAGCTCGACATTTCGCTTGCCGGCCGCGTCGATCACTACAGCGACGCGTCGAGCATCTCGAGCCGGCCCTCGGGGCAGGTGAAGTTCCTGTTCCGCGCCAATGACTGGCTCAAGATCCGCGGCGGCTACTCGCAGACCTTCCGCGCGCCGGACATGTTCAATCTCTACGGCGAGTCCGACGCGTTCCAGACCATCGCCGACTTTTCGGCGCCGGGATGTTTCGACGGCGAGGTCTACGTGTGCGGCTTCAGCACCATCGCGACGACGCGCCGGCCGGACACCGGGCTCACCGAAGAACACGGCAACGACTATGGCGTTGGCATCATCTGGACGCCGGTCACGCACTTCGGCGTGAGCCTCGACTGGTACCGCATCAAGCTCGAGGATCTCGTCGTCACCGAAAGCGCGTATGACACGCTGCTGCGCGAATGGCAGTGCGACAACGGCGTGCTCGCCGGTTCCTCGCAGCTGTGCGCCGACGTCCGCGGCCGCATCACGCGCAACGGCTTCGGCGCCGTGGAACACATCACGGTCCAGCCGATCAACCAGGACAGCATGCAGCGTGAGGGGCTCGACCTGCGCGCGGACTTCACGTACGAGTCCGAGAAGCTGGGTCAATTCACGACGACGCTGTTCTATTCGAAGGTCCTGAAGTTCGAGCTGAGCAGCTTCGAGGGCGACGAGCCGATCGATCTGCGATACGGCTGGCAGGGTCAATCCACCCCGGAAAACGCGATGAGCCTGACGCTCGGCTGGAACAACCCGATCTCGGCGGGCAAGTCGGTCGGCGCGGCGCTGTACGTGAACCGCAATGGCGGCGTGTACAACTTCTCGCAGACGCAATTCCTCGAGCCGCTCTACGACGTGAACCTGACGGCGCGTTACCAGTTCAGCGCGCGGGCCGAGGTGAGCCTGACGCTGGACAACATCCTGTACAGCAAGCCGCAGGACAACGGCGGCGGCATCTGGCCTTACTACTGGGCGCACCTGCAGAACGGCAACGCGCTGGGGCGCGCGGCCTACCTGTCGATGCGCTACTCGTTCGATTGAGCATCATGAACAGGTTGATCGTCTCCGCGCTCGTCGCGTCCCTCGCCGTTTCGACGGCGATGGCGGCGCCACCCGCGCGTCCGCCACTCGAGCTGACGGACATCATCGCGAGGCCCAAGTACCTGGAGTTGAAGATCTCGCCGGATGGCAGGTACTTCGCCGGCACCGCGGTGACCGACGAAGGCAGGGCGGTGCTGCACGTCCTCGACCGGCGGACCCTGTCCGTCGTGCACACCGAGGCGTACGAGGGTCCGCTGGGCGTCGGCGAGATCAGCTGGCACGACGAGGATCACCTGCTGATCAATTCCACGTACAAGAGCGAGCTCGCGGAGGGGCGGGGCAGCGCGGGACTCTTCCTGCTCGATATCCGCACCAAGGACATCCGGCGGGTCTGGAATGGCGACGGCACCGCTGACTATGGCGGCTTCGAGGGTGCTGAAGTCGGGCGCCGGATCGACGACTCTCACTACTGGCTCACCGTGGGACCTTCGGGGTCTACCTACTCGGAATTCCCGTTCTTCTACCTCTACAAGCTGAACATCTTCACCGGCCGCGCGACGCGCGTGATGAAGTCGCCGTCGCGGGTCGCGAGTTTCGTGTTCAACAACGACAACGAAGTCACCCATGCGGTCGGCGCATTGCCCGACGACTTCGATTCGACCGTGGTCCACAAACGCGTCAACGGCGACTGGGTGCTCGAAGGAATCTATTCCAACACCAGGGGCGTGAGCGTTCCGGTCCGCTGGCACAAGTTCGATCCGGACAAGATCCTCTACCGCGACAACACCGACGCGCAGACCATCGGCTATTTCTGGGTCGACGCGAAGACCGGCAGGAAGGAGCTCATCCACCGCGATCCGCGCGTCGATCTCGACGAGATCGTCTTCAACGAGGACGACGAGGCGATCGCGGTCAAGAGCCAATACGACTATCCGACCTACCTGCCACTGTTGCCCGACGACCGCCAGGTGAAGCGGCGCCAGCGGCTGGTGGCGGCCTTTCCGGGTAGTTCGATCGCGATGGAGTCCTCGACCGCCGACGGGCTCGAACACGTGCTGCGGGTCCACAGCGACCGCGAGCAGGGGCAGTTCTACCTATGGAACGAGTACGACGGAAAGATCCGCCACCTGCTCGATCCTCGTCCGCGCGTGAAGGCCAGCGATTTCCCGCAGACACACGCCGTGAAGTTCAAGGCGCGGGACGGACTCGACCTGGTCGGCTACCTGACCGTCCCCAGCCACAAGGAGATGAAGCGGCTGCCACTGATCCTGCTGCCGCACGGCGGGCCGCACGGCGTGCGCGACTCCTGGGGCTACGACATGGAAGCCGCGACCTTCGCCAACGCGGGCTACGCCGTGCTCAAGGTCAACTACCGCGGCTCGGGCGGTTACGGCAAGGATTTCCACTACGCGTGGTATCGCCACTGGGGTCTCGAGATGCAGGACGATCTCGAGGACGGAGCCTTGTGGGCCGCGCAGGCCGGCATCGCCGATCTCGATCGCGTCTGCATCTACGGCGCCTCGTACGGCGGCTACGCGGCGTTGATGGGCGTCGTGAAGACACCCGACCGGTACAAGTGCGCGATCGGTTACGTCGGCGTCTACGACCTCAACATCATGCACGGCGTGGGCGACGTCAGCCGCTCGCGGGCCGGCCAGAAATATCTGGACGCCGCGCTGGGTACGGATCCCGCCGACCGCGCCGCGCGCTCGAGCACACCCCACGTCGCGAAGATCAAGGCGCCGGTATTCCTCGTGCACGGCATGCAGGACGACCGCGCGCACTTCCAGCACTACGTCGAAATGCGTGACGCGTTGAAGAAGCGCAACCACCGCTTCGAAACCCTGCTGGTGCCACGAGCCGGTCATGGCGCGCGGGATCTCGCGAGCGTGCGCGAGATCAGCTGCCGCATGATCGATTTCTTCGATCGCCACATCGGCGACAGGAAACCGACCGATGCGCCGGACGATTGCCAGTTCCCGGGCTCGAAGAAACTGCCGTATGAATACTTCGAGGGTTCCAGATGAGGGTACTGCTCCCGCTCGTCGCATTCCTGGCGATGTCGCCTGCGCATGCGCAACCGACGTTCGTGAGGCCCGATTGCTCGGCGTTCGCCGGCGCGCCGAAACCCGAGGTCCGGTGTTTTCGCGAGATCCGCCACGCGTGGCGGGAAAGGAATTTCGCCGCGCTGCAGAAGACCGGCCTGATGTTCGTCTACATGGAGCGGCCCGACATCGAATCCGCGCCCGACGCGCGCAAGGTGATCGAGCAGAAAGTCGAGGGCTCATTCCTGATCCGCTTCTCCGTCGCGACGGATGGAAAAGTCAGCGAGGTGAAGGTCGAGGAAGTCACCGCCGGAATCGAGCCACTCGCGAAGTTGTGGGCCGACACGATGCGGCAGTGGACCTTCGTGAAGACCGAGCGGCCCGTCTCCGGCGTTGAGTATCGCCGGATCTACCTGTATCCCAAGGACGAAACGAAACAGCATGACGAACGATTGCACTGAACATCCCGCCGATGTAGTCGCGGATGCCACCGCGGCGGCCGAACCCGCTCCCGCCAGATCGGAGGAAGGCGTCAAGGGAGCCGCGCCGGCCAACGAGCCGGTGAAGAAATCCTGCTCACCCGGTATCACCGTCTGGATGAACCGCAACCGCGTGTCGCTCGCGTTCACGTCCTATCAGAGTGGCCGGCTGTATCTGCTCGGATCGGATCAGAAGGGACGGCTGTCGTTTCACGAACGCATCTATCAGCGCGCGATGGGCATCGTGGCGGATGGGCAGCGCCTCTTCATGGGCGGGCTGTACCAGATCTGGCGCTTCGAAAACGTCCTGCGCGAAGGGCAGACGGCTAACGGAATGTTCGACCGCTGCTACGTGCCGCGTAACGCGCAGTTCACCGGCGCCGTCGACATCCACGAGCTCGGCCTGCGCCAGGACGGCGGCGTCGTGTTCATCAATTCGCGATACAACAGTCTGTGCGCGCCCAGCAGCACGCACAGTTTCAAGGTCATCTGGAAGCCGCCGTTCATCAGCCAGGTCGTGCCGGAGGACCGCTGCCACCTGAACGGTCTCGCGATGAAGGACGGCCAGCCGAAATATGCGACCGCCGTGTGCAGGTCGGACACGATCGACGGCTGGCGCGACCGCCGGCATGACGGCGGCGTCGTGATCGACATCGAGGCCGACGAGATCGTCTGCGAGGGTCTCTCGATGCCGCATTCGCCGCGCTGGGCCGACGGCAAGTTGTGGGTGCTGAACTCGGGCACGGGTCATCTCGGCACGGTGGACTTCGACACCCGGCAATTCGTCCCGAAGATCTTCTGCCCCGGATTCCTGCGCGGCCTCGCGATCAAGGGCCACTACGCCGCGGTGGGACTATCAAAGCCGCGTTACGCGCGCTTCGACGGCCTCGACCTGCAGAAGAACCTCGAGCTGAAGGACAGCCAGGCCTGGTGCGGCGTGCAGATCCTGGATTTGCGCACCGGAACCGTCGTCGAATGGGTCCGGCTCGACGGGCCGGTGACCGAATTGTTCGACGTCGCGCTCATCGAAGGCGTCAAATGCCCGATGGCGCTGGGGCAGCAGAGTCCGGAAAACCTGTCGCTGATCACGATCGAGGGCGACTGAGCCGCCGGGGTCAAATCGTGGCCTAACCTCCGCGGATTCATTAGCATGCGGTCCCCCCAAGCGAAACGAGAGGGATCCTCCATGCAATTCAAGAAATGGGTTACCGGTTTTGCCATCGCGACGCTCACCGCGGCCGCGACGGTCGGCATCGCCGCCGCGGACAAGAAGTCCGTGCAGTCGATCGAAAGCGCGGTCGCGGGCACCTGGCGCAGTGACGACGCCAAGGCACGCGACGCGGAGCGTCATCCGGTCGATGCGCTGGCGTTCTGGGGGCTCAAGCCCGGAATGGCCATTCTCGAGATTCAGCCCGGCGGCGGCTGGTGGACCGAAATTCTCGCGCCCTACGCGAAAAACACGAAGGGTGAGTTCTACGCGACGGCGGCCGACCTGGACGATCCGGCCCTCTCGGAGAACGCGAAGAAGGGCCGCGCCGATTTCGCGGCCAAGTACGCCGACGAAAACGTGTACGGCAAGGTGAACCTCGTGAACTGGGGATCGAAGGCCGCGCCGCTGCCGGCGGACAAGTTCGACTTCGTATTGCTCGCGCGCGGCATGCACGGCTGGATTCGCCAGGGCACCGCGGACGCGAACCTCGCGAAGATCTTCGCGGGCGTGAAGCCGGGCGGCATACTCGCGATCGAGCAGCATCGCGCGCCCGCGAACCAGGATCCTTCCGTCTTCAACGGCTACGTGCCCGAGCAGACGGTCATCGATCTGGCGACCAAGGCGGGCTTCAAGCTCGACGCGAAGTCCGAGATCAATGCGAATCCGAAGGACACCAAGGATCATCCGTTCGGCGTCTGGACGCTTCCGCCGGTGCGGCAGTCGTCCGAAGGCGGCAAGCCGGTCGATCCGTCCTTCGATCGTGCCAAGTATGACGCGATCGGCGAATCGGATCGCATGACGCTGCGCTTCGTGAAGCCGAAGAAGTAAGCCAGACGCGATGAAACAGATCGGCGGCATCCTGCTCAAGGGCCTGGTGACGATCCTCCCGATCGGCCTGACGATCTACTTCGTCTACTGGCTGGGCGTCACCACCGAGAGCCTGCTGTCGCAGCCCATCAAGTGGCTGGTCGGGCCGAACTACTGGCCCGGCATGGGCGTGCTGATGGGCTTCCTGCTCCTGTTCGTGGTCGGGCTCGCGGTGAACGCGTTCGTCGTTCGCCGCGTGCTCGGCCTCGGCGAGGATCTGCTGCTGCGCGTGCCGGTCGTGAAGACCGTGTACAGCGCGATCCGCGACATGACGCGGCTCGTCAATACCGAGAAGCGCAAGGGCGATCTCGACCGCGTCGTCACGATCGAATTCGAATTCGGCAAGCTGATCGGGTTCGTGACGCAGGAACATGCGAACACGCTCGGCATCGGCGGCGGCGACGACCTCGTCGCTGTCTATCTACCTATGAGTTACCAGATCGGCGGCTACACGGTATACCTGCCGCGCAGCCGGCTCACCGAGACGGAACTCACCGTCGAACAGGCGATGCGCATCGTCCTGACCGGCGGCGTCCGCGGCAGATAATGAAAATGGGGACATTCCTCGTTTCCTAGCAAAAGGGGACAGACCTCATTTGAGGGCTCACCGCGGTGATCGCCGGGACTCACCGAGTGCGCATCGACGCGACTATCGCCGCGCATCGCTCGTTGCTGGCATGTGGCATCCGCCGCGCCTGGTGGCCAAGAGGAAGAGTCGCGAGACTGGATGGCAGCGTGCCATCAAATCAGGTCTGTCCCCTTTTGCTAGGAAACAGGGAATGTCCCCATTTACCCGCCGGCTTTCTTCACGTCGGTGTAGCCGAGTTTCTTGAGTTCATCCACGAGGCGGTCGCGGTGGTCGCCCTGGATTTCGATCACGCCGTTCTTCACGGTGCCGCCGGTGCCGCATTTCTTCTTGAGGGTGCTGCAGAGTTCTTCGAGCTGGGGGCCGGGAAGGGGCACGCCGCGAATCGCGCTCACGCCTTTGCCGCCGCGGTGCGCGGTCTCTTTCCAGATGCGGATCGCGCCTGCTTTCGGCGGCACTGCTGGCTTCATGTCTTTTCCTCGAGCGAAATCCAGCGTTCCATGCGTTGCGCGATCAGCATTTCGAGCTCCGCGGCCCGCGCGCCGTCGCGATGCATTTCATCCGGACCCACGAGATAGTAATCCGGCGCGCACATCTTCCGCGTGAGCGCGGCCTGCTCCGCTTCGAGCTTCTCGATTTCGGCCGGCAGCGATTCGAGCTCGCGCGTTTCCTTGTAGCTGAGCTTGCGCTTCGCCGGCGCGGGCGTCGGCTCGGGCGCCGCCACGGTGACCGTCTCCTTGCGAGCGATCGGAGCCGCGGGCTGCGGCCGCTGCCGGACCCAGTCCGCGTACCCGCCGACGTATTCGCGCCAGCGGCCGTTTCCCTCGGCCGCGATCGTCTGCGTCACCACGTTGTCGAGGAATGCGCGGTCGTGACTGACCAGCAGCAACGTGCCCGAATAATCCTGCAGCATGTTCTCGAGCAGCTCGAGCGAGTCGATGTCGAGGTCGTTGGTCGGCTCGTCGAGCACCAGCACGTTCGCGGGCCGCGCGAACAGGCGCGCGAACAGCAGGCGGTTGCGCTCGCCGCCCGACAACATGCGGATCGGCGCGTTCGCGCGGCGCGTGGGAAACAGGAAATCTCCGAGATAACTGGTGACGTGTTTGCGGGCCCCGCCGACCTCGACCCAGTCCGATCCGGGAGAAACGGCCTCGGAAAGCGTCTTCTCCGGATCGAGCTGCTCGCGAAGCTGATCGAAGTACGCCACCTGCAGGTTCGTGCCGCGGCGGATCCGCCCGGAATCGGGTTCCAGCGTGCCGACGATGATGCGGATCAGCGTCGTCTTGCCCGCGCCGTTCGGACCTAACAACCCGACGCGGTCGCCGCGCATGATGCGCAGCGACACGTCGTCGAGCACGCGCCGCTCGCCGAAACTCTTCGAGACGTTCTCGAACTCCGCGACCAGCTTGCCGGAACGTTCGCCGCTGTCGACCGCGAGCCGGATCGATCCCAGCCGCTCGCGCCGTGCCGCGCGTTCCTCGCGCAGCTGCTCGAGGCGTTTCACGCGGCCCTCGTTGCGCGTGCGCCGCGCCTCCACGCCCTTGCGGATCCAGACTTCTTCCTGCGCCCAGAACTTCTCGAAGCGGCGATCCGCGAGATCCTCCGCCGCGTCGAGTTCGGCCTTGCGTTGTTCGTAGGTCGAGTAGTTGCCGGGGAACGTGCGCAGCTGGCCGCGATCGAGCTCGGCAATACGCGTGACCACCCGGTCGAGGAATCGCCGGTCGTGCGTGATGACGATGCAGGTGATGTTCCGCTGCAGCAGCTCCTCGAGGATCTCGATGCCCTCGAAGTCCAGGTGATTGGTCGGCTCGTCGAGCAGCAACAGGTCCGGTTCGAGCGCGAACGCCAGCGCGAGCGCGCCGCGCTTGCGTTCGCCGCCCGACACCGTCTCCGGCGAGGCGTCGACGTTCACCGCGAAGCGGTGCAGGTATTCGACGAGCCGGGTTTCGGCCGCGTGGCGATCGCGTTCGTCGTGGATGGCCGCGAAATCTCCGCGCGCCAGCAGCGACTCGCGCAGTGTCGCGGCCGGCGGAAGCTCGGGCTCCTGTTCGACGGTTGCGATCCTCAGCCCCGGCTTGCGCTGCACCTCGCCGTCGTCCAGCGGCATGCGTCCTGCGAGCACGCCTAACAACGACGACTTGCCCGTGCCGTTGCGGCCGATGAGCCCGATACGCTCTCCCGCGGCGATCGCGAGCGCCGCGCGATCGAGAAGCGGAGTGAGCCCGAACGCGAGTTCCGCGTCCTTGAGTGCGATGATCGTCACGGGAACCTTATCGACCGCTTACAGCGGATTCGCAAGCTCCAGCCAGATCCATTCCGTCGCGTCGGTGACGTTCGCGCCGCGTCCGCCCGTGGACGGATAGTTGTTGTCGTTCACGATCACGACGTGCTTGCGGTCCAGCACCTCGATGGCCTCGGTGGTGTGGTACGGAAAGCGGAACGGCGTGCCGGGCGCAAGCGATCCGATGACGCCGCGCGAATTGCCGATGTGCAGCAGGTCGATGACCAGTTTCTTCGCGAGCGGCTTGCCGGCCTGCGCCTTGTCGAGATCGATCGAATACACGCGCTTGGCCTTCGCGGCGTCGCCCTGTTCGCTATCGCGCTCGATGACCACGAAGCGGTTGCGCTCGATGCGCGACATCTCGGTAACGGAGACGGTGTCCGGGTCCAGCGTATATATAAGTGCGCCGGGCAGCCACTTTCCCGTCGTCGTGTCGAACTTCTGCACGCGCAGCGTCTTCGGCGGATCGTCCGCGACCGTGCCTTCGAGAATGGTCACGAGCGTGCGCCCGTCGCCGGCGAGGTCCATCGCTTCGATTCCGCGCGAATGTTCGAGACGCGCCTTGGCGCGGCCGGCGAGCACCGCGGGATGATCCGGCGAGTAAACGGCGTCGGGCAGTTCGACCGGCGGCTTCAGCAGCTCTCCGTCGACCGAGAAATGCAGCAGCCACGGCCCGAACTCGTCGCCGACCCAGAAACTCTCGTCGGGCATCGTCACGAGCGACTCGGGATCCGCGTCGGCGCCCGTGAGGAATCGCTCGGGCGTGTTCTCCTCGGCGATGCGCCACGGGAAGAACTTCGCCGGATCGGATAGTTCGATCACCGCCTGCAGCGCGCTGCGCGAGTCCCCGCCGGCGGCCGTGCGCGGGCGCGCGTCGAACAGATAGATGGCCAGCCGGTAGTCGGGGCTGTTCCACTTGCGGCCGAAGCCGTTGTCCGAGAGCGCCCACCAGGCGCCGGCGGTGGGGCCGGGCTTGATCGAGCTCACGCCCTGGACGGGCTGCGCATCGAATCGCGGCGCCGCGCCACGTCTGCCTTCGCCGTCGAATTCGCCGGACGACGGCGGGCCGCGAAACGCATCCGCCGGCATCAGGATGTGGCCGAGAAGTTCGACCGCCGGCGGCGGGGGAGGCGGCGGTGGCGCCACCGGCTTCGCAGCGGGTTTCGCGGCGGGCTTGGTCGCGGGTCTGGCCGTGGGCTTTGCGGCTGGCTTCGCGGCCGGCTTCGAACTACTCGTTCCCGGCTTCTTCGTCGTCTGGGCGACGCCGTCCGCCGCGAAACAGAACGCGAGCGCGCACGCCGCGACGAGCGAGGCGGCGACCTTCAGGACGCGCGATCGGGCAGCAAGCATGGGGGAATTCTACCTGCGGCATCGGCGATGCTCACCAGTCCCACCGGGGAATATGTGATGTCCCGGACCGAAGTCGTCAGCCGGGCGGCTGCGGCGCGATGACCTGGAAGCCCAGGAGCTCGACTTCCTTGCACCGATAATGCTCCTTGCATTCCTCGTCGCTGCACAGGTCGGTGGATAGGTACTTCTTGTTGTCGTCGCAGAACACGGTGACGACGCAGGCACGGGCGCCCTGTTCGTGCGCGATCTCGAGCGCCCCGAGCAGGTTCGCGCCGGAGCTGATGCCGACCGCGATGCCGAGTTCGTTCGCGAGCCGCTGCGACATCACGATCGCATCGCCGTCCCAAACGTCCAGGATCCGGCCGAGCTCGCCGAGCTTCACGATCGACGGCACGAACTCGTCGCTGATGCCCTGGATGCGATGGCGTCCGATCTTGTGCCCGGTGCGCAGGGTGGGCGAATTCGCGGGTTCGAGCGGATACGCACGGATGTCATCGCCGAATCGTTCTCGCAGGTGGCGCGCGACACCCATCACCGTGCCGCCGGTGCCGACGCCCGCGACGAACGCCGTCGGAGTCTTGCCCAGCGTCGCGAGCTGCGCGGTGATCTCGGGCCCCGTCGTTTCGTAGTGCGCCTGCACGTTCGCGCCGTTGTCGAACTGCTGCGGCCGGAACACGTGGCCCGCTTCGCGCGCGAAATCGTCGGCCATGCGGATCGAGCCGAGAAAGCCGCCGAGCTCGGCGGACACGGGAATCACCGCGGCGCCGAGACTCTGGATCACGAGCACACGTTCGCGGCTCATCCAGTCCGGCATGTAGATGCGCACCGGGTGACCGAGCGCGCGGCCGATGGCCGCGAACGAGATGCCGGTGTTACCACTCGTCGCCTCGGCGATCACGTCACCGGGCGCGATGTCGCCGGTCGCGTAGGCGCGCTGCAGGATGTAGAGCGCCATGCGGTCCTTGATGCTGCCGGTGAAGTTGTAAGCCTCGTGCTTCGCGTAGATGCGATGTTCGAGCCCGCGGTAACGAACGTGAAGTTCGAGCATGGGTGTCGCGCCGATGAGGCGCGACAACGCGGAAAGTTTGAGTGCGGCCATGCGGCGCGATTCTACCGTGAACCCCTCGGCGGGTTCCCCTGATACAGTGCGCGCATGTTCCGCGCCTCGCTGCTCATCGCCTGCGCCCTGGTGTGCGCTGCTCTCGCGCCGCGCGCCGATGCGCATGCCGTGGGAACGAGCTACCTGTTCGCCGAGCTCGACCCGGCCGACGGCCCGGCGAAGCTGCGCTGGGAGATGAACGCCAGCGAACTCGCGTGGAACGTCTTCATCGACACCGATGCCGATGGCACGATCGCGCAGGACGAGCTGGATCGCGCAAGACCGGCGCTGGCGTCCGCCATTTCTACCCAGCTGGAAGCGACACGCGGCGGAACACCATGCACGCTTTCCTACGAGGGGGCGCAGGTACGCGCCGCGGACGGTCATGACGTCGTGTCCGTCCACCTTCAGGCTGACTGCGCGCAGCCAGGCCGCTTCACCATCGGCGGGCCGCTGTATCTGTCGGGCTACGAACAACGCGTGATGCTGGAGATCGCGCGCGGCGGCGAGCACACGGCCGTCGTGCTCAACCTGGATGAAAACACCTGGTCGGAAACGGAACGTATTTCCGCCTGGGAGAGCTTCGTGCACTTCCTCGGACAGGGCATATGGCACGTGCTGATCGGTTACGACCACATCGCGTTCGTGCTGCTGTTGCTGCTGCCCTCCGTCATGCGTCCGCGCGACGGCAAATGGCATGGCGCCGACGGACTCGGTGCGGTCGCGCGCGACATCGTGACGATCGTCACCGCGTTCACGGTCGCGCATTCGACGACACTCGCGCTCGCGATCACGGGGCTCGTCACGTTACCCACGCAACCGATCGAGCTCGCGATCGCCGCGTCGATCGCGGTGGCGGCCGCCATCAATCTCCTGCCGCGTCTGTCGCGCGTGCGTCTGCCGCTCGCATTCGGTTTCGGCCTGGTCCACGGATTCGGTTTCGCGAATGCCCTCGGCAATCTCGAAGCGGAAGGCGCCGGACTCGTGCCGCTGCTCGGGGGATTCAACCTCGGCGTGGAAGTCGCGCAGCTCGCGATCGTCGCGGTGGTGCTGCCGGTCATCTACGCTGTGCGTCGCACGCACTGGTATGCGAACGGCGTGTTGCCGCTCGGTTCGTGCGCGCTGGGCGCGGCCGGCCTCGTCTGGCTGGTCCAGCGCCTCTAGTTAGTTGGGGCTCTTGCGGCGCGGCGGCGCCTTGCGGCCCGATGCGGTGAGGATTCCCGAGTAGCCGTACATCTCGTTGTCGGGGCAGGGAATGACCTGCACGTCGATGCTCGAGGTGACGAAGCCGTTGTTCGACATCGCCGAGCGCATGTCGTCGATGCTGAGGTTCGAGCCGGGGAACATCCGGTCGCCGCACTTGTAGGCTTCGCAACGATGCAGCGCGTGGATGATGAACGTGCCGCCCGGCGCGAGCATCGAGGTCACGTTGCGCATGCAGCGGGTCCACACGGAGCGATCGCTCGAGATCGCGTCGATGCAGAAGCCGGTGACGATGAGGTCGTAGAAACTCTCGCGCGAAGGTCCGAGCGGCTGGGGCAGACGCGCGTCGCTCACGTACAGGCCGCGCACCACCTTGCGCGTGAGCGCTTCGCGCTGGACGACGCGCGCCGCGCTGGCGTTCGGTTCGCCTTCGCAGGCGAGCACGTAGCGCGTGAAGCGGTTCCACTCGGGAGCGCTTTCATCCGCGCACAGCCATTCGCGAGCTTCGGACAGGTTGTCTGACAGCCAGTCCGCCATGTCCATGCGGAACGTGTACTTGGATGCGGCGATCGCACGATGCAGCGTCGGTCCGCATCCGTATTCGAGTCCGCGGCCGAAGTGCGAGGCCGCCGCTCGCAGCACCTCTATCTGGTATGCGAGTACGGCCTGCTCATCGGGCAGGACGACTTCGCTGTAATAGGTGTCGAAGTAGTCGCGGGCTTTCCACTCCGAATAGTCAGCGACCAGGGGATTTCGCGTCAGGCTCCCGTCCATCACTGTCACCTTTCTAGTCCGTTAGTTATTGATTGGGCTTTTTGTTAAACCCTTATGTCGGAGAATACTTACGGCCCCCGTCCCCCAATAGCCGAAGTCCCCCTACTAGAACACCTGTGCGGCGCCTCTCCGGCCTGCTGCAAGTCCATGGTCTTATGGGTGAAATTGGTCACCCGGGCACCCGGAACCGCGCAAACGTGAAGGTGGATCAACGTGCAAGTTACCGCCGCGCGTAACAATAATCGGCCATGAACGCCCGCCCCGATTCAGCGCAGGCCGCCGAGGACGCCCAGCTGCCGGCCGAATTCCGCTCGGCACTGGAGCTTGCGCAGGCGGCCGTCTGGGACTGGCGGCTCATCGGCGACCGGTTCCAGGTCGACGAGGCCTGGACGCGCGCGCTCGGGATAGACGTGCCCGGCGGCGCGATGTCCATCGAGCAATGGAAGCGCCGCATCCATCCGGACGATCTCGGCGCGTTCGTCGCCGCCGCGGAATCCTGCCAGCACGGCGGCGACCGCTTCGAGTGCGAATACAGGTTGTTAGCCGCGGGCCACCGCTGGTTGTGGGTTCTGCATCGTGGCCGCGTCGTGCTGCGCGAACGCGACGGCTCCGCCGCGCGCATCACCGGCCTGCTGCTCGACATCGATCGGCGCAAGAGCGAGGAGGTCGCCCGCAGCGACAGCGAATCGCGCCTGGCGACCGCACTGTGGGGCGCGCGCGCCGCGTTCTGGCAGTGGCACGTTCCGAGCAACGCGCGCACCGCGAGCCCGCTGTGGCTCGCGATGACGGGATATTCGCGCGCGCAATGGGAGGCGCTGCCGAATCCGTGGTTCAGCAACCTGCATCCCGAGGATCGCGAGCGCGTCGACACGCAGCTGCGCGAACACGCGCAGGGCGAGCGCGACTCCGTCGAATTCGAATATCGCTTCATGACTGCGAACGGCGAATACCGCTGGATGCAGGATCGCGGCCGCGCCGTCGAATGGGATCTGCAGGGTCGCCCGGCGCTGGTCATCGGCGTCTCGCTCGACATCGACGCCGCCAAGCGCGCCGAGGCGCACCTGGCATCGAGCGAACACATGCTCGAGACCGCGGCGTGGGGCGCGGGCATCGGCCTGTGGGAAACGAACTTCGTCACCGACACCACGCGCTGGTTCAACGACTGGTGCGACCGGCACGACATCTATCCCTGCGACGGCACCGGGCACGTGCAGCGCTGGGACGAGAACCTGCACCCCGACGAGGGGCCCGAGGCGACGCGCCGATTCAACGAACACGTGAACGGCAAGGCCGAGTACTACGACGCCGAGTACCGGATCAAGACGCGCGGTGGCTTGTGGCGCTGGGTGTTCGAGCGCGGACGCGTGGTGGAGCGCGACGCGAACGGCAAGGCCGTGCGCATGCTGGGCGTGTGCATGGATCTCGACGAGGCGAAGGTCGCCGAGCGGCGCGCCAACGCGCGCAACGAACGCGTCGAGGCCGCTCTCCAGCTAACTACCGCCGGCGTGTGGGACTGGGACGTCGAGGACGGCGTGGCAAACCACACCGACGGCTACTACCGCGTATTCGGCGTCGACCCGGCGTTCGGCCGCGCGAACCCGAATACCTGGCGACAACTGCTCGGCACGGATCCGGAAAACGAGATCGAGGATTTCCGCAACCGCCTGCGGCGCGTCGATCCCGGCGCGTCGATGCTCGAAACCGAGTACCGCTTCCGCCATACCGACGGCAGCTGGCACTGGGCGCTCGATCGCGCCTACGTGATGGAGCGTGCGCCCGATGGAAGTACGCAGCGCGTCCTCGGCATGGTCGTCGACATCACGGCGCGCAAACTGCGTGAAATGGCGCTGTCCGCGGGCGCCCAGCGCTTCCGCGCGATCGCCAAGCAGCTGCGCTGCATCATCTACGAGATCGATGCCGAGTCGAATCAGCTGACCAGCGAGGGCGGCGAACTCGTGCTCGGATATCCGCCCGGATACAAGGGGCGCGCCGCCGACTGGACCGCGCTCGTGCATCCCGAGGACCAGCCGCAGCTCAAGACCTGGTACGACCGCAACGCCGACGCGACGATGGCCCTGCAGTACCGCATCCGGCACCACGACGGTCACTACGTGACGCTGCTCGATTCCAGCGTCGCCGTGCGCGACGCCGCGGGCAGGACCCTGCGCATCGTCGGCGTCGCGATCGACATCAGCGAGCAGGCGCGCCAGCAGGAAGCACTGCGCGAGTCGCAGGAACTGCTGCAGATCGTGGCCGCCGGTACCGGTGACTGGCTGATCCTGGTCGACACCGAACGGCGTGTGCAGTTCATCAACCGCGGCATCCGCTCGCATTCACGCGAGAGCATCATCGGCCAGCGTCTCGATGAAATCGCCGTCGCCGAGGACCGCGAGAACATCCTCAACGCTCTCAAGCAGGTGCTCGAGACCGGCGAGCCGGTCGACCTCCAGTTCACGAGCGACGGGACGCAGTACGGCGGACGATATTTCGATTCGCGCATCCGCGCGGTGCGCTCGCCCAGCGGGATTACCGGCGCGGTGATCAACATCACCGAAATCACGGATCGCCACGCGGCGATGCACCTGCGCGAAACGCAGGCCCGCATGTTCGAGCTGCTGCACGAAGGCGTGGTGGTGATCGACGTGAACAACACGATCCGCATGGCGAACCCGGCATTCGAGCGGATGTTCGGCTTCACGGCGGGCACGGCGGTCGACACCTCGATCGACGACCTGATCGCACTGCCGCCCGGCGCGCAACGCGGCAGCATCGAACAGCGCCTGCTGGGCTCGACCACCGAGCCACCCGGCCTGTCCCCGGTCGAGTTCAAGTGCCGCCGGCGGGACGGTTCCACCTTCGACGCCGCCTGCATCGCCACCCTCACGCACGTCGATGGCGAGACGCATCGTCTCGCGGTCATCACCGACGTGACCGAGCGTCGCGGGCTCGAACGCGAGATCCTCGAGATCGCCGGCCGCGAGCAGCTGCGCATCGGCTCGGACCTGCACGACGGTCTCGGGCAGGACCTGACCGGCGTTGCCTTGATGCTGCGCAGCGTCGTGGCGCAGCTACGGAAGGAGAACTCGTCGGCGCGCGCTGACGTCGAGGACATCATCAGCCTCGTGAATGGCGCCATCGAGAGCACCCGAGCCATGGCGAGGGGCCTGGCGCCGGTCGGCGCGGACCGCGGCGGCCTGATTGCCGGCCTGCAGTCGATGGCGGTGCGGGGCATGGAGCGTTATGGTGTGCGGGCCCATTTCAGCACTTCGCTGAAAGAGCCGCTGACCCTGGACGACGCTGCTGCAACGCACCTTTACCGCATTGCACAGGAAGCCTTCACCAATGCGATCCGCCACGGGCGGGTCACCCAGGTCATGATCGACCTGGCGACCGGAGAGGGAACCTTGACCCTGTGTGTACAGGATAACGGTAGGGGTTTCGATGAGAGGAACGCGACCAGCAACGGAATGGGCATGAAACTCATGCGCTACCGCGCGCAGATGCTGGGTGGCGACGTGACGATCTCGAACAACCCGGGTGGCGGGGTCATCGTCCGCTGCACCTGTCCCCATCGTGCGCCCCTGGCCGGGGACGCGGCGCCGCGCGGCGGATTCCCGCTCAAGGACTGAAAACTGTCTAACTATAGTGCGCAATAGGCCCCGGGCAGGATTGACGCTCCGCCGTATCTTCGTCACGATCCCCGCCTAATATTCGGTCGTAGGGGATTAGTCATGAACGCAGCGCTGGCAACGAAACGACAGATTCTGATCGTCGACGACCATCCCATCGTTCGCCAGGGCCTGCGCCGGATGTTCGAAGCCGAAGCGGATCTCGCGGTATGCGGCGAAGCGGACAGCGAGCCGGCCGCGCGCGAGGCGATCCGCGCGAAGAAACCCGACATCGTCGTCGTCGACCTGTCGCTCGAGCGCGGCGACGGCATCGAACTAGTTAGACAGATGCACGCCGAGATGCCCGAGCTGCGCATGCTCGTGTTGTCGATGCACGACGAGACGATCTACGCCGAACGTCTGCTCGCCGCGGGCGCGATGGGTTACATCATGAAGCAGGCCGCATCCGACCAGCTGCTGATCGCCGTGCGCCGCGTGCTCGATGGAAGAACCTACGTCAGTGAAACCGTCCAGCGTTCCCTCGATCAGCGCGCGGGCGAAAACCGCTCCGAGACCAACGACCCGGTCGCGCGCCTGTCGAATCGCGAAGTGCAGATCCTCAACATGATCGGCCGCGGCATGAGCTCGCGCGAAATCGCGCAGGAATTCACGCTGTCCGTGAAGACGATCGAATCCCACCGCCAGACCATCAAGCACAAGCTCGGTCTCGCCACCAACAGCCAGCTGCTGCAATACGCCATGAAGTGGTTCAGCGGTGGTACGCAACGCAGTTGACGATGCGTGTTCCCGGGAAGGGTTTCCCGGTAACTTCGAACCGCCCGTCGTGTGAAAAGTCCCTGTTTTTCCGGGGATTTCTTGCCCCATTCAAACCCGAAGCCCCTGAGATGCCTCCAATCCGCGTACACGGGAGAGGCGCTTGGCGGACGGTTCGACAGCTCGATTGACCCCGATGACGAATACCGACACGGTGGTCGACTTCGACGTGATGCTCATCGAGCGCGCGCGTCGAGGTGATACACGAGCCTTCGAGCGTCTCTACCGCGAACACGTCGGGCGCGTAAACGGCCTGTGCCTGCGCATGACGCGCAATCCGGATCTCGCCGCCGACTGCACGCAGGACGCTTTCATCAAGGCCTGGAAAGCGCTGCCGCGCTTCGAGGCGCGCAGCAGTTTCTCGACCTGGTTGCACCGGATCGCGGTGAACACCGTGCTCGAACGGCGCCGCGGCGGCAAGAACAGCGAAGTGCCCGTCGAGGATCCAACCGAATACGAGGATCCGGTGATGGTGCTCGACACGCCCGTCGAAGAGAGCGAACTCGAGGCGGCGGTGCAATCGCTGCCGCAGGGCGCGCGCGACGTGCTCGTGTTGTGCGGATTGTATGGATACGAACACGCGGAGGCTGCGTCGATGCTCGGCATCGCCGTCGGCACCTGCAAGGCGCAACTGCACCGCGCACGCGGACTGCTGCGCGATCGGCTCGAGAGAGGTGTGCAATGAATACGCGACGCGTGAAACGAATCGACGAACTGGCGCGCGATGTGCCGCCGGCCCGCGATCTGTGGCCCGCGATCTCCACGGCCATCGAGGCCGAAAAGGCGGCCGCCGCGGCGCCTTCGGCCGAGCGCCGCCGCAACTGGTGGCCCGCGCCGGCGGTTGCGGCAGCCATCGCGCTGGTGGCGGTCGGCGTGCTGATCGGCCGCCAGATGACCCCCGATGTGGTGGTTACGACGGCCGCGACCGGCACCGTGCCGGCGAGCGATGCCGCGGCGATGCCGGCCGCGTTCCAGCGCGATGCGAAATACCAGAAGGTTCGCGAGGAGCTGCTATCCGAGGTGGAGACGCGGCTCGAGGCGATGCCACCCGACGAGCGTGAAAAGGTGGCCGCGAGCCTCGCGACGCTGCGGCGCTCGATCGCCGAAATCGAAGCGGCGCTCGGACGCGATCCGGCGAACGCGCTGTTGCAAGAATTGTTGGTGACTTCCCGCCAGGAAGAAATGCGTGCCCTGACGGTGGTGCGCGATTCCGGCCGCCAGGAGATCTGATCATGTTCCAGCTAAAGAATGGTTTTCGTGCCGGCTTGTCGGTCGTGTGCCTGCTGCCGCTCGCGGCGATGGCCCGCGAGGCGACCGTCGACCGCAAGGTCGCAGCCGATGCGAACGGAGAGGTCGTCATTTCCAACGTTTCGGGATCGATCGACGTGCGCGGCTGGGACCGCAACGAAGTCCAGGTCGCGGGACGCCTCGGAGATGACATCGAGAGACTGGACGTCGAAAGCTCCGGCGGACGCACCGTCATCAAGGTGATCCTGCCTCGCGGCCGCTCCGGTGACGCCGAGGCCGACCTGGACATCCAGGTTCCGCGCGGCAGCCGCGTCGAGGCCAGCGTCGTGAGCGCGGAACTCTCCTCGCGCGGCGTGCTCGGCCAGCAGCGTCTCAAGAGCGTGAGCGGCGAGATCACCGCGGACATCGCGGGCGACGACTCGGAGCTGCGCACCGTGAGCGGCGACCTCACGATCCGGAGCAGCGGCAAGCCACTGCGGCTGCGCGCCAGCACCGTGAGCGGCGACATCGACCTGACGAACGCCGCGGGCTCGGTCGACGCCGTGACCGTGAGCGGCAGCGCGCGACTGGACCTGGTCGAAGCCAGCGACGTGCGCGGGCGCACGACCTCGGGAGAGCTCGAAGTGCGGGCCAGGCTCACGCGCGACGGACGGGTCGACGTGGAAAGCGTGAGCGGAGAGATCACCCTGCGCGTCTCGGCGCCCGACGGTTTCTCCACGGAAATCGAATCCTTCAGCGGCGACATCGAAGGCTGCCTGGCGCGCGGGGTCGAGCGCGTCAGCAAGTACGGTCCCGGCAAGCGGCTCAACATCCGCACGGTCGAAGCCGGTGCCCGGGTGCGCGCCAAGACCATGTCGGGCGACGTCGACATCTGCGACCGCTGAGGCGCGACCGATGCGCGGCTGACTTCCGCGCGTGACGCCGTGACCGGCCCGCTACAATGTCGGCCGCGTGCGTGTCCTCAAATGGGTTTCCATAGGTCTTGGTGCGATCCTCGCGCTCGCCGTGATCGGCGTGTTGCTGGTCGTCTGGTTCGTGGATCCCAATCGTTTCAAGCCGCGGATCGAGTCCGCGGTGCGCGATGCCACCGGCCGCGAATTCACGCTGGCCGGTGACATCGAACTCGGCTTCTTTCCCTGGCTCGCGTTGCGCACGGGCGGCGGCACGTTCGGCAACGCGGGAGGATTCGGCGCCGATCCGATGGTGAGCTGGCAGGGCGCCCAGCTCGGCGTGAAGCTGATCCCGCTGATCCGCGGAGACCTCGTCGTGGACCGCGTGCGCATCTCCGGCGCCGACGTGCGCCTGGTGAGGAACGCGGATGGCCGCGGCAACTGGGAGGGCATCGGCGGCGACACGCCCGCCGACCCGAATGCGGAATCCCGCGACATCCGCGTCGGCGGCATCGAGATCACCGACAGCCGCGTTTCATTCGTGGACGAAGGCGCGGCGCGCCGCATCGAGGTCACCGACCTCCACCTCGAGACCGACGAAATCGTGCCGGGCCGGCCGTTCACGGACACTGAAATCGCGGGCCGCCTGCACATGGACGGATTCGCGCCCGAGGGCGTGCCGTTCCGTCTCGAGGTTCCCAAGGCCGAGCTCGATGCGGAATTCACCAACTTCGGCGTCGAGGAATTCGAGCTCGCCTTCGGTGGCTTCGAGGCGCAGGGTGGCGTACGCGGCAGCCTCGGTGACGACATGAGCGTCGCGGGTGCGATCGAAACCAACCGGTTCGATCTGCGCGCGCTGCTGGCATCCGTCGGGATCGAACCGCCGGAGACCACCGACCCGAAGGCGCTGGGCGGAATCGCGACGCGGGCGACCTGGAAGTTCGCTGCGGGAGCCGTCGAGATCCAGCCGCTGGCGCTCACGATCGACGACACGAAGTTCACCGGCAACTTCCAGCGCGGCTCGGGCGACGACGCGATCGGCGAATTCAAACTATCCGGCGACTCGCTGGACATCGCGCGATACGTGCCGCCCACCGATCCCGAAAGCGAACCCTTCGTGCTGCCCACCGCGGCGCTCGCGGCGCTGCGATTTCGCGGCGTGATCGAGCTCGCGGAGGCGAAGTACGAGGACATCCTCATGAAGGGCGTGACGCTGCGCCTGCTGCTCGACGAAGGCGGTCTGCGCAGCGAGGGAAAGACTCCATGAAACCCATCGCGCCGCGGCTCGTGGAATGGCATGCGCGCGCAGGCCGCCACGACCTGCCGTGGCAGCGGCACCCGTCGAAGGAGAGCAGCGCGTATCGCGTCTGGGTTTCGGAAATCATGCTGCAGCAGACCCAGGTCGCCACGGTGATTCCGTACTTCGAACGCTTCATGCGCAGTTTCCCGGACGTGCGGATACTTGCGGACGCGGAATTGGACGAGGTCCTGCACCACTGGACCGGGCTCGGCTACTACGCGCGCGCGCGCAACCTGCATCGCGCGGCTCAGGTGATCCGCGACGAACACGACGGCGTGTTTCCACGCGACTTCGATGCGGTCGTCGCGTTGCCCGGGATCGGCCGTTCCACGGCGGGCGCGATCCTCGCGTTGTCGCGCAACGAACGTCACGCGATCCTCGACGGCAACGTGAAACGCGTCTTGTCGCGTTACTACGCGGTCGATGGCGCGCCGGACGACAAGGCGACGCTCGGGACGTTGTGGAAACACGCCGACGAAAACACGCCGGGCGAAAGTGCCGCGACCTACACGCAGGCCATCATGGACCTGGGCGCGACGTTGTGCACGCGCGCGAAGCCGCGTTGCGCCGAATGCCCGCTAACTACCGACTGTCGCGCCCGCATCGCGGGACGGCAGGCCGGGCTGCCGGCGCCGAAACGCAGGCGCGCCGCCGAGCGCCGCCGGCGACGCGCGATCATGCTCGTCGCGCGCCACGAACGCGCGGTCCTGCTCGTGCAACGTCCCGCGACCGGCATCTGGGGTGGGTTGTGGTGCCTGCCGGAATTCGCCGACCGGGCGGATGCCGAATCCTTCGCGGCCAACACCCTGGCGAATGCGCGTGTGTCGGATGCGCCCCTGCCCGACATCGAACACAGCTTCACGCACTTCGACCTGACGATCACGCCGATCGTCGCGAATTGTCGTCGCGACATCCGCATTCAAGAAGGCGGCGCACTGTGGTATGACCTGTCGCGGCCCATGCGGGTCGGATTGCCGGCGCCCATCAAGTCGCTGCTCGCGGAACTCTCGGAGAAAACTGGTTCATGAGAATGGTCAATTGCGTGTTGCTGGGACGCGAGGCGCCCGGCCTGGACAAGCAGCCGTATCCCGGCGAGCTCGGCAAACGCATCTTCGAAAACGTTTCGAAGGAAGCCTGGCAGCAATGGGTGCGACACCAGGTCATGCTCATCAACGAATACCGGCTCACGCCGATCGAGCCCGCGCACCGCAAGCGGCTCGAATACGAGATGGAGAAGTTCTTCTTCGGCGAGGGCTCGTCCGCGCCGAAGGAATTCGTCCCTCCGCCCGTCAAATAGACGCATAAAAAAGACGGCGCAGTCTCCTGCGCCGCCCAGGTGAGGCTTGCGAGCGGGGGGAGCTCGAAGCCTGTAGCTAGAACTTCCCGGCCTGGAAGTCCGCGAAAGCCTGGTGAAGCTCCTCGCGGGTATTCATCACGAACGGGCCATAACGCGCCACGGGCTCCTTCAAGGGCCGGCCCGCGACCAGGATCGCGCGACTGCGCGGCGCGCGCCCGTTCAGACGCACCTCCGTGCCGTCGCCGAGTACACCTAACTCCTGCGCGTCGATCGTGGCCGCTTCCCGACCCGTGCCCACGCACACCGCGCCCTCGTACACGTAGACGAACGCGGAGTGGCCCGCCGTTATCGGCAGCACGAAATCCACGCCCGCGTCGAGCCGGATGTCCATGTAGACAGGATCGGTCGCCGGCTGCTTCACCGGTCCGACCGTGCCCTCGAGGCTGCCCGCGATGACCTTCACGCTGACGCCGGGTCTATCCACCACCGGCAGCCTGTCGCCACCGAATTCCTGATAGTTAGGCGGCGTCATCTTGTCCTTCGCCGGCAGGTTCATCCAAAGCTGGAACCCGCGCATGCGGCCCTCGGTCTGCTCGGGCATCTCCGAGTGCACGATGCCGCGGCCGGCAGTCATCCACTGCACGGCGCCCGGCTCGAGCACGCCCTCGTGGCCATGGTTGTCCTTGTGGCGCATGCGGCCGTCGAGCATGTACGTGACGGTCTCGAAACCGCGATGCGGATGCTCCGGGAAGCCGGCGATGTAATCCTCGGCCTTGTCCGTGCCGAACTCGTCGAGCAGCAGGAACGGATCGAGGTCGGGCAGCCGGGGCTGGCCGATCACACGGGTGAGTTTGACGCCCGCGCCGTCGGAGGCGGGCATGCCGCGCAGCGTCTGCGTGACTGCCCTCGTGACGGTATTGGGGGTGTTGGAGACGGCGGTCTGGGTATTCATAGGTCGGCCGAGATGGAGCCGGGAGCGCCAAAAGCAAGTGCGCCTGCGCCCCCTTGAAGCTCAGCCGAAAACGATGGCCGAGGCCTTCTTTTCGGCGGAAAGCGGCCGGAATATGCCGCCCGCGTTGGCGCTGACGTTGGTGATTTCGCCGGCGATCACGCGCTGGTTGTCGCTGTAGAGATCGATGCGCACGAACGAAAACGGTGCGCTCAGCGCGCTCGCGACGCGCAGCATCTCGGGCAGCGTGTCCGGTTTCGGCAGCACCTTGGGCGAGCGCGGGTAGAGGATCGAAAAATCCTGCTCGCGCCACTCGGTGTCGAGGATCTTGCGTGTGTGATGCGTGTGCCGGTCCATGTCCACCTGGATCAGCTTCGGAGCTCCGTTGAAGCAGAAGAACCGGTAGTCCGAGAGATCGGCGTTGTCGAACACCAGCGGCTCGACGATGACCTTCGGGCGCAGCGTCCGGTAGTTGCGCTCGCGGCCGGCCACGTAATAGTTCATGTCGAACCACTTCCTGATGCGTTCGCGATCGATGGATTCGCCCTGCCGGCGCAGGATGTACTGCGCGCTCGCATGCGTGGGCTTGATGATGCAGCGTGCCGGGAATTCGAAGTGATCCACCTGCGCGGGCGAACGCAGCACCGCCAGGGTCGGAACGTTGTATTCGTCGCCGATCGTCGCCTTGATATAGATCTTGACGAGCTCCTTGTCCGAAACGAACACGCGCAGCGGGTCGATGATCTCGTCCGTCGTCTTGAGGCGATAAAGGACGTCGTTCCACAGCATTTCATTGCCGGGGAGGCGCTTGTGTTTGCTGAGGAACAGCAGCCGGTGATAGAGATTGTCGCCCAGGCGACTGTGAGGAAGGACGCGGCGCCGGAGCTTCGGGAGCATCGTCGCGAGCAGGCGATAAAAGGCGGAATCACGGTTCTTGTCTGGCGCAGGTTCTTCTGGCGCGCCGTGGGCGTTGGCCGCTGTCGCTTCAACCATGGTGGACCTCACGAAAGGGAGGCCATTTATGGCGGGCCGGGAATTGCAAAGCTGTAGGAAAGCGCGTGGCGGAATCGCCGCATATGCCCCCCAACCGTGCGGAAGTTGCCGGGCGCACCGGACGGCGCGGGCTAACCTCACAAAATCAAACAGTTGCGAATTTGCTTGCTTGACGCGCCCGCGGCCGGCCGTTCTAATACGCGCCCCTCGTTCGAGGGCTCCCGAAAGGGATTGCAACGGCGGCCAGGTAGCTCAGTTGGTAGAGCAGCGGATTGAAAATCCGCGTGTCGATGGTTCGATTCCGTCCCTGGCCACCATTTCCGCTTCGCTCGCTTACGCTCGCTACGCTCCAATGGTGGCCAGGGACGTAATGCCTGCGCTCGCTTGCGCGAGCGCGTTCGCGCGGGCGAATGCACGTTAAGTGCATTCGCTGAAGACACCGCGCTCACCCATCCCTGGCCACCTTTGTTTAGCTCGCTTCGCTCGCGTGGCTCATTTGACTGGTGCAGAACGAGGAGAAGAACTCCCGGCGTTTCCGCGAGCGCGTTCGGCCGGGCGAGAGCACGTTGAGCGCATATCGCTGGCCACCGATCGGTGACAATGCGGCATGAACCTCGAATGGCTTGGCTTTGCCGCGGCTGCGCTGACCAGCGCGTCTTTCATTCCCCAGGCAGTCATGACGATCCGCACGCGAGACACGCGCGGCATATCGCTTGGGATGTACTCGATCTTCACGGTGGGGGTCGCGCTGTGGCTCGCGTACGGAATCGCGCTCGACTCGTGGCCGATGATCGTGGCGAACACGGCAACACTGGCGCTGGCGGGGACCATCCTCGCGCTCAAGTTGCGGTACGGTTGAGTCATCCGGGGTGACGAGCCGCGCGCCGCGCGCCCTGCGGCAGGCCGGCGGGAGGCGTTTCAGCCGATTCGACAAATTCGGTCAATAGCGCTCGCGGTGCATCAATCGCGTGTTCTACACGCAACAAGCTGGTTTTCACAAATGTGCAGCGGGGCCCAGCGCGTTTCGCCGGCGCCACATCGGGGCCATCGACGTCTGGTAAATCGGTGTCAATTGCGGTACATACTGATCAACTTCGATCAATTCGAACGGTGACCGGCCGCTGAAGGGGCACGTCGATCACCGAAGAGCGCGCCATTGCTTGAGGGGAAATGCACGTGCCCAACGAAAAACAGGTCTTGTTTCCGCGTCCATCTTTTTCACGATCGAAACTGGCAGTCGCGGTCGCGATGTGTCTCGGCAGCGCGAGCGCCGCCATGGCGGCCGACGAAACGCCCGCGGCGGAGCTCGATGAAGTCGTCGTCACCGGCTTTCGCGGCTCGCTGAATGCCGCGCTCGCCGAGAAGCGCAACGAAACCGCCGCGATCGACGTGATCGCCGCGGAAGACATCGGCAAGTTCCCGGACAGCAATCTCGCGGAATCGATGCAGCGCATCCCCGGCGTCGCGCTCACGCGCGGCGACGGTGGCGAGGGCCGCAACATCTCCGTGCGCGGCCTCGGCCCGGGCTTCACGAAAGTGCGCATCAACGGGATGGAAGGCGCCGCGCAGACCGGCTCGAGCGACATCTACGGCGCCGGCAACAACGGCCGCGCATTCGATTTCAACGTGTTCCCCACCGAGATCTTCTCGCAGCTCGCCGTGCGCAAGACGCCGTCCGCCGACGTGGAAGAAGGCTCGCTCGGCGCAACCGTGGACCTGCGCTCGCCGCGCCCCTTCGACTACGCGGACAACCAGGCTTTCAGCGTCACCGCGCGCGGCATCTACAACGAAGTCAGCGAGGAAGTCGATCCGCGCGTTTCGCTGCTGGCCGGCAAGAAATTCTTCGACGACACGTTCGGCGTGCTCGCGACCTTCTCGTTCCAGGAGCGGCACACGCGCGAAGTCGGATACTCCGCGGTGGACATCCTTCACTTCGGCACGAACGGCAACAACATCGGCACGGCGGGAGCTCCCGTCAACCTGCCGTTCTGCACGCCCGTCGGCTGGACGTTGACCGGGCCGAGCCCCGCGGTCGGCGTGCGTGGCGCCGACGAAAACAATTGCAGCGTCCAGAATGCGATCGGCAACGTCAATCCGCGCACCAGCGATCTCGAGGCCTTCACCACCGTCTACAACATGACGAACCCGGCGATCCGCGACGCCGCGGGCAACCTCGTGCCCGGTGGCGGCGCGTTCCATCCCCGCCTGCCGCGCTACGTGAACTCCGAGCAGGACACCGAGCGCACCGGCGGTAGTTTGTCGTTCCAGTGGCAGCCGACCGAGAACACGACGATCTCGCTGGATGGCCTGTTCTCGCGCTACCAGCAGG
>JAEZCN010000117.1 GCA_023433515.1 Pseudomonadota bacterium
CCGCACTTCTTGCACCACTGCCGTGAGCTTCCCGGCGTCTTGTTGAACGTGCCGATGTTGTCGACGCCCTGCGTCACCTCGAGCGCATCCGGCTTCCACAGCGTGAACGCGTTGACGGGACCCGCCGACCAGTGACGGCACGAGGAACAGTGGCAATAGCCCATGGCGACGGGCTCGCCGCTCACCTCGAATTTCACTTCGCCGCAGAAGCAGCTGCTCGAATGCGTCATCGTCGTCACTCCTGAATGGTTGCGCGGCACTGTAGCCGCGCGCCGCGACCTTCTGAATGACTGGCCGTCCGGCGTTCATGCGCGATCGTCCGGGAGATTTCCCTGCGCGGGCCCCTGTGTTTGAATCGGCCCATCCACGCACTGGAGCGGAACATGCGCCTGGCATTCGCCTCGATAGTCGTTTGCTTCTCGAGTCTCTCGCATTCGCAGACGGCGCTGCCGCCCGGATACTGGCCCGAAGCGCAATCCGCCGAGATCCTGGCGAAGACCGAGCACATCAGGCTCGCGCCGTCGCTGGATTCGCTGACGGATGCGGAACGCGCCGCGCTGCGGGACCTGCTGGCGGTCGGCGCGCTCATGCAGACCGTGTTCGAGCGCTCGCGGCATGCGCAAGCCGAAGTGGCATTCGCGAACCTCGCATCGCTGCATGCGAAGCTCGGCAAGCCGGTCGCCACGCGCAATCTGCTCGACCTCTACCGGCTCAACCAGGGTCCGGTTGCGACCACGCTCGACAACCGGCGCGTGCCGTTCCTGCCGGTCGCCGAGGAGTCGCGCGGCAAGAACGTCTATCCACCGGACGCGACGAAGCGGCAGGTGGATGGTTTTCTTTCCGCCAACCCGGCATTGCGCGACGAGATTCTCGCGGAACGTTCCGTCGTGCGGCGCGCGACGCGCGCGAACATCGACGCCGACCTCGCGACGCTCGAGCGTTACCCGCTGATCCGCGGGCTGCATCCCGGGCGGGTGGAGAGCCTCGAGGCGCTCGCGAAACGCGCGTCGCCCGACGCGTTCTACGCGCTACCGTATGCAATCGCGTATCCACGGGAAATGACGCGCGCCTTCGCATTGCTGATGAGCGCCGCCGAAAAAGTCGAGCCGTCGGACGCCGAGTTCGCGCGCTACCTGCGCAACCGCGCGCGCGATCTCGTCTCGAACGATTACGAATCCGGCGACGCGTCCTGGGTCACCGGCCGCTTCGCGCGGCTGAACGCGCAGATCGGCGCGTACGAAACCTACGACGACGCGCTCTTCGGCGTGAAGGCGTTCCACAGCATGAGCATCCTGCTGCGCGACGAAGCTGCGTCGGAAGAGTTGCGCAAGGCGCTCGGCGGCATCCAGTCCATCGAAGACGCGCTGCCGTACGCGCCGCGCAAGCGCGTGCGCGACGACATTCCGGTCGGCGTGTACGACGTCGTCGCGGACTTCGGCCAGGCGCGCGGCACCAACACCGCGACCATCCTGCCGAACGACGCGTTGTTCTCGCGGCGTTACGGCCGGACCATCCTGATGCGCGCGAACATCATGAAGAATCCCGCTCTGTTCGCCGCCGACGAGCGCATCTGGCGCGCCGCGACGGTCGATGCGCACGGCGGCGATCTCGAGCCCGATGGAAATTTCCTGCGCACGTTGTGGCACGAGATCGGCCACTACCTGGGCCCGGACCGCGATCGCCAGGGACGCACGCTGGACGTGGCCCTCGGCACCCACGCCGATGCGATGGAGGAGATGAAGTCCGATCTCGTCTCGTTGTTCGCATTGCACCGGATGAAACATCCGTCGCTGCGGGCGATCCAGGCGAGCGGCATCAAGCGTACGTTGCAGAACGTGAAACCGCGCCCCGATCAGCCTTACCAGACCATGCAGCTCGTGCAGTTCAACTGGTTCCTCGACAAGGGATTGCTGAGCGCCGATCCCGCGACCGCGCGGCTGACGATCAACTACGAGCGTTACGTCGAGACGATCGAGTCCCTCCTGAAGGAGGTCTTGCGGCTGCAGCACGAGGGCGACGAGGCCGCCGTCGCCGCGTTCTTCGCGCAGTGGACGACGTGGAAGCCCGAGCTGCACGACAAGCTCGCCGAAAGAATCCGCGCGGCGCAGGGCGCGCGGTTCCGGATCGTCAGTTACGCGGCGCTGGGTGAATGAGGCCGCGGCCATGAACCTCGCGCGGGCATCGATCCTGGGCGACCCGAGGGCGACTGCAGCCGGCTGGAAGTAGTCAGGCGAGTTTACATAGTGAGGCTCGGAACGCCGGACTTCAGTTCCGGTCCGCCGCGCCGATAACCGTCAACCATGATTGCCGCCATCCGCTCCGGGATCGGCTCTCTTGTGGGTCAATGGTTCCGTGGGCCGCGTGTGAAAGGCCGGCGGGTAATCAACGATCGGCAGGGAAGCCGCGATCAGCCTCGCGCCACGCGCCTGGCTGGCGATGCCCGCATTCCGGGTGCGCACGCGGACGTCGCCATGCGGCGCTTCACGGCGCTCGCGCTCGATGCGAGTCTCGACGACCTGCGCCGGGAGGCGACTTCGGCGGAGCTGGCGGAACTCGAACCCGCCACGCGCGTGCTCGGCGACCTCGAGCTCCAGGCGAAGTACCTGCCACGGCGGCCGTCGCTGTTGCCGCGGCTCATGAGCGCGATCAACAATGAATCCAACTCCCTGCGCGAGATGGCGAAGATCATCGGCGAGGACGGCGCGCTGCTCGGTGGACTGCTGAAACTGGCGAACAGCTCGTTTTATCGGTTCAGCGGCAGCAAGCCGATCGAAAGCCTCGAAAAGGCGGTGGCGCTGGTCGGCACCGATGGATTGCGCTCGCTGGTCGCCACCGCGTTGCTGCATCCCGTGATGACCGGCGCGCGCGGCCCGTTCTCCTCGTTCGCCGAGGCGACCTGGGAGCACAGCCAGTACGCGGCCGGCAGCGCCGAGCTGCATGCGGTTCGCATCGAGCGCGTCGACGCGTTCAGCGCGCGGCTGCTGGTGATGCTGCTGGGACTCGCGAGCAATGCGGTATTCCGCATCGCGCGCGAACATTGTCCCGGCGCGGGCAAGGTCCGACCGGCGGCCATGGCCCAACTACTCGACGACTGGGTGCCGCCCACCGCGATGCGCATCGCGGAGAACTGGCAGCTGCCCGAGGACCTGCGCGGCATGCTCCTGGATCCGTCCGCGCCCGGCCTCGCGCGCTCGGTGCGCTTCGGCCGGCTCACGGGCGCGCTGCTGATGCTCGTGAATCGCGGACACATGCGGGAATTGTCCGCGCGCGCGATCGTGCTCGCCGACGACCATCGCCGCACCGAGGTCGACCGGCTCTGGTCGCGCCTCGCGATCCTGCATCTCGCCGCCGCACGCTGAGCGCGATCAGCGCCGCGGATCCAGTGCGATTTCGATCAGTTTCACGGACTGGCGCGGCATGACGATGTCCAGTCGCGCGCCCTGGCCTGAAGAGGTCTCGAGCTTACGCGGCATGGCGTGCATCTTCGCCGCCGCGTGCAGTCGGGCGACCTGGTCTTCCGACGGGGGTTGAGGCGATCCCATCTCGAGCCACGCGGCGTAGGAATTGCCGGCACGTTCGTCGATCGAATATTCGACGACCCGCCCGAGCTTCGCGAGGTCCGGCAGTCCCCGGATGGTGAGTTGCACCTCCCGCCGATCGTCGTAGCCGCCGGCGACGTCGTGGTAGTTCCAGACCAGGATGGTGAGGCGTGACTTCGCTTCGTCGATGGAGGCGACGGCCCCGATGTCGGGTT
This sequence comes from Pseudomonadota bacterium, assembly GCA_023433515.1. Taxonomy (GTDB): domain Bacteria; phylum Pseudomonadota; class Gammaproteobacteria; order Steroidobacterales; family Steroidobacteraceae; genus CADEED01. The sequence continues at coordinate 3,755 of JAEZCN010000117.1, forward strand.
CGCCTCGCACGCTGTTCGCGATGATGGCGTCGACGGGGATCATGGACGGCGCGTCGACGGCGATGCGCTTGTCGGCAAGCCTGGCGAACAACTCGAAGGTATTGAACACCGGCAACGCGACCTCGTTGGTCGTGAGTGCGCGCAGGCCGTTGAACCAGGGCTGATCGGCGAACGTGAACGCCCAGGAAACCGCGCCTTGCAGATCTCCGCCCGTGCGTGCCAGCAGGTCCTGTTTGCGCATGAACGATGCGGCCGTGTACGCCGCGAACTGGGAAGTCCGGCGATAGTCGCGCTGAGGATCGAGCGTCGCGGGGCAGCCGGCGCAACCTTCCGGATCCGACTCGCCGATGTAGATGGGCAGCCGCGCGAACTCCGGGAAGCTCGCGATGATGCGGCCGTAGGTATCGATCGTCTTCAGATGGTTGCGCAGGTTCATCTCCACGCGCCCCTCTTCATCGACGCGGGTGGTTCCCTTGGCATGGAAGGCCACGAAGTCGAGCGGCGCGCCGACGCCGCCGGTCGCGCTGTTCTTTCCGGAGCGACAGTGCTCGAGGAAGTCGCGCATGAACACATCGCCATTCTTCCAGCCCGGGTCGGTCACGTGCGGGCCACCGACGCGCGCCTTCGGCAGTGCGCGCTTCACCGCGGCCGTGAAGTGGTCGTACAACCTGAAGTACTCCTCCTTCGTGCCGCGCCAGTAGGGCGACTCGGGTTCGTTCCACAACTCCCACAACCACGAGGAAGCGCGGTCGATTCCGTAACGTTCGCCGCTGTGACGGGCCCAGGCCTCTATGAGCGCTTCCCACTTGCGGTAATCCTTGGGTGGATAGAACGCTCCGCCTTCCACCATGTCGCGCGGCAATCCCGTTTTCACCAGGACCGGCGTATACGGCTCGGGGCGCGAGGAAAGCGCCTGCGGCATGAAGCTCGCTTGCACGAACGGCTCGATTCCCGGGCGGGTGAGCTCGTCCATGATGGCGTCGAGACGCGTCCAGTCGTAACGCGGCTTTCCCGCGGCGTCTTCGGTATACACATGGGTGCTCGACCACTTGAGCGCGAGCGTGCCGTCGCCGCTGGTGAGCAGGTGATGAACGCGGATGCGGATCGGCTCGTCGCTGAGCGCATTGAGTTTACCCAGCAGATCGCGGCCCTCGGGGGTCAGTGTCGTGCCGGCCTCGTCGTAACCGAAATAATTCCAGATGGGACGGATTTCGCCGACCACGCGATCGGCATGCACGGTCACCGGGACCGGCGGCGCGCCAAGCGCGATGCCGCACAGCGGAAGCAGGATCGGAAGCCAACGCGATGCATTCATGGCGCAGAGAGTACCGCGACGTTCACCACGGCGTGGGCCTGTAATCCTTGAGGAACTGGCCCCAGACGTGTTCGCCCGTGAGTTGTCCCGAGAAGATCGGATCGACGATGCGAGCCGCGCCGTCGATGATGTCGAGCGGCGGTGCAAACCCTTCTTCGGCCTTGCGGGCCGCGTGGACGGCGGGGTCCTCGTCCGTCACCCAGCCGGTATCCACCGCGTTCATGTGGATGCCGTCCTTCACGAAGTCGGGCGCGCTCGTGCGCGTCATCATGTTGAGCGCCGCCTTCGCCATGTTGGTGTGCGGGTGTTTGTCGGTCTTCGTGGTGCGATAGAACTGTCCTTCCATCGCGCTGACGTTGACGATGTGCTTGTGCGCGCCGGGCGTACGCAGCATCAGCGGCTTGAGGCGCGCGTTGAGGATGTACGGCGCGATCGCGTTCACGAGCTGCACCTCGAGTAGTTCGGGCGTCTCGACCTCGTGCATTCTGAGGCGCCAACTGTTCATCTCGCGCAGGTCGACCTGCTGCAGGTCCTCGTCGAAACGGTTCACGGGGAAGAGCGTCTCGCCGCCGCGATAGTCCTCGTCGAGATAACGGCGCTGCGAGAGTGCGGCACTGTGCACGAGTCCCTCACCGGGATTGTGTTCCGCAATGAGCAGGGCGCCCGCGGCCTGCGTGGGCGAAGCCGCGAGCATGCGGCGCAGCTCGGCGTGATCGGCGAGCGTGGACCCCAGGTGCATCGGCAGCCCGTCGATCGACTCCGCCTCGCGCGCCAGCAGGTGCTCGAAGAATCCCGCGGGCCGGCGCACCGTCTGGCAGGCGTTGTTGAGGATGTAATCGAGCCGCGGCAGGCGCTCCGCGAGGAACTTCGTGAAGAGCTCGACGCTCGGCGAGTGGCGCAGGTCGAGCCCGTGGATCTGCAAACGCCCGCGGAACGCGGCGAAGTCCGGCTCGCCGGCATAACGGACGGCCGCATCGATCGGGAATCGCGTCGTCACCACGACGTGCGCGCCGGCGCGCAGTAACTTGAGCGACGCCTGGTAGCCGATCTTGACGCGTGCTCCCGTGACGAGCGCGTAGTGACCGGAGAGGTCCGCGGTCTGCTCGCGCTTGGCGTAGTTGAAGTCGCCGCAGGGCTCGCACAGGGAGTCGTAGTAGCGGTGCACCTTCGAGAACGGCTGCTTGCACACGTAGCAGTCGCGTTTCTTGTTGAGCCGCGGCCGCTCTTCGCGCTCTTCCGGTTTCGGTGGTTCCAGCCACAGCGGCGAAAAAACCGGCGCGCGGCGCTGGACGCGCAAGCCCGCCTGCTCGATGGCCTTCCGGTCCTGCTCCTTCGCGGCTTCGCGTTCGGCGCGGCGGAAGGCCTTCGCCATCTTCACGAGATCGTGGCGCTCGGGCTTGGCGACGAGCCCGGCGAGAGTCAGCAGCTCGCGGCGTTGCTCCCGGGTGAGCCCGGTGAGGTGCGCGCGGTCCGCTTCGATGGCGCGCAGTACCCGCAGGCAGGCCTGCAGGTCGTCATCTGAAATGTCCATGCGGCATTGTATTGAGCCGTCAGCCACGCGGCGTGGCGAACGTCTGTACCCAGTAGATCTCGCCGCGCTTTGAACCGGTCGCCACCCCGACGCCGATGTGCCTGAACCTCGGGTCCATGATGTTCGCGCAATGGCCGGGACTCGCGAGCCACCCGGTGACGACTTCCTCCGCCGACACGGGGCCGTATGCGATGTTCTCGCCGGTCAGGCGCGACTCATAACCGGCGCGCAACACGCGGTTCTTGGGTTGGCTGCCGTCGGCGCCCTCGTGGTCGAAGAACTTCCGGCGCGCCATGTCGCGCGCGTGCCGCAAAGCCGCGTCGTCGAGCTTGCGAGAAGCGCCGAGCGGTGGGGCGGCGGCGAAACGCTCCGAGCCGCAGCGCCGTGCCCGGCCGCGCGCCTCGTTCACCAGTTCCACGACACGCTCGCGCACGGTGGCATTCGAGGCGCGGCCGACCACGGCATCCGCGGCGATCGCGCTCATCGCGAAAGTCATGAGAAGGGCAATGCCCGGCATACGCAGTCGGGGCCCGATCCGAGGGGCATGATTCGTCATGGCGGGCAGTATCGGGCCGGTCCGCTGAATGCTTCGTGAATCGGCGCCCCGCACCCGTTCAGTGGCCGACCACCACGACACGTTCGACCCAAGTCCGCATGGCGCGCATGAGATCCATGCCGTAACCCATGCCTTCGTCCTCGAGCAGGCCGATGGGGATGTAACGCAACGTGACGTCCGCCATGTCGAACAGCGCCGCGTCGGCCACTTTCCACTGGCCGTCTTCGCGCAGCTCGGCCCACGCATGACCGAAGGTGCCAAACTTGTTCCCGTCCGAAACCAGCACCGCGCCGACGACGACACGCGCGGGAATCCCCTGCAGGCGCGCGAGCGCCGCGCTGAGGACCGCGTGTTCGCTGCAGTCGCCGCGGCGTTTTCGAGCGACGACGGAGGCGAGATCCCAGCTGCGTTCGGCGCTCGCTTCGACGAGGCCGGCGACGTACTCCACGAGCTCGGCGCGCGTCGTCCGTGTCTTGCGCAAGCCGAGTTCCTTGCGCAACGGCTCGAACTCGGGCTCGGTGTAGTCGATGACGAACGTCGACTCGAGCCAGGTCCGCGTCGCGGGGCCGGGTAGCTGTGGGTACTGGTCGATGACGTATTCGAACCAGGACTGGCCGGCGGGTAGTTTGCCGCCGAGCACCGTCGCGAGACCCTGCGCGTCCGGGCTGACGAGCCGCACACGCACCGGGCCGTCGGCCGCGATGAGTTCGGGCGACACGTTTTCGGTCGGAATGATGTGCAGGGGAGCGAGCTGGGTCGGCTCTCCCGCGGTGGCGAATGCGCAGGCGGCCAGCGAGAAGGCCGCGAGGACACCGCGGATCCGCGACCGCATCAGAACGTCCCGCTCGCGAAGACGCGGCCCATCTTGATGCTCATGGCGCCCACCTTGATGTCGATCGTGCTCGCCATGCCGTTCGACTTGTCGAGCGTGAGATCCGCGGTGATTCCGCTCAGGTCCGAGCGCGCGATGAAATGCTGATCGTCCTGCTTCGCGAGGATCCTGGTCCTCGCAACGGTGAGCTTTTCCGGATTCTCGGCGAGCCAGATGCCGATCGAGTGTTCGCGCCCGATCGGGTCGGGCTGGTTCATCAGCTCGCGCAACTGCTTCGCCTGCGTCATCCAGTTGCCTGGCTGAGAGTCTTTCGGCAGCGTGGTGTGCACGGCCTTGCCCTGCACCTCGCCGGTCACGGTCCACAACCCTTCGTCCAACGCGAGCGCGAGGTCGTGCGACACCTCGCCATTGGACACTTCCGTCTTCACGGCATTGATGAGTTCGCCGCTGGGGCGCAGCCAGTAGAGATGCGTTGCATCCTGGGACATCACGGCGCCGTCCTGTGTCGGGACCAGCAGGGACGAGACCTGGAGCGCCTTGAGGTCGCCGTCGGCATCGCGCTCCACGGTGGAGATCGCGACCCCGATCTTCATGCCCGACATCGTCGCCGTGGCGATTTCGACGTATTGCGGATTGCGCGCGGGCTCCTGGGACTCGAGCGTTTCCGCGAACGCGCGCGCGATCGTCGCGAACGTCTGCGTATAGCCCAGGTCGTTGTGCGCGCAATAGATGCCCATGCCGTTCCTGTCCATGACGACCTGCTTGAGCGCGCCGACGCGTAAACCATCCTCCGCCGTGACGCGATACAACCACGCCAGGCTCATGTAGGGCACCGCGCCGTAGGCGCCGGCATCGGTGCCCTCGAGCGCGCGCACTTCGATCTTGCCCTGCGACGATTCGATGTTCGCGAGCGAGTTGAGCAGCGTCTGGCGCAGCGCATGCGCGAGGTCGATGCCGTCCGGATAGATCTCGCAGAGCACGGGCGCATCGCCGCCGACGTCGAGCTCGACCGAGTAGGAGCCTTCCAGTTTCTCGACCGTGCCGATCAGCTTTCCGGGCGTGTTGACCTTGAACCAGCCGTCCTTGCTGCGGATCTCGGCGGTCTTCAGCGTTTCACTCTCGCGAGCCCGCGCATCCTTGAGCCATCGGGGTTCCTCGGCCGCCATCGCGGACGTGCACAGAAGGAATGCGAATGCGAACGCTGCGCGCTTGAACATGGGATGTCCCTCGGTCCGGACGCGACGTCCGGGTCGCGCAACTTTAACTGGAGACAGGGGTGGGGACACTATCCCCGCCCTCTTGTGACGGATCCGCAATCGCGGCGTCACGTCCGCGAAATCTCACGACCCTAACTTGAGTGCTCATCGCAACAACGACCGCACAGGGGACAGCAATGAGCAATTCTTCGATCGATACGGCCGGCGGCACGCCGGAGCAGATGGGCCGGCGTTCTTTCCTGAAAGGTGGCGTGGCAGGCGCCGCCACGATTTCCTTCGGAGCGCTGCTCGCGCGGCGCGCCGACGCCGTCGAACTGCCTTACTCCGACGATTACGGCCCGGTGGCGCCGGTCAACGACGAAGCCACTGGCCTGCCGCTGATCGCGCTGCCGGCGGGATTCCGCTATCGCACCTTCGGCTGGCGCGGCCAGCAGATGGATGATGGCGTAGCGACGCCGGGCGCGCACGATGGCATGGACGTGGTTTCGAACAAGGGCGGCGAGATCTTCCTGGTCCGCAATCACGAGCTGGGCAGCGGTAACGGCCCGAATCCGTTCATCGCGAAGGCCGGGTACGACAACGCGAACGGGCGCGGCGGCACCACAACGCTCGGCTTCAACACGTTGACCGGCCGGTTCACGGGCCACTTCGGATCGCTGAGCGGCACGGTCACGAACTGCGCCGGCGGCCGCACGCCGTGGGGTTCCTGGATCACCTGCGAAGAAACCGGCTACACCTCGCCGGCGGGCGTGCGCCACGGCTGGTGCTTCGACGTTCCCGCGCAAGGCATGGCGTCCGCCGAGCCGCTGACCGCGATGGGCCGCTTCTCGCACGAAGCGATCGCGGTCGACGAGGGCAGCGGGATCATCTACGAAACCGAGGATGCGACGCCGGGTGGCTTCTACAAGTTCGTGCCGAACCAGTACGGCAACCCCGCGGCGGGTGGAGCGCTGTTCGCGCTCAAGGTGAAGGGCGAGGACAACTACAACTTCAGCGGCCTGGGCGGTGTGTACATCGACTATCCGAACGGCGCGACGTGGGAAGTCGAGTGGGTGGAGGTCACGGATCCGGAAGCGACCCGGGGCCGCGCCTACAACTCGGCTCCCGGCCGCGCGTGTTTCGCGAGGCCCGAAGGCGCGTATTTCGACAGCGGCAAGATCTACTTCGTCTGCACGAGCGGCGGGTCGGCGCGCCAGGGACAGGTGTTCGAATACGACCCGCGCAAGGAGATCCTCACGATCATCTTCAACTCGGCGGGCGCGGGCATCACGAACCTCGAGTGCAACAACCCCGACAACATCGCGGTCAGCAATCGCGGCGGCATCATCCTGTGCGAGGACGGTGGCAACAACATCCAGCGGCTGCGTGGTCTGTCGCAGAACGGCAGGACGTTCATCTTCGCCGAGAACCGCATGAACCTGTCGGCGGCCAACATCGCGCAAATCGATGCGGTCGTGAACAAGAGCCGCGGCGGCATCGTCTCCAGCATCGCGCCGGGCAACTACTCCGGCATCGAGTGGGCGGGCGCGTGCTTCCACGGCCGATGGATGTTCGTGAACATCCAGACGCCGGGCATCACGTTCGCGATCACGGGCCCGTGGGATAACGGCGCGCTGTGATGTGGGGGGTGGGGATAGT
>JAEZCN010000168.1 GCA_023433515.1 Pseudomonadota bacterium
GGAAGAAATCGCCGTGCCGCCAGATGCCCGGGTACTGGTCGAAGTACGATTCGAGATATCGCTGGTTGTATTCGTCGCCCCAGAAGCCCACCGGCATCGACGGCATGGGTTCGGTGAGCACGAGCTCGCCTACTTCGTCGACGAGCGTGTTGCCGCGGTCATCGAACGCGTAGGCCGCGACACCCAGCGACCGCGCCTGGATCTCGCCCGCGTAGATAGGCAGGTTCACGACGCCGCCCACGAGGCCGGTGCAGATGTCGGTGCCGCCGCTGCCCGAGTGAGCCCACAGGTCGCGCTTCACGTTCTCGAAGAACCAGCTCTGGCACTCGGCCGTGACGGGTGAGCCGGCCAGCACGATGGTTTCGAGGTTTTCCAGCTTGAAGCGATCCTTCGGAACGATGCCCGCCTTCTCGAGGATGCTCTGGTAGGTAGGGCTCGCACCGAACAGGTGGGCGCCCGTGTCGTCGGCCATCTTCCACAGCAGGTCGGGCGTCGGCCAGGCGGGGTTGCCGTCGTACAGCACCGGCACCACGTCCATGAGCAGCGAGCTCGACAGGAAGTTCCACATCATCCAGCCCGTGCTGGTGAAGAAGAACATGCGCTGTCGCGCGTGCATGTCCATGTGGAAATGGAACAGCTTGAGCTGCTCGAGCGTGATGCCTCCGTGGCAATGAATGATTGCCTTGGGAAGTCCGGTGGTGCCCGACGAGAACAGGATGAACAGCGGATGCGCGAACGGAACCTGTTCGAACTGGAAGGCCTCGCGTCCCGGATCGGGGCCCGCGACCACGTCGGCCCAGAAGAGCGCGCGGTCGTCGATCGTGGTCGGTTTTTCAGGATCGAGGTACGGCAGATGGATCACGCGCTCGAGCGTCGGCAGCCGGCCGATGATCTCGCGGATGTCGCCGCGCCGGTCGAACAGCTTGCCGCCGTAGCTGTAGCCGTCGACGCAGAACAGCAGCTTGGGCTCGAGCTGCGAGTAACGGTCGAGCACGCCGCGCGTGCCGAAATCCGGTCCGCAACTCGACCACACGGCGCCGATGCTCGCCGTCGCGTACATCGCGATCATCGCCTCGGGAATGTTCGGCAGGTACGCGACCACGCGATCGCCAGGGGTTATGCCGAGCGCGCGCATCCTGGTCGCCAGCACGCGCACCTGCCGCGCGAATTCCGGCCACGAAAGGCTCGCCAGTGGCCTGCGCTCCGACAGGTGCAGCAGCGCGATTTCGCCGGGCCGCTCGTGCGCCAGCGCGTGCTGCGCGTAGTTGAGCCTCGCGCCCGGGCACCATTCGGCGCCGGGCATGTCGCGTTCGCCGAGCATGCGGGTCGGCGGCGTCGTGAAGCGCACGCCGCAGAACTCGACGATCGAGCTCCAGAATGCTTCGAGGTCCGAAACCGACCAGCGCCACAGGGACTCGTAGTCGTCGAACTCGAGGCCGCGCTCGGCGAGCCATGCCATGTACCTGGTGAGATGCGAACGGGCGAGTCGCTGCTCGGAGGGTTTCCAGAGCAGCGTACCTTCCTGGATCTGGGTCATGCGGGAACGGTCGTTGGTTGAGGATGCGGTTTGCGGATGATGACGAGAATCAGCGCGCCGAGGAAAGACCACGCCGCGATGAAATAACAGGTGCCACTGTACGGATAACCGATGTCGTATAGATAGCCTGCGACATAGGGTCCCACCGCCGAGATCGTGGTGTTGATCGCGATGGCGATGCCGGAGAGCAGCGCGAATGCCTTGAGGCCGAAGTAGTTGCCCAGCACGGTCATGAGGCACACCACCGCGCCGCCGAAGCCCATGCCGAGCAATGCCGCGACGAGATCGACCTCGAGCTGCGTGTCGGCGCCGACCAGCATGACCATCGAGAGCCCGAAGCACGACATGAAGACGACCCACAGCCAGCGCGGATCGAAGCGATTGCCGAAGGCGATGATCAGGGCCTTCGCGATGAGACCGGTCCAGGTCATCGTGGCGATGGCGCCGAAGCCGACTTCCATCGGATGGCCCAGGTCCTTGAGCATCGCGATGCCGTGGCCGAGGAAAAACGTGAACGCGCTGCTGCCGCCGAGCAGTGCCGCGACCAGCAGCCAGTAGGTAGGCATGCGCGCGGCGTCGCGGAATTCGATCGGCGTCTCCGTGATGAAGGAAGGCTTCGCCCTCGCCTGCGCGCCGGACGTCGCGACCTCGCCGCCATCGGCCACCGCGCCCGTGTCCTCGGGCTTCTCCCTGACGAAGAGCAACGCGAGTACGCCCGCGAGTGCCGAAAGTCCCGCGATCACCCACCACGCCGCGCGCCAGGTGTGCGCATGGATCACCGCGGGCAAGACGAACTTCGTGGCGATGTAGCCGCCAATCGCGCCCGCTGAATAAAGGATGGAAATCGCGGTCGCGCGGCGGCGCACGAACCAGCGCGACAGGACGGTCTGGCTGGCGATGGCCGCGCCCGAACACACGCCGCCGCCGATCAGCAGGCCGAAGCCGATGTACGCGTGGAACGCGGAGTCCGCGACCAGCGCCATGTAACACGCGCCGATCACATTGAGCACGCTGCCGAAGATCAGCGTATTGCGCGAGCCGAAGCGCCGCACCGCCATCGCGACCAGCGGTCCCGGCAGGCCCGACATGATGATGTAGAACGTCGTGATGAGGCCGAGCGGACCGCGGCTGAATCCGACCGCGTCCGCCATCGCGTTGTTGATGACCGGACCGCCATAGGCCGGAAAGCCCAGGTTGAAGGCGAACACCAGCCACAGCACGCCCAGCAGTATCCAGCCGTAGAAGAATGATTTCGCCACCCGGTCCCCTCAGGCGGAACGACCCAGCAACAGGTCGGCCGCCTTTTCCGCAATCATGATGGTCGGCGCGTTCGTGTTCCCGCCGACTATGGCGGGCATTATCGACGCATCGGCGATCCGCAATCCCGACAACCCGCGAACTCGCAACTGACCATCCACCACCGCCCTCGAATCCGTGCCCATGGCGCAGGTGCTGGTCGGATGCATCGCGGTGCGTACATTGGCCCGCACCCATGCGTCGATAGCCGCGTCGCTCTCCACGCCCGCTCCCGGCTTGAGCTCCGTGGCCACGAGGGCCGAGGCCGGCGCCGTGGCGAAGAACCGCCGCACGAACTTGACGATGGCCCGCAGTCCCTCGCGGTCGGCTTCGGCCGCGAGCAGGTTCAGCTGGATCCTCGGCTTGTCGCGCGGATCGGCGGAGCGCAATGAAACCTTGCCGCGGCTCTCCGGATGCAGCAACACGCAGGCCATCGACAGCTGGTGGCCCACGCCGGCACGCCATCCCGGGAACCACGGTCGCGCGAACATCGAAACCGGACTCACCAGCATCTGCAGATCCGGCCGGTCGAGTCCCGGCCGCGTCCGCACCAGTCCCTGGGCCGAGATCGGCGCGCGCGCGATGATGCCGCTGCGGAACAACTTCCATTGCAGTATGGACAATGCCAGCCGGTCGAGCCGCAGCCGGCTGTCGAAACAGAAGCTTCCCGAGGCGCTGAATTCGACGCCCAACGACTGGTGGTCCTGCAGGTTCGCGCCGACTCCCGGCAGCGCGTGCCGCACCGGAATGCCATGAGGCTCGAGGTCCTCGGGCGCACCGATGCCCGACAGCTGCAGGAGCTGCGGCGAATTGAACGCGCCGGCGGACAGGATCACCTCGCGCTCGCAGCGGATGTCGGCGACCTGCCCCAGCGATTCGGCGCGCACGCCCACGCAGCGTCCGTTCTCGAGCAGCAGCGAAAACACGCGCGTGTTGATGCGCACCTCGAGATTCGGTCGCGACATCGCGGGCCGCAGGAACCTCGCCACCGTGCTGGCGCGTTCGCCCTGGTGGTAATTGAGATCGGGAACCGTGAAACCTTCGACGTCCTCGGCGTGGAAGTCCTCGAGGTGCTTGAAGCCGAGCGCCTCGGCGGTTTCCATGATGCGCGGAAAGATATGGTCGTCCGTTTCGTGGCGCGAGGTGGTGAGCGGCCCGCTGGCGCCGTGAAAACGCGATTCGCCGCGCCAGTTGCGCTCCGACCTCCGGAAATACGGCAACACGCCTTCGTAGTCCCAGCCGGAAAGTCCCCGCTTCGCCCAGTCGTCGTAGTCGGCCGGGCAGCCGCGCATGTACATCAATCCGTTCACGGAGTTCGATCCGCCGAGCACCTTGCCGCGCGGCGCGGGAACCTTGCGATTGTCGGCGTGCGGCTCAGGCTCCGTCTCGAAGCCCCAGGACGTTCGCGGATCGAGGAACGCGTCGCGCCAGGCGAGCGGCATCGCGATCTTGAAGAACTTGCGCTCGTCGTCACCCGCTTCGAGCAGCAGCACGTTGATCGAGGGGTCTTCGGTGAGGCGCGCCGCGACCACGCATCCCGCGGAGCCGCCGCCCACCACGATATAGTCGATACGATCCATCCCCTTCCGGCTCACTCCACCGTGTAGTAACGGAAGATGGTGTGGTCGGGATCGTCGTGGCGCACACCGCCCCCGACGACCACGGTGCGATTGAGCCAGTCGTGTTTGCCGGCCGGCGCCTTGAAGTAAGGCGTGCAACGGAAATACGCCGGACCCGGCGCGTCCTTCTGCGTGTTGTAGATGTAGCCTCGGTTGTGGATGTAGATAGGCACGCCGTCGTCGGCCTCGATGATGTAGTGCGCGTTCGCCTCGACCACGCCGTCCATGCGCAAGGTGCCGTAGTCAGCGCCGCTGTATTCGAGGAGTTTTCCGTTCAGCTTCGGGCCGCGGACCAGGCCATCCTTGAACGCCACGTATCCCTGCCGTGCGCCGCCCGACACCGGCCCGAACACCATCCGCTTGTGGAAATTCATGCGTACGTCGAACGCATGCACGAGCTTCACGTCGAAGTTCGCGAGCGTCGTGGGCTGGGGTGTCTCGAGAGTCATCTGCGCTCCAGTTGCGGCGGAAGAGTCCTGCCGCGAATGAGATCGGCGGCGCGCTCGGCCACCATGAGAACCGCGCCGTAGGTGTTGCCGCCCGGCACCGTGGGCATGATCGACGCATCGGCGACGCGCATTCCATCGACGCCACACACGCGAAGCTGCTCGTCGACCACGCGCCCGGGACCGCCCGCCATCGAACACGTGCCGACCGGATGCTGCGTGATGCCCGCGGTCCTGCGGATGTAATCGTCCAGCTCGGCATCGCTCTGCACGTCGACGCCGGGCGCGACCTCCGAGGCGATCAGGTCGGATTGCGGCGACGTCGCGTAGATGCGCCGCGCCGTGCGCAAACCGCGGCGCAAGGTGACCAGATCCTCCGGCTCGGACAGCAGGTTGTACTCGATGCGCGGCTTGGCGAGCGGGTCGGCCGAGCGCAGCGTGACGCGGCCGCGGGACTTCGGGTGCAGGACGACCGCGTCGCTCGTGATCAGGTGTGCATGCTTGCGGCTCAGCAAGGGCCACCAGATCTTCGCGTCCATGCGCACGGGGTTGCACATGAGCTGGATGTCGGGCCGCGCGAGCGACGGGTCCGTCCGCACGACGACGTTGCAGCTGCTGATCTGCGTCGCGAACACACCCTTGCCGAAGAGCATCCAGCGCAGCAGCGATATCGCGGCGCGATCCACGCGCAGCTCGCGCAGGAACGACACCGGCTCGCGCGTCGCGAACTGCAAGCCCGCGCGCACGTGTTCGGAAAGATTGCGGCCCACGCCGGGCAGGTCCGCCTGCACGCGGATACCGTGCGCGCGCAGCTCGTCGGCCGGGCCGAATCCCGACAGCAACAACAGTTGCGCGGAATTGAACGTGCCACCGCACAGGATCACCTCTCGGTCGGCGAATACCTGCCGCTTCTCGTTGCCGCGCAGCATCTCGATGCCCACCGCGCGCCGGTTGGCGACCAACACGCGCGTGGTGAGCGCGCCCTGCACGACTTCGAGGTTCGGCCGATGGCTCACGGGATGCAGATAGGCCCGCGCGGCGTTGGCGCGCCGGCCGCGCCCATCCACGGTGATCTCGCCGCGCGCGAAGCCTTCCTCGAGGCGGCCATGCAGGTCGTCGCTGGTCCAGAATCCCGCCGGCGCCGCGGCGCGCATCAGCGGATCGTGCAGTAGTTTGACCGTGTCGATCGGCGCGACGGGCATGGGTCCCTCGGAGCCGTGATACGGCACCGCGCCGCGCCAGCTCGATTCGAGCTTCTTGAAGTACGGCAGCACGTCCGCGTAGCCCCAGCCCGTTGCGCCGAGATCGCGCCAGCCGTCGAAGTCGCTCGAATGGCCGCGCATGAAAAACATGCCGTTGATCGACGAGGAGCCGCCGAGCACTCGACCGCGAGTCGCGGGGATCACGCGGCCGTCGAGGTTGGGTTCCGGCTCGCTCATGAAGCCCCAGGTGATCGTGGGATCGCGGAACGCGCGCAGGAAGCCGAGCGGCATGCGGATCAGGAAACGATCGTCGCTGCCGCCCGCCTCCACCAGCAGCACGCGGGTCTGCGGATCCTCGGACAGCCGGTTCGCGAGCACGCAGCCGGCGGCCCCCGCGCCGACGATGATGTAGTCGTACCTCACGTCGCCTAAAGCCCCACGGTGACCGACTTCACTTCCGTGTAGATCTCCGTTCCCTCGCGGCCGTTTTCGCGGCCCCAGCCGGATTGTTTGTAGCCGCCGAGCGGCATCGCCGGATCGACGGTGCCGGCGGTGTTGATGCGTACCGAACCCGCGCGGATCTTCTTCGCGAGCTTGTGCGCGGTCGAGATGTCGCGCGTCCAGATGCTGGCCGCGAGGCCGTAGTCCGTGTCGTTCGCGAGGCGTGCGATCGCGTCGAGGTCGGTGTCGGCGAACTTCATGGCGCACAACACGGGACCGAAAATCTCCTCGCGTACGACCTTCATGTTGCTCGTGGTGTCGGTGAGCACGGTGGGCTCGACGAAATACCCGGGACGCGAAGGCATGCCGCCGCCCGCCACGACCTTCGCGCCTTCGCGCCTGCCGGAGTCGATGTAGCCGAGCACGCGCTTGCGCTGCTCCGCGGAGACGACGGGCCCGAGATCGGTGGTCGGCTCGGTGCCCGCGCCCAGCGCGAGTTTCTTCGCGCGGGCGACGACGCCTTCGACGACCTGGTCGAAAACCTTTTCGTGCACGAAAAGGCGCGAGCCCGCGGCGCACACCTGCCCCGTGTTCATGAAGATGCCGCGCGCCGCGACTTCGGTTGCGGGCTCGAGCGCCGCGTCGGGAAAGATGACGACGGGGGACTTGCCGCCGAGCTCGAGCGTCACGCGCTTCAGATTGCCCGCGCAGCCCTCGAGGATCTCGCGGCCCACGCGGGTCGACCCCGTGAACGCGATCTTGTTGACGTCGGGATGCGCGACCAGCGCGCGCCCGGCCGTCTCGCCGAAGCCGGTCACGATGTTGACCACGCCTTCGGGAAATCCCGCCTCCGCGATCAACTCGCCCAGCCGTATCGTCGTGAGCGGCGTCTGCTCCGCGGGCTTGAGCACCACCGTGCAGCCGACCGCGAGCGCCGGCGCGATCTTCGCCACGCCCATCACGAACGGGAAGTTCCACGGAACGATCTGGCCGACGACACCGACCGGCTCGCGCAGCGTGTAGGCGTGCCACTCGCCGGGCATGCTGAGATTGATCGTCGCGCCGTGCATTTTCGTCGCCCAGCCGGCGTGGTAACGCAGGCTCTCGGCCGCGCCGAAGACTCCGCCGAACTTCGCCATCCGGAACGGCATGCCGTTGTCCAGCGTCTCGAGCAGCGCAATCTCGTCGCCATTGGCCTCGATGAGATCGGCGAGCCTGAGCAGCAGCCGCGCGCGCTGCGCCGGCGTCATCGTCGCCCACGGCGGCGACTCGAACGCGCGCCTTGCGGCCTTCACCGCGGCATCGATGTCGGCGGCTGCGCCGGACGCAGCCTTCGCGAACACCCGCTCGTTCGCGGGATCCACGACCTCGAAGCTCTCGCCGGTCTGCGCGGCCTGCCACTTCCCGCCGATGAAGAGTTCGCGCGGCCTGGCCGTGAAACTCTCGGCCTTCGCGCGTGCGGCGTCGCTGATGAACGGAGCCGGTGAATTCATTCGGTGCACCTTGCTCAAAGAACCTTGAAGTAATGAATCCGGTTTCCATCGGGCGTCTTCTCCGCCCGTCCGACGAACACGTGTCTGTTGAGCCAGTCGTACTTGCCGGCCGGCGCCTCGAACTTCGGCACCGTACGCATGTAGTACTCGTGATCGGCCACCGGCTCGTGGCGCGCCATCTTCGCCATGGCCTCGGGCGTGCCCCAGCGATAGCCGCGGCTCTGGAAATAGATGTTCGCGCCGTCGTCGGTCTGCAGCATGTAACGCGCGTCGAAGTCGATGACGCCGTCGGGACGCAGCCACGGGAAGTCGCCGCCGCTCTGCGGGATCACGATGCCGTTGATCGCCGGGCCGCGCACAGTGCCGTCGAGTAGATAGACCGCGGCGCGCTCGGAGCCGTACTGAGTGGGCTTCACCCAGTACACCTTGCCGAGGTTGATCGCGATCGTCATCGCGAACTCGAGCTTCGGCGGCTCCACCGGCGTGTAGCCGCTCTTCGGCTTGTCGTCGTCTGCCATCGGGATCTCCTGTGTCCAGGCACGCGCCGACGCCACCGGTGCCGTCACATCCCCCCGGGCGCGAGCATCCATCCATGGATTCTGGCGGGGGTCTTCAGGGTGGTTCAACCGTAGGAGAAATCGGATTCCACCCGTGCGGAATTGCGCCCGGCCGAACCCGCCGCGTCAGTAAAGCGCGCCTGCCACCACGCCCCCGAGCGCGAGAATCGAAATTCCGAGCGCCGCATAGGAAAGCCGGCGGGTCAGCGTGCGATGCGCGGCAGCCGCGGCGGAATACTGCTCCAGCGCCGCAACGACTTCCTTCATTTGCGCCGCGAGGTTGCGGATCTGCTCCGCCTGCGACGACGCTGCCGCCTGCAGCTCGGCGATCTGCCGGTTCAGCAGCTGTGACTGGCGCGCGAGGTCGGGCTGGTTCGGCGGCACCTCGATCGGCTTGCTCGTGAACGCGGGCTTCACGACGGCCATGATCTTGTCGAGATTGCTGAGCACGAGACCGCCGACGGCAATCCATGGAACCGGCATGAACATCTCCTGGCTGACGGGCCTTGCCCGGTTATATCGCAATCGCCGCGTGGTCACTATCCGCAATCGCGATCCGCGCGATCGGCGCGATCGACGCGTACCATCCGGGTGCCGGCGGATCCATTGACGCAAGGGGCGCGCGTAGTACGCTCGCGGCCATGAACACCGCCGTTCCAACGCCCACCGCGCTGACCGCCGCGCAATGCCGCGCCGCGCGCGCACTCATCGAATGGTCGCAGGCGCAGCTTTCCCAGGCCGCCTCGATCGATGCGCAGACGATCGCGGACTTCGAGAAACGTTTTCGCTCCCCGGACGAAACCACGCGGCGCAGGCTGCGCGCGGCTTTCGAGGCGGCGGGCGTGGTGTTCATCGCCGAGAACGGCGGCGGCGCCGGCGTGCGGCTGAAATTCAGTCGCGAGGAAGTGTGGGAAGTGAACCGCTGGGAGGATGAAGGCGGCGTCGCCGGCGAGGACGACATCCTCTAACTTCCGACCGGCTGCCCGCCTCGTTCGGACCGGCGCGCTCGCAAGGCTCCCGACGATTCAGCGTACGCCGGACCTGGCGAGAATCGCGGGCACTTCGGCTTCCCAGCCAATGGCCATCACGTGTACGCCCGCGCAGAGCGACTTCATGTCGCGTACCACCCCCGCGGCGAGCTCGATGCCACGTTCCCGGGTCTTGCCCTCGCGCGCGGCCTCTTCCATCGCCGCGAGCATGTCGGGCGGAACGACGACGCCCGGCAGGTTCGCGTTGAGCCACGGCCCGCTCTTTTCCGACTTCAACGGAATGACGCCGGCGAGCACCGCGACCCCATCGGGCTTCACCGCGTCGATGAAGCGCTTGAGCTGATCCACGTGGTAGATAGCCTGCGTCTGCAGCATCTTCGCACCGGCATCGATCTTGCGGCGGGTGTTCTCGACTTCCGCTTCGAAGTTCTTCGCACCCGGATTCGCGGTCGCCCCGAGGAACAGGTCCGGCGTGCCGGTCAGCGCATTTCCCGCGGCATCCCTGCCGTTGCGCAGCGCTTCCGCGGCCGCCAGCAGGCCGGAAGCCGTGAGGTCGAACACCGGCTTGGCGTCCGGGTGATCGCCGCCCGCGGGCGAATCGCCGCCCATGAACACGAAATTCTTCAACCCGAGCGCCGCGGCGCCGAGCAGATCCGATTGCACCGCGATGCGGTTGCGGTCGCGGCTCGTCACCTGGACGATCGCTTCGATGCCGCGATCCAGCAGCAGTCTGGCCACCGCGCGCGGATCCATCGCCATGCGTGCGCGCGGCGATTCGGTGATGTTGATGGCGTCGACCGAGCCGCGCAGCAGCTCGGCGGTTTCGAACAGCTTCGTGAGATCCGTGCCCTTCGGGGGGGTCAGCTCGCCCGTGACGACGAACTGTTTGGCGGCGATCTTGGCCGCGAGATTCGAACTCATGGGCGCAATACTGGCATGGCCCCGCCCGCGCTTTCGAGAGCGGCGGTACTCACTTCGATTGATTCGCGCTATTGGCGAGCAATTCGACCGCTGTGCGCGCGGTGGGCGACAGGCCCGCGCCGCCGTCGGCGAGGTGCGCGATGATCGCGCGGCGCATGCGCTGCTCCCAGAACCGCGACATGTGAAATCGCACGCCCTCGGCCGCCGCGGCCTTGTCGGGCTCGGCGTCGAAGAAAGCGGCGATGTCGTTCGCCATGGAAACGAGGCGTTGGATGTCCAAGCGTCTCAGCCGCCGATCGGCGCCTCCTCGGGTCGTTTGCGGCGTTTCGGCTGTGAAACCTCGGACATGCGGCGCAGCTGCCAGGCCGCGGGCTGCGCCACCCTGACCACCTGCACGGCGGTCACCTTGTATTCCGGACAATTCGTCGCCCAGTCGGAATTCTCCGTGGTGATGAGATTCGCGCCCGACTCCGGGAAGTGGAACGTCGTGTACACCACGCCCGGCGCCACGCGGTCCGTGATCTCGACGCGCAGCACCGTGTCGCCCGCGCGGCTCGTCACGCCCACCCAATCGCCGTTTTCGATGCCACGCGCCTCCGCGTCATGCGGATGCAACTCGAGGCGATCCTCGCTGTGCCAGGCGAGATTGTGCGTACGCCGCGTCTGCGCACCGACGTTGTATTGCGTGAGCACGCGACCGGTCGTGAGCAGCAACGGAAACTTCGCGGAGGTGCGTTCGTTGGTGGGCACGTACGCGGTGACGTAGAACTTGCCCTTGCCGCGCACGAATTCGCCGACGTGCATAGTCGGCGTGCCGGCGGGCGCCTTCTCGTTGCAGGGCCACTGGATGGATCCGAGCTCGTCGAGCTTCGGGTAACTCACGCCGGTGAACGTGGGCGTGAGCGCCGCGATCTCGTCCATGATCTGCGACGGATGCGTGTAGTTCATCGGGTAGCCGAGCGCGTTCGAGAGTTTCATCGTCACTTCCCAGTCCGCGAAGCCCGCCAGCGGTTCGATGACCTTGCGCACTCGCGAGATGCGCCGTTCCGCGTTCGTGAACGTGCCGTCCTTTTCGAGGAACGACGAGCCCGGCAGGAACACGTGCGCGAACCGCGCCGTCTCGTTGTGAAAGATGTCCTGGATCACCAGGCACTCGAGCGAGGACAACGCGGCGGTCACGTGCGAGGTGTTCGGGTCGGACTGCGCGAGATCCTCGCCCTGGATGTACATGCCCTTGAAGCTGCCGTCGAGCGCCGCCTCGAACATGTTCGGAATGCGCAGGCCCTGCTCGGGCGTGAGCCGCACGTTCCACATCGACTCGAACATCGCGCGCGTCGCGTCGTCGGACACGTGGCGATAACCCGAGAACTCGTGCGGGAACGAACCCATGTCGCACGAGCCCTGCACGTTGTTCTGGCCGCGCAGCGGCGACACGCCCACGCCTTCGCGACCCAGGTTGCCGGTGGCCATCGCGAGATTCGCGATGCCCATCACCATGGTGCTGCCCTGGCTGTGCTCGGTGACGCCGAGGCCATAGTAGATGGCGCTGTTCGGTCCGCGGCCGTAGAGCCGCGCGGCGCCGCGCACCAGCGCGGCGGGCACGCCCGTGACCTTTTCCATCGCCTCGGGCGAGTTCGCCGGATCGGCGACGAACTTCTTCCACTTCTCGAACGAGTCGCGCTCGCAACGGTCGGCGACGTAGTCCTCCTTCGTCAGACCCTCGGTCACGATCACGTGCGCGAGCGCGTTGATGACGGCGACGTTCGTGCCGGGCAGCAGGCGCAGGTGACAGTCCGCCTGGATGTGCGCGGAGCGCACCAGCGGAATCTCGCGCGGATCGACGACGATAAGCTTCGCTCCGGCGCGCAGCCGGCGCTTCATCTGCGACGCGAACACCGGGTGGGCTTCCGTCGGACTCGCGCCGATGACCATGATGACGTCGGCGTGCTGCACCGACACGAACTCCTGCGTGCCCGCCGATTCACCGAGCGTGTGTTTGAGGCCGTACCCGGTCGGCGAATGGCACACGCGCGCGCAGGTGTCGACGTTGTTGGTGCCGAAGGCCGCGCGCACGAGTTTCTGCACGAGGAATGTTTCCTCGTTCGTGCAACGCGAGGACGTGATGCCACCGATCGAATCTCGGCCGTATTTCGCCTGGATGCGTTTGAATTCGCTGGCCGCGTAGGTGATCGCCTCGTCCCAGCTCACCTCGGTCCATTCGTCGTTGATGCTCTTGCGGATGAGCGGCTTCGTGACGCGGTCCGGGTGCGTCGCATAACCGTAGGCGAAGCGGCCCTTCACGCAGGCGTGACCCTGGTTCGCGCGGCCTTCGCGGCTCGGGACCATGCGGGCCACCGCGCCGTCCTTGACTTCGGCGACCAGCGAGCAGCCGACGCCGCAATAAGCGCAGGTCGTCGTGATCGCCTTCTCCGGGAGGCCCGCGGTGAGCACCGACTTTTCCATGAGTGCGCCAGTCGGGCAGGCCTCGACGCAGGCACCACACGACACGCATTCGGATTCGAGGAAGGGCTGCTGCTGCGAAGCCGCGACGCGCGATTCGATGCCGCGGCCTTCGATGGTCAGCGCGAATGTGCCCTGCTGTTCCTCGCAGGCACGCACGCAGCGCGAACAGACGATGCAGAGGTCGTTGTCGAAGCGGAAATACGGATTGCTCGCATCGACCGGCTTCGGGGTGTGCACGTGGCGCGCGGTCGCGTCCCCGGCGTAACGCGATTGACCGATGCCGTGCTGGTGCGCGAGCTGTTCGAGCTCGCAGCGGCTCGAGTCCGGGCAACTGCCCACCGGGTGTTCGGAGACGTACAGCTCGAGCACGCCGCGACGCAGCTTCGCCAGCGCCTCGCTCTGCGTGCGCACTTTCATGCCCGCCGCGACCTCGGTCGTGCAGGAAGCGGGAAACCCCTTGCGCCCTTCGATCTCGACCAGGCACACGCGGCAGGAACCGAAGTGTCTGAGCGTGTCCGTGGCGCACAGCTTCGGGATGTCCGCATCGGCGAGCGCCGCCGCACGCATGATCGACGTACCCGCCGGAACGGTGACCGTGGCGCCGTCGATTTCGAGCGAGACTGGCTCGCCCTTCGCGGGCGGCGTTCCGAGATCGTGATAATCCTTCGCGTGCATGGTTGTCTCCGACATCGGGGACTGATCTATTGATCGACGATGAAAGACATCGTCGATCAATAGATCAGTCCCCAGTCACAAAGTCCCCCCGGAAATGTTTCAGGGCGCTGCGCACGGGGAAGGGCGTCATGCCGCCGAGTCCGCACAGCGAGCCGTTGAACATCGTGTCGCACAGCTCATCGAGCAGCGCGAGATCGGCGGTTTGCGCGCCGTTCGCGGCGGCCGGTGTCGCGCGCCGGGCGATGATACGGTCGACGAGTTCGACACCGCGCGTGGAGCCGAGCCGGCATGGCGTGCACTTGCCGCAGGACTCGACGGCGCAGAACTCGAGTGCGTAACGCGCCATGCGCGCCATGTCGACGCTGTCGTCGAACACCACGACGCCGCCGTGGCCGAGCAGCGCGTCTTGCGCCGCAAGTGTCTCGTAGTCGAGCGGCGTGTCGAACGCCGGCTCCGGTAGATAGGCGCCGAGTGGCCCGCCGATCTGCACGGCGCGCACCGCGCGACCGGTGGCCGAGCCGCCGCCGTAGTCGTAAACCAGCTCGCGCACCGTGAGCCCGAACGCGCGCTCGATCAATCCACCGCGTTTCACGTTGCCCGCGAGCTGCAGCGGAATCGTGCCGCGCGACTTGCCCATGCCGAAGTCGCGGTAAAACTGCGCGCCGCGCGCGAGCACCACCGGGACCGTCGCGAGCGTCACGACGTTGTTCACCACGGTCGGCTGCCCGAACAGGCCCTTGATCGCCGGTAGTGGCGGACGAACGCGCACCTCGCCGCGGCGTCCCTCCAGGCTTTCGAGCATCGACGTCTCTTCGCCGCAGATGTACGCGCCGGCGCCGAGACGCACCGTGATGTCGAACGCCTTGCCGCTGTCGCGCACGTTATCGCCCAGGTATCCGCGCGCCCGCGCCACCGCGAGCGCCTTCGCGAGCGCACGTCCCGCGTGTGGGTATTCCACGCGCAGATAGATGTAACCGCGCGTGGCGCCCACCGCGAGTCCCGCGATGGTCATGCCTTCGATGAGCGAGAACGGGTCGCCCTCCATGAGCATGCGGTCGGAAAACGTGCCCGAATCACCCTCGTCCGCATTGCAGGCGATGTATTTGTGCGTGACCGGCTGGTCCAGGACGGTCTTCCACTTGATGCCGGTCGGAAACGCCGCCCCTCCGCGGCCCCGCAGGCCGGACTCCGTGACGACACGGACGATCTCGTGCGCCGGCATCGCAAGGGCCGCCGCGAGACCTGCGTAACCGCCGTGCGCGATGTAGTCGTCGATGTCCGTGGGGTCGACGATACCCACACGCGCCGAAGTCAGACGTTGCTGCGTCGTGAGCCACGGATGCGCGGCGATGTCGCCGTGGCGCAGCGGATGCGCCCCGCCCTCGAACATGCCGGCGCCGATGAGCCCGGCGACGTCGCCCGCTCGTATGGGTCCGTAAGCGACGCGGCCCGTCGGCGTGACGACCTCGACGAGCGGCTCCAGCCAGAACAATCCGCGCGAACCGTTGCGCACGAGGCGCACGGCAACGTCGCGCCGCCGCGCCTCCGCCTCGATCGCGCGCGCGACCGCATCCGCGCCGAGCGACAAAGCACTCGCATCTCCGGGAACGTAAACCGTGACCGGCGCGCTCACGGCGTCACTCCCCATTCGCGCGCGAGCTCGCCCACGCGCTCGGGCGTCACGCGCCCGTGCAACTCTCCATTGACCATGAGCGAAGGCGCGCAGGCGCAATTGCCGAGGCAGTACACGGCCTCGAGCGTGACGCGCCCATCCGCGGTGGTTTGACCGAAGTCGAGCCCGAGCAACTCGCGCGCGCGGCGTTCCACGGCCTCCGCATTCATCGACTGGCAGGCCTCGGCGCGGCACACCTGCACGACGTAACGCCCGGGCGCGCGCTCGCGGAAGTGGTGATAGAAACTGACGACGCCGTGCACATCGGCGCGCGAGAGATTCAGCGCGTCGGCGATGAGCGGCACGGCCCCGGCCGGCACGCAGCCGAGGTCGTCCTGCACGGCGTGCAGGATCTCGAGCAGCGGACCCGGTTCCGCGGCGAACCGCCTGACCGCGTTCGCGACGCAGCCTTTCACTGCGTCGCTGGCGAGGTCCTGGCTCGGCCGCGCGTTTTCGATCGTCATGACTTGCTCCGCATCGAGCGCACGCGGTGCGGATGACAATAGACGTTGCATCCCCCGGGGCGCAGGAAAGCGGCCAGTGTGATGCCCGCGGACTCGGCCAACTCGACTGCGAGCGTCGAAGGCGCGCCTATCGCGGCAACCAGTGGCGCCCCGGCCATCATGGCCTTCTGCACGAGCTCGAAACTCGCGCGTCCCGACAGCAGCACGATGCGGTCGGTCCACGGCAGGCCGCCTTCCATGAAAGATGCGCCGACGAGTTTGTCCATCGCATTGTGGCGGCCGACGTCTTCGCGGCTCGCAATCAGCTCGCCTGCCGCCGTGAACAGGCCCACCGCATGCATGCCGCCGGTCTCGGCGAACTCGCGCTGCGAGGCGCGTAATCGATCGGGCAGCGCGCGCAGCACCGTCTCACTAACTACCGGACCGGAGCTGACGCGCCGCGTTCCGGCGCTGGCCGTGACGGCCTCGATGGACGCCTTGCCGCAGACGCCGCAGCTCGAGGTCGAATAGAAATTGCGCTGCAGGCGCGCGAGCTCGAGAGGAAGGTCGGCGCGCACCGTGACGCGCAGGATGTTGCCGGTCGGACCGCAGTACCCGGTAAAGACGACGTCACGCGGCTCGCGCAGCAGGCCTTCGCCGTACAGGAAGCCGATGGCGAGCTCCGCGTCGTGGCCCGGCGTCCGCATGGTGACCACGATGGAGCGGCCCGTGCCGCCGTTCTCGTCGGCCTCGGGCAGACCGTCGCGCATGAGGCGGATTTCGAGCGGCTCCTCGACGGCGATGGCGTCGTCGCGCCGGACGTCGCCCGCATCGCGCAGGGCGTCGATCTCGACGGTGCGATGAGCCTGACTCTTCATGGGCCGAGTTTACACCCGCGCCCGTAAGGCACTCGACGGAGGGCGCTACGAGGCCTTGCCGGACTTTCGCGCGAGCGCGGCGTCCACCGTATTCGACAGGAGCATCGCGATCGTCATCGGCCCCACGCCGCCCGGGACGGGCGTGATCCACGAGGCGCGTTCAGCCGCCGCCGCGAATTCCACGTCGCCCGCGAGCTTTCCGTCGGGCAGGCGGTTGATCCCGACGTCGATCACGATCGCGCCATCACGAATCCATATACCTGGAATGCAGGCGGGTTTTCCGACCGCGGCGACCACGAGATCCGCGCGCTCGACCTCGGCTTTCAGGTCGCGCGTGCCCGTGTGACAGACCGTGACCGTCGAGCGCGCGAGCAGCAGCTCGAGCGCCATCGGTCGACCGACGATGTTCGAGGCGCCGACCACGACGGCGCGCAGGCCGACGAGATCGATCTCGTATTCCTTCGCGAGCCGGATGACGCCCCACGGCGTGCACGGCCGCAGGCCCGGGCGCTTCTGGGCCAACAACCCCGTGTTCGTCGGATGGAAACCATCGACGTCCTTCGCCGGGTCGATCGTGTCCATGATCTCGGTGCTGTCGAGACCCTTCGGCAGCGGCAGCTGCAGCAGGATGCCGTCGACCGCATCGTCATGGTTCAGTTTCTGGATCAGCGCGAGAAGTTCTTCACGCGTGGTCGTCGCCGGCAGGTCGTACGCGAACGAAGCGATACCGCACTCCTCGCAGGCCTTGCGCTTGTTGCGCACGTAGACCGCGGAGGCCGGATCTTCGCCGACCTTCACGACCGCGAGGCCGGGCGCCCTGCCGAACTTCGAAACGAAGTCGGCGGCTCGCGCCGCCGACCTCTGTCTCTCTTTCGCTGCGACGGCCTTGCCGTCAAGGATCTTTGCAGTCACGGAGACCTTTGCTTGTAGTTGGTTAGTCGATCAATAACGGTAGTGGTCCGCCTTGTACGGGCCGTCCTTGCTGACGCCGATGTACCTGGCCTGCTGGTCGGTGAGCGTGGTGAGCTGCGCATTCAGCGTCTTCAGCTGCAGGCGCGCCACCTTCTCGTCGAGGTGCTTCGGCAGCACGTACACGCCGAGCGGATACTTCGCCGTCTGCGTGAATAGTTCGATCTGCGCTATGGTCTGGTTGGCAAAACTCGAGCTCATCACGTAGCTCGGG
>JAEZCN010000193.1 GCA_023433515.1 Pseudomonadota bacterium
CGCGCGCGCGGGGCGCGCGCGACGTGCGTGTAGTTCGCCGAGAGATAGTTCGACTGCGCGTGCCGCGAGCCCAGCAGCGATCCAGGCTCGAAGAAGAACTCGACGACGCGTACGTTCGGCGGCATCGCGTCGCGGCGCATCGCCTCCAGATAATCGAGCTCGGGGTAATCGCCGAAGATGCGCTCCGCGAGCGGTTCGACGAAGCGGCGCTCGAGGTCGCTCGATCCCGTCGGCTTGCGCAGGGACAGGGCGGTGCAGATGGTCAGGTCCAGTCCGGCATCGGCGCGCGCTCGGCGGAAGAACTCGTTGGCGATCAGGTTGGGCTTGCCGATGCCGAGTGGCAGTGCCAGCACCACGCGTTTACCCACGCGCCGCAACGCTTCCCCGACGATTTCCCCGACGTCATCGAACATCTGCGGCATGCCGCTACACTACATGCGACGTCGTGAGGGTCAATCCATATGAGTTTGAAGAAACCCGCGCTCGAGCCCATGTCGCTCGCGCCGCATACCGGCAGTGGTTATCCGGAGCCGTATCGCTCGCGCTGCGTGCCGCGCGAAAAGCGCGGGCTCGGGGATGCGCTCGGCCTCACGAAGATCGGGATCAATCACACCTTGTTGCCGCCCGGCAAGGAATCGTCCATGCGCCACTGGCACACGTACGAAGACGAGTTCATCTACATGCTGTCGGGCGAAGTCGTGCTGGTCACGGATGCGGGAGAACAGGTGTTGAGCCCCGGGATGTGCGCGGGCTTCCCGGCCTCGGCGGACGGCAAGGCCGGCGACGGACATCAACTCGTCAATCGCGGCAGCGAGCCCGCCGTCTATCTCGAGGTCAGCAACCGCGACCCGCGCGACCTGGCGGTGTATTCGGATGTCGATTTGAAATTCGAACGCGTGGACGGCGCTGTGGTGTTCACGCACAAGGACGGCAGTCCGTACTAGAGGGGGCAGCCCCCGTTTCCCAGCAAGAGGGGTCAGCCCTCAACTCAATGCAGGCGTCGAGTTTGCGTATCAGAGGGAGGACCGACCCCTTTTGCTGGGAAAGAGGGGCTGCCCCCTATCCGCCCGGGCGGCAAGACCGCCGCCTCGCCTTCGAGCGGTGCAGCGCGCCACACCACGAAGCGCTGGTTAACGGAAGAACCCAGCGCATCCATGATGTTCGCGTGATTGTACCCGGGTAGTTTGGCGAGGTGCGACACGAGGTCGTGCCGCGCCGCGAGGCGTTGCCCGACGAGCACGCCCGAGGTGCCCGATCCCACGAGTACGTAGAAGTATTCCTCGGAGAAGTTACCTCCGGGCGTAACGACGATGGAAACCTCGCGCAGCTCGCTCCAGCGCACGTATTCACTGGCGCCGCGCGGCAGCTTGCGCAGGATGCCTTCATCGGTGATCTGCAATTCCTCGCCCAGCCTGCGCAATTCCCAGGTCAGGACCAGTGGTTCGATTATCAGCACCACGGCGATCGCCAGGAAGATGCCCGGCAGCCACCAACTGATGCTGCCCGTCCACGCGGGGAAGAACGCCAGCACGAATACCGCGAGCGCGACGCCTATCCACACGCGTCTCATGGAGTTGAATGCGCCCACTTCAGCCGCCCACCGCCGCCTTGTCGAGTACGACCTTGTATTCGAGCTTTACGGTGTTCCCGACCCACTCGGCGGATTTCCACTCACCCTGGCCGACTCCGTAGTCCAGCCGTTCGATGGAAGTCTCGCCGCTGAGCTCGAGTCCCGCGCCTGCCGGCTTGATCGTCAGCGGTATACGCAGATCGCGGGTCACCCCGCGCAACGTGAGTTTGCCGGCCGCTTCCACCTTGCCGCCGGTGCCGGGCTTGAAAGAGGTCGCGACGTAGGTCGCCGTCGGAAATTGCTTCGCGTGCAGCAGCTCCTCGCTTGCCAGCGTGGCGTCGCGATCCTTGTCCCGCGTGTCGAGCGAGGCGACCTGCACGACCACCTTCATCGAGCTCGCCGCGAGATTGTTCGGGTCGTAGGCCATTTCGACGGTGAACTGACCGAACTTTCCCTGGCTCGCGGCGCCGGCCTGGTCGAACGTGAACGTCAGCGTGCTGCCGGGCCCGCTGCGGTAGTGGGGCGGCGTCGCGGGATCCGGGCTCTTGCCCGGTTCCGCCGCGAGGGCGCCGGCCGCGATGAGACAGGCGCCGAGCGCCGCGCGATAGTCAGGCATGCATTTCATTTCGGTCCCGTGAACGGCAACATCCGTTTCAGGACGTCGTTCCTGTCGATGAAGTGATGTTTGAGCGCGCCGGCGATGTGCAGCAACGCCACCGCGACCAGCGCGACATTGAGATTGCCATGCAGCGAGTGCAGCAGGTCGTACGCCGATTGCGAGGGGGCGACGAGATCGGGTAATTGGACCAGCTTGAACCAGCTCACCGGAAAGTTGCGGGCGGAGGACATCGTCCAGCCCGTGAGCGGAATCGCGAACAGCAGCGCGTACAGCAGGAAATGCGAAATGCGCGCGAGCCGGCGTTCCCAGGTCTTGGTCACGCTAGCGAGCTCGGGGGTCGGGTTCATCAACCGCCAGACCAGCCGGACGATCGCAAGCGCGAGGATCGTGATGCCGAACGACTTGTGCCATGCGAGCGTTTCGATCAGCGCGGGTCCGCGGGGCATATTCTCCGCGCGACTGATGATCACCCACTGGTTGATGATCAGCAGCACGATCAGCCAGTGCAGCGCCTTGGAAAAGGAACCCCATGCGACCGTCGTGTTACGAAAAGTCATGTCTGTAAGCTATCCACCCAGGTGCCCACGGTCAAAACTGGCCAATCGGGCATGAGTAGGAGCCAGTCGCACGTCAGGTTCCCGGGAGGCCGTTTGAATCATCTTCGAGTTCTGTTCGCGGGCCTCACGCTATTGGGGCTCGTGTCCTGTCAGACAAGCCCCCCCATACCGTCGCCGTCACCTGTCGAAGGCCCAATGCCGCAGCCGGGGGCGTCGTTCCCGGATGCCCGCGAATATCGGGTCGTCGCCGAGGAGTCGTTACTTCAGGTCTATGCATACCGCGGTGGCGCGATGGCACGGCTCGGGCACAACCACGTGGTCGCTTCCCGGCATCTGGGGGGAGTCGTTTTCCTGACGGACGATATGCTGCAGACCCGATTCGACATCAGCTTTCCCGTGGCGGAGCTGACCATCGACGAGCCGGCGCTGCGTGAAGAGGCCGGCCCGGATTTTCCGCCCAGCGTTCCGCAAAGCGCGCGCGACGGGACCCGCAACAACATGCTGTCTGACGCCGTACTCGATGCGGCCCGATACCCGACGATCCGGCTGCGCGCCGTCGACGTGGTACCGACCACGATGGCGTTCGAAGCCGGCGTGGAAATCACGATCAAGGATCAGACCCGGCAGGTGAGGGTGCCGGTGGAGGTCGAGCGGTCGGACGGCCAGATCGTCGCGCGCGGCGAGTTTCCGCTCAAGCAGTCGGAGCTCGGGCTCGAGCCGTTCACGGTGGCGCTCGGCACGCTCGTGGTGCTCGACGACCTGCGCGTGAAGTTCGAGGTCACGGCGCGGGAGTAGATAGGGCCGAGAGGGGACAGACTTGAAGTCTGTCCCCTATCCAGCTACTTCGCCGACATCTCCTTGAGCAGCGCGTCGGCCTTGTAAACCTTCGTCAACGCTTCGCGCATGATCGCCGGGTGCACGGCGACGGCGCGGTTCTTCTCGGTATCGAACCAGTACGAGCCCGAGATCGAGTGGATGTTGCCGTCGAACAGCAGGCCGACGACTTCGCCCTTCGCGCTGATCAGCGGGCTACCCGAGTTGCCGCCGACGATGTCGTTGTTGGTCACGAGGTTGAACAGCGTGTTCTTGTCGAGCTGGTCGCGCACCGCGACCCAGCTGTCCGGAACCTTGAACGGCTCCGCGCCGGTGGCGCGATCGAACAAACCCTGCAGGCGGGTGAAGGGAGGGACGGGTTTGCCGTTCTCGATCCAGCCGCCGACCTTGCCCCAATTGAGGCGCAGCGTGAACGTCGCGTCCGGATACACGCTCGTGCCGAGCGCCGCGAAGCGTGCGCGGGCGATCTTCTCGGATGCGAGGTCGATCGGCGCCTCGACGTTGTCCTCGAATTCCTTGCGCAGCTTGCGGGCCGTCGGTTCGATGCCGCGTGCCATCACGATCATAGGATCGTCGGAAGCCGCGATCGCCGCCTCGCCGCCCTTCCACAACGCCATGCGGACGGCCGGATCGGCGAGCTTCGTGCCGCTGACCAGCCGGTTCGCGAGTTCGGTGGGCGATTCCTTCGAGAGCAGCTGGCGCACGACCGGGTGATCGGGACCTAACCACTCACGCATGCGCTCGAGTCCGAACGCGAGCCGCAGCTTCTCGAGCTCCGGGTAGATCGGCACGGAGGCGCCGAGCTGCTGCTCGATGCGCGGCAGCGCCGCGTCCGTGAACTCGCGTAAGCGCTGATCGTTGGGCTTGCCGCGCTCCGCGGCGCCGCGCACGAGCGCGCGCGCGTACGTCGCGAGGCGGCCCTGGAATCCCCCGGCCTGCTCGATGAACAGAACGGGCAGCCAGGTACCCGCGTGTTCCGCCTGCACCCTTTCGATTCCGGTCCACGGGTCGCCGATCGCGGCGCGCAGCTCATCGTCGGCCGCGACGTACGCGCGCAAGGATTTCTCCTCGGCGAGCTTGCGCTCGAACAACTGGTCTTCGAGCAACGCGTCGAGTTGCTTGCGCCGCACCTTGATCTGGTTTTCGACCGTCTGGATCTGGTCCGAGACGATACGGGCGTTGTCCGGACTCTCTTCCGAGAACTGGATGTAGCGTCCGCGCAGCTCGGAATAACGCAGCAGCCAGTTCGGCAGATTCATATTGCGCTGCCACTTGAGCTCGGCAACGGTGAGCAGCCGGTTCGTGGTGCCGGGATGACCGGACACGAGCACCGGATCGCCATCCGCCGGACCCGCGAAGTTGATCCTGAGGAAGTCAGGTGTCTTCGCGGGCTTGCCGTTCTCGTAGACGCGCAGGACGCTCATGTCGAGGCACCAGCGCGGGAACTGGAAATTGTCGGGATCGCCGCCGAACGCCGCGATCGACCCTTCCGGCGCGAACGCGAGGCGCACGTCGGTGTAACGCTTGTACTTGTAGAGCCAGTACTGGCCGCCCTGGTACAGCGTGACGGCCTGGCACTTGAACCTGCTTTGCGCCTCGCAGGCGGACTCGAGTTTCGTGAGCTCGGCCTTGCGCGCGTCGTTGGCGGCCTGGTCGCTCTTGCCCGCGGTCGCGGCGTTCACTTTCGCGGTGACGTCCTCCATCTCGGTGAGGACGTCGGCCACCTGCGTCTGGCATTTCTTCTCGCTGGCGCGATCGCGCGCCAGGAAGCCGTCGTCGACGAGGCTCTTTTCCTTGGAGGATAGTTCGGCGAGGCAGGAAACGACGCAGTGATGGTTCGTCAGGACGAGGCCTTCGCCCGAGACGAACGAGCCCGTACAGTTCGAGAGGCGCACGGTCGCGCGCCGCACGCGATCGAGCCAGGCCTGGTCGAGCTTCGTCCCGAGTGTCGTGTTGGCTTGCTCGAGCGGAAACCCGTGAAAGGTCCACATGCCTTCGTCGGCACGCGTCGCGGAGCAGGCCAATACCAGTAGTGCGGCGCCCGCCGCATGGATCCAGCGCATCATCGGAAAATCTCCAGGAAGTCATTGGGGCCGCAGTCGCGGCCGATGCCGAGATTATTGCTTACATCGGCTCACATCGGCTCGCAATCGGCTACCGCCGCGACGCGCCGGATGTCGGAACGTCGCATCCAACATTCGCTTCGGCGCTCTTGCCAGCGTGGCATCATGGCCCGGCCGTGATCGAACCCATCGGCCGGAATCCTCCCGCGCGACGCCTGGCAGGCATCTGGCTCGCCGAGGGTCACGTTCCGCTGAACGCGCTGACCTATCTATATGCCGCGTTCATCTCGGTCGGCCTGCTCGCCTTCGTGAGTTTCATGCAGGCGTACCTGCTCAACGTGAATCTCGGGTTGCCGCCCACGCTGCAGGGGCGCGCGGTGTCGGGCCTCAACTTCGCCAACGAACTGGTCGCGATCTGCCTGGTCGCGCCGATGGGCGCGCTGGCCGACAAGACAGGGCGGCGTGCGGTCTATGCCTGCGGGTTCCTCTGGCTCGCGGTGGGATTCGTTCTCTATCCGCTGGCGCGCACG
Source organism: Pseudomonadota bacterium (assembly GCA_023433515.1). GTDB lineage: Bacteria > Pseudomonadota > Gammaproteobacteria > Steroidobacterales > Steroidobacteraceae > CADEED01. Next base: position 6,174 of record JAEZCN010000193.1, read on the forward strand.
CTGCCGCAACTGACCGGCTGCGCGCTGTTCTTTTCGGTGGGAGTCGCGGCCATCGGCACGATGCTCGGCACGGTGCTGGCCGATACGCCGCGCGAGGATTCGCGCGGAAGACTCGTGGGCATCGCCGGCGTCTGCCAGGGCCTGGGCGCATTCGCATTCGTGATCACGCTGGGAAAGGCGCCGCAGTGGCTCATGTCGTCCGGCCTCGACGATCTGGCCGCGGGACGCATCACGATGTGGATCGCGGCGGCGCTGTGCGCGGTGTCGGCGGTGATCGTGTTCGCGGGATTGCGCAGGGGCACGCCGAGCGCGCGTGCGCCGTCGCTGCCGCTCGCGCGCATCGTCGGCGACGGAATGACGGCGGCGCGGCGCAATCCCCGCATCTGGTACGCGTGGCTGCTGCAGTTCGGCTCGTTCGGCGACCGCGTCGTGCTCGGCACGTTCCTGTCGCTGCGTCTGCAGCAGGGTTGGCTCGAACAGGGAGTCGACATGGCCGACGCCACCGCGCGCGCCCGGGTGCCTTACTCCGTCGCGATGGGCGCGGGGCTCGTCACCGCGCTCGTCGTCGGTGTCATGCTGGACCGCTTCGATCGCCTTCGAATCGGCGTCGGGGCCATGGCGCTCGCCGCGCCCGCCTATCTACTGTGCGGGTTCTTCGGCGACGCGGACCAGGGCGTGATCCTGCTCGTGGTTGCCGCGTTGCTCGGCGTGGGCCAGGTCGCCGCCGTGCTCGTCGGCCAGACGCTGCTCGGTGAGGAAGCGCCGCGCGACGTGCGCGGCGCGGTGTTCGGTCTCGCCGGAATGTGCGCGTCCGCCGGCATCCTGTTCACGAATGCCGCCGGCGGGTGGCTCTACGATACGGTGGCGCGCGGTGCGCCGTTCTTCCTGCTCGGCGCCGTGAACTTCGCGATTTTCCTGGTCGGGCTGTGGATCGCCCGGCGCGCCGGCTAGTCGAGCGAAGGCAGCAGCAACAGCAAGGTGCCCTCGGGTGCCTCGATCAACGCGGCATGCCGTGGGTCGAGGCCGCGCGGCAGATCGCCCGCGAACCCGACGCCGCTCGAACGCAGTCGTTCGATGCGTTCGCCCATGTCGGCGGCGCTGAACACCAGCATCGGCACTTCCAGGGTGCGCGGACGATGAACGCCGAGATCGAGATGATCGCTGGTCATCGACATGCGCAGGTACGGCGCTTCGCTCTCGCCCATCGCGACGAATCCGAGCGCCTCCCAGAAAGCGCGCATCGGCTCGAACTCGGCCGCCGGCAGACTGAATTCCGCGAAATCGCCGAGCAGCGAGGGTTCGCCCAGTTCGCGATCGCCGGAGAAATGCGTCGGCGCTTCCTGCACTCGCACGGCCTGTCCCGATGGATCGAGGAAACCGAATTCGTTGAACGCGTCCTCGCCCGTTCGCTTCCACGCGATCTCGACGCCGAGTTTCTCGATGGCCTGCGCATGCTGCGCGGCGCCGGGCCGCACGTACGTGATCGTGGGCGAGGGAAACTTGAACTGGTGCAGCCCGATGTACAGTTTGCCGTCGGTCAGCGCGCCGTATGGATGCTGCCAGGTGTCCGTGGTGCCGACCTGCGTGAATCCGAGCCGCTCGTAGAACGCGACCGACGCCGCGATGTCCGCGGTCTCGAGGCTGATTTCGTGAAACTTTCCGAGCACTGGCGCGCGAGTTTACTTGGCTTCCCGCGTCGTTGCCTACGCCGCGTGTTCTCGTCTTCGCAACAGCAGCGCGGCCAGCCAGGTGATCGCGGCGCCGACCGCGCAGAACCACAGAGCAGGCTGCCAGCTCTCGATCGGGACATAACCCATCGCCTGCACCGCGAGTGCCGAGAGCGCGAGCTGCGCGAAACCGAAGATGCTCGCGGCCACACCCGCGTAATTGGGCGCGAGCCGAACGCCGTGCGCGATTACGTTAGGTAGCGAGAGACCTTGGCCGAACGAGAACACCGCCATCGGCGCGAACACCGCGAGTGGATGTGAATACCCCAAGAGGACCAATGCGAGCGCCACGGCAGCGCCGACGAGCTGCAGTTCCAGCCCCAGCATCATCTGCCGGTGAACGTCATGGGTCGCACCCGAGCGCGACACGTGCAGGTTGCCGAGAAAGTATCCTCCGGCAAGGAACAGGTAATACAGGCCGAACTGGTCGGACTCGAGTTTCAGCACCGTGGCCATGACGTATGGCGCGATTGAGGCGAACACGAAGAACATCACGTACACGAACGCGGATTCGGCCACGTAACCGATGAACGCGGGCTTGGCGACCACCGCGCGGGACTCGCGCCACAACACGCCGAAGCTGTGTGTGTTCGCGGACGCGGAGCGCGTCTCCGGCAGCCACGCGTAACAGGCGACGGCCATGACGAAGGCGGCGCAGGCCAGCATGAGGAAGCCCGCATGCCAGCCGATGTGGCGCGTGACGATGCCGCCCGCCAGCGGCGACAGGCTCGTGCCGAGCACCAGCGCCATCGTGAGGATCGCGTACATGCGTGCCAGCTCGCGCTCTTCGAACAGGTCGCCGACGCTCGCGCGTGAGACCGTGATGCCCGCGCCGCCGGCCGCGCCCTGGATGATTCGCGCGGCGACGAACAGGCCCATGGTGGGCGCGAAGTAACACAGCAGAGCCGCGACGCCGGAGATCGCGACGCCGCCGATCAGGATCGGCCGGCGTCCGAACCGGTCCGCGAGCGGGCCCGACAGCAACACGCCGAAGGCAAACGAGATCAGGTAGGCCGTGACCGTGAGCTGCGCCGTCCCGGTGTCGACCTGGAAGTATTCGCCGATGCTCGGCAACGCCGGCAGGAAGAAAAAATTGCCGATCGAGCCGATCGCGCTGCAGGCCGCGAGCAGCGGAATGAGATGGCGGGCGCGCATCGATGTCAGGCGCGGATCATCAGATCCCGCCGACGCAGACGTACTTGAGCTCGGTGAATTCCAGGATGCCGTACTTCGAGCCTTCGCGGCCGATACCGCTCTCCTTCATGCCGCCGAATGGCGCGACCTCCGTCGAGATGAGTCCGGTGTTGAGTCCGACGATGCCGTACTCGAGCGCCTCCGTGACGCGCCACGAACGCGCGAGGTCCCTCGTGTATAGATAGGCTGCGAGACCGAACTCCGTGTCGTTCGCGAGGCGGATTGCCTCCTCGTCGGAGGACGCGCGGAACAGCGGTGCTACGGGACCGAAGGTTTCCTCGCGCGCGAGCAGCATGTCGCTGGAAACGTTGGTGAGCACGGTCGGCTCGTAGAACGTCCCGCCGAGGGCGTGGCGTTTGCCGCCCGCGGAGATGTTCGCTCCCTTTGTCTTTGCGTCGGCGACATGTTCCTCGACTTTCGCGAGCGCCTTGTCGTCGATCAGCGGACCCTGATCCGTCTCGCCCTGGAGGCCATCGCCGATGCGCAGCTTCTTCACCGCCTCGACGAGTTTTCCCGCGAACGCGTCGTAGACTTTCTCGTGGACGATGAAGCGGTTCGCGCACACGCAGGTCTGGCCGGTGTTGCGGTACTTGCTCTGGATCGCGCCGGTGACCGCGGCGTCGAGGTCCGCGTCGTCGAGCACGATGAACGGCGCGTTGCCGCCGAGCTCGAGGCCCACCTTCTTCACGGTGCCCGCGCACTGCTGCATGAGTAGTTTGCCTACGGCAGTCGAGCCGGTGAACGTGACCTTGCGCACCAGCGCGTTGCCGGTGAACTCGCCGCCGATCGACCTGGCGTCGCCCGTGACGATGTTGAACACGCCCGGCGGAATTCCCGCGTCGATCGCGAGCTTCGCCATGGCGAGCGCGGAATAGGGCGTCTGCAACGCGGGTTTGCACACGAACGTGCAGCCCGCGGCGAGTGCGGGTCCCGCCTTGCGCGTGATCATCGCGGCCGGGAAATTCCAAGGCGTGATCGCCGCGACGACGCCGATGGGCTGGCGCAGCACCATGATGCGCTTGTCGGCCTGGTGTCCTGGGATGATGTCGCCATAGACGCGTTTGCCTTCTTCGGCGAACCATTCGATGAACGCCGCGGCGTAGGCGATCTCGCCTTTCGCTTCCGCCAGCGGCTTGCCCTGCTCGGCGGTCATGATGATCGCGAGGTCGTTCTGGTGCGCCATCATGAGGTCGAACCACTTGCGCAGGATGCGCGCGCGTTCGCCCGCGGTCTTGCGCGCCCAGGCGGGCATTGCCGCGTGCGCGGCCTCGATCGCGCGCCGGGCCTCTGCCGCGCCCATGTTCGGCACCGTGCCCAGTTTCTCGCCCGTGGCCGGATTGTCGACGGCCTCGGTCGCGCCGCCGTCGGCGTCACACCACTGGCCATCGATCAGGCATTGCTGCTTGAGAAGCGACGGGTCCGCGAGCTTGATCATTTCTTCTCCATGACTATTTTTTCCCCATCGTGGCGACGAGGAATGCGAGCGTGCGCTCGCGCGCAAGCTGCGCGCTGGGTGCGTCGTAGCTCGCGCGTTCGTCGCAATTGAAACCGTGATCGGCGGGATAGAGATGGAACGTGCCGTTCGGATCGGCGGCGCGGATCTTCTCGATGTCCGTGGGCGGAATGTACGGGTCCTTCTCGCCGAAGTGATACATCACCGGCCGCCGCGGCGACTTGTCGAGGTGCTCGCGAATCTGTCCACCGTAGTAGGAAACGGCGCAGGTCATGGGCAGTGCGCAGGCCGCGACGTAGGCGAGCGTTCCACCCCAGCAGTAGCCGATGACGGCGACGCGGCCGGCATGTTTGATCACGTTGATGGACGCGGCGAGATCGAGCATCGTCTTCTCGATCGGAATCTGCACGCGGTAGCCGCGGCCTTCCTTCACTTCGGATTCGGAGTACCCGAGTTCGATGCCGCGCCGGATCCGGTCGAACAAACACGGCGCGATCGTGACGTAGCCGTCGGCCGCGAAGCCGTCCGCCACGCCGCGGATGTGATTGTTCACGCCGAAGATCTCCTGCGCGATCACCAGCGCGCCGCGCGTCGGACCCTTGGGTGCGGCGAGCCAGGCGTTGAATTCATGGCCGTCGCGGGCCATCAGGGTCGTGTATT
>JAEZCN010000213.1 GCA_023433515.1 Pseudomonadota bacterium
CGAGGGCGGCGGTCTGGGCTAGGAATCTGCGGCGCGCGTTCTGCATGGCTACGGGTCCTCTCTGGGTTTCACATTCGAGTAATCACAACGGCGAGCGAGTCTAGCTCAACAGTCGCGGCTCATCTGCCGGACGCGCCATTGCCTTCCCGATGATACCTGCCGGGCTGACATGCGATTCCATGGAACCGGAATCGGGCGATGCGTTACTCAACGCTTGCGCCACCCACGCACAGGGATGTCCCGACATGATTCAAGCGTTCCTCAACCATTTGTGCCGCAAGAGCTTTTTGCCCGCGGCTCTGGTGCTGTTGCTGGCCGGCTGTGCCGGCAATGGCGAAGGACTCGACGCGGGCGGCCGGCCAATCGAGTTGCCGGGACCGAACGACGACTTCCAGGAAATACAGAACACGATATTCACTCCGATATGTACGACGTGCCATTCGGGCGCGAACGCGCCGCAGGGCCTGCGACTCGATGAGGGCAACAGTTACGCGTTGCTCGTGAACGTCGCGAGCGCCGAGGTTCCGTCGCTGCTGCGCGTGAATCCCGGCAATCCCGATCAGAGTTATCTCGTACAGAAAATACAGGGCAACGCCGCGGTCGGAGCGCGGATGCCGGCGAACGGTCCACCGTTCCTCTCGCAGGCGCAGATCGACCTGGTGCGCGCGTGGATTTCGGCCGGCGCGCCGCAGGCGATCGCGCCCGCCGACATCCTCGTCGTCACGAGCAGCGTGCCCGCGCCCGCGGAGCAGGCGCTCGCGGGTACCGACCGCCTCCTGGTCGTCTTCAGTAGTGAGGTCGACGCATCGCGCGTGAACGCCAACAGCTTCGAACTGCGCGACGCGCTCGATCAGCCCGTCGCGATCGCGAAGTTCTCGGTCCCGGCCGGAAGACCCAACGTCGTCGAGCTGACTACCGTGCAGCCGCTGGCCGCCGGAAGCTATCAACTCGCGGTTCGCGGAGAAGGTCCCGCGCCGCTCGCCGACAACGCGGGCCGCAGGCTCGACGGCGACCGCGACGGCACCGCGGGAGGCGACACACTCATTCCGTTCGACGTCAACGCGGGAGCCGTCCGATGATCCGTTTTTCGTTCAATCGTCCCGGCGCGGCGTTCGTGTTGTTCGCGCTGTCGTTCACGTTCGGGGGCGCCGCGCAGGCCGAGCCGTACTTGGCCGCGCAGATGGGCCTCAAGTGCGCGCAATGCCACGTCAATCCGACCGGCGGCGGCATGCGCAGCGTCTTCGGCAACACGTTCGCGCAGACTCAGATGGCGGCCAGGCGCATCGGCGCGGAAGAAGATCTCTGGACCGGCCAGGTGATGAAGTTCCTGTCGGTCGGCGGCAACGCGCGCGCCAACTGGAACTACTCCGACGTGCCCAACCAGGGCAGCACGAACGACTTCGCGGTCGAGGAGGCGCGCGCGTATTTCGATTTCGGCGTGATCCCGAACCGCCTGTCCATCTACGTCGATCAGCGCTTCGCGCCCGGCAACGCGACCAACCTGGAAGCGAACGTTCGCTACTGGTTCACCGAGAACGAGTTCTACGTGAAGGCCGGTCGCATGTACCTGCCGTTCGGCTACCGCTTCGAGGACGACAACACGTTCGTGCGCCAGCTCTCGGGCATCAACATGCAGGCGCCGGATGAGGGCGTCGAATTCGGATTCGAGAAAGGCATGTGGAGCACGCAGGTGGCGTTCAGCAACGGCACCGGCGGCGCACCCGAGGTCGACGAAGGCAAGCAGGTCATCGCGCGCACGGAGTTCGTGCAGTCGGTGTGGCGCATCGGCGTGAGCGGACTGTTCAACGACACGGATGCCGGCGATCGCATGGGCGCGGGCCTGTTCGGCGCCGTGCGCACCGGGCCGGTGACCTGGCTGGGCGAAATCGACTACATCGACGACGACAGCATCGGCATCGACGGCCGCCAGCTCATGGCCTCGATCGTCGAAGCCGACTGGAAGGTAACCCAGGGCCACAACATCAAGCTCGCGTTCGAGTGGCTGGAGCCAGACGACGACCTCGACGAGGACGAACAGACGCGCGCGACGTTGCTGTACGAATGGTCGCCCATCCAGTTCGTGCAGTTGCGCGCGGGAGTACGCGTGTATGACGGCATCCCTCAGAACGACCTGCAGAACAGGAAACAGGCTTTCCTGCAGCTGCATGGCTTCTTTTAGCGACAGTCCAATCGCCGACACCGCGTGTGCCTCGCGCGGATGGTCAACATGGCCGCCTGGCACGAGTGGTGATAGTTTGATGAGCGATCGTTGCGACCAACTAGTGAGGAGTGACGACGATCCTTCCCTCGCTCTTCGCGATGACGTAGGGATTTCGTCCCGAGACGATCTTGAAGAGCGCCTTCGTGCCGAGTTTCAGCATGGGCAGGTTCAACCGGAGGAGTTGCGCCAGCGACATCCCGATGATCGACCAGCACAGCCAGAGCGTCGTGATTTTGGGATTCGGGAAACGCGTTCTGACGAAGTAATGCAGCGCGAGTATGCGGCGATAGTAGGCGGTCTTGTGATCGACCCGGTTGTGCCGCTCACGATGGTGCAGGGCGTAGGTACTGTCTATGACGTCGATGCCATCGGGGATTCCCAATGCCACGCCATAGTTGTCGCCGATGCCGCCAGGGTCGAGTACCGGATCGTACGGCGATGACAGGAGAAATTGCCTTCGTATGAGGTCTGCGCCCAGAGAGTAGAACCGGGTGGTGAAGCAAGGACGTCGCCATTGCGTGATGAGAGGCCATCCCGCAAGGCTCTCTCTGTTACCTCTCTTGCGATACCACTCATTCATCCGGCCGAGGAGAGGTCGTGTCATTCGATTCGTCTTCACTCCATCGATCGGTCCCCAGACCGAGAGCTGGAAAACGAACAGATAGAGCGCGGCGGAGATTCGCCGCGGCGGATATCGATCGACCCAGGCTCCGTCCTCCAATTGCCGCAATCTGCCCGCCACGGCGTTGCAACCGGGGTGATTCGCAACATGGTCGGCCAGGCGCTCGAAATGATCCTCGGGCAATTCGATGTCGTCGTCGCACAGGAAAATCCAGTCGCTCTTCGCGGCTTCGATGCCCTTGTTTCTCTGGATACACACCGAGGGTGTCGACGTCAGCAACGCCAATCGCAGCGCCGGAAATTCGTTCGCCAATGATTTCAGGTCGTATATGCCTTCATCGCTCGCATCCACGACGATGACTTCGGCCGGCGGAGTAGTTTGTCGGGCCAATGCCGCGAGCGCGTTGCGAACGCGTTCGGGGCGGTTCCTGGTCGGGATGACTACACTGATGTCCACTACGCGATTCCTGGTGCCGCGCGATTGCGCCGCCGAGGTGGATAGTACTTTCAACTCTTTCCCGGGTGCGACGACTTGTCGTCCGAGGGGAGCGAGACGAAATGGCTGAATCCCCGCGCTCGCATTCGTCTGCCTTCGATGCGATGGCCGCGGGCTATGACGCGAAGTTCAGCGCCTCGGCGCTCGGTCGTGTGTTGCGGCCCATGGTCTGGGAAAGGTATGCCGCCTGCTTCGCGGCCGGATCGTCGTTGCTGGAGCTGGGCTGCGGCACTGGCGAAGACGCAATCCACCTGGCGAAATCGGGTCACCGCGTATTGGCGACCGATGCTTCACCCCGGATGATCGACACCGCGCGCCGCAAGGCCGAGGCGGCCGGAGTCTCGGATCGCATCCGCTTTCGGGTCGTGTCCATGGAGTCGCTGTCGACGGCACTCGGCACCGAACTGTTCGACGGTGTGTATTCGAACTTCGGCGCGGTGAATTGCGCGATGGACCTCGCGGCGCTCGCCGGCGGATTGGCGCCGCGTCTCGCCCCGGATGCGCCGCTCGTCTGGGTGATCATGGGCCGCTTCGTCCCCTGGGAAATGGGCTGGTACCTGGCGCGAGGTGACGCACGCCGTGCGTTTCGCAGACTTCGTCGTACCGGCAGCGAGTGGCGCGGCCTGACTATCCACTACCCCACGCCGGGCAGGTGCGCGCGTCTCCTCGAGCCGTACTTCGTCGTGAGCGTGGCGCGGCCCCTCGGTGTCGTATTGCCGCCGAGTTACGCCGCGGGCTGGCTCGAACGGGCGCCGCGCATGCGTGCGTGGCTGTCGCGCCTGGAGCGCGCGTTGTTCGAGCGGGCGCGTGGCGCCGGCCTCGGCGATCATTACGTGCTCGAAGCACGTCGGGCCGCATGACTCCGGCGATGACGAGATCCCCGAGCGCTCGCGCGAGCGAGTTGCTCGAAACGGGCCGGAGGCGTCCGGTCGGCTCGTTCGTCGGGCGCCTGCTGCATCGCTGGGCGCGTTTGCGCGGCCATCACCGCTACGACGACTGGCGCTTCGAACGCTGGCGCGACCTGCATCTCGTGGTCGTGCCGACCGTATCGAATCCGCGCCTGCTGCGAACCGGGGTGTTCTTCGCCGACTTCATCGAATCGCGGTCCATCGAACCGGACACGCGCGTTCTCGATCTTGGTTCGGGCTCGGGCATCTGCGCGCTCGTGGCCGCGCGCCGTTCCCTGAGAGTCACGGCGGTGGACATCAATCCGGCCGCCGTTCGCTGCCTGAAGGCGAATGCGTACGTGAACGGACTGCAGGACAACATCGATGCGCGTCATGGCAACCTCTTCGCGCCGGTGCAGCGCCAGCGGTTCGATCTGGTGCTCTTCAACCCGCCGTTCCTGCTTGGTGAACCGCGCGATTCGCGCGACGCGGCATGGCGTGGGGCCGGATTGGCGGAAACGTTCTCCGCCGAGCTGGGCGAGCATCTGCGACCGGGCGGGTCGGCCTTGCTGCTGCTGTCATCGTGGGGCGACGCCTGCCCCTTGTTCGTCGATGAGCTCGCGCGGCGGGGATTCACGCTGGCTATCGCGGCGCGGCGCCATCACGTCAACGAGACGGTGACAATTCTCGAGGTGACGGCGCGGGACTCATGAAGACAGTGCGCGCATTCTGGACATTGCTGCCGCCGAAATTGCGGCGCCGCTGCGTGGCGCTTCTCGGCCTGGCGCTCGTCATGGCGTTCACGACCGTCGCGGGGATCGTGTCCGTCCTGCCGTTCTTCCACCTGCTGTCCTCCTCCGAGGCGACGCCCACGACGCGCTGGCTGCAGGACGTTCGCGTCGCGCTCGGCATTGCCGACGAGCGACTGTTTCTCGGCGTCGCGGGCGTGGCCTTCGTGCTCACACTCGTCGTCGCCAACGCCATCAACTACTTCGGTGCGCGGAGCATGCATGCATTCGCGCTGCGGGCCGCCGACGCAATCCGTGTGAGGCTCTTCGGCGTGTACTTGCGCAGCGACTATCTGTTTCACACCCGTCACGATGGCGGGCGTCTCGGCAACGACGTGCTGCACGAGTCGGACCGCATCGCCGCGCTGGCGAACGTGGGCTTCCAGACCATCTCGGCCACGGGCGTGGTGGTGCTGATCACGGCCTCGCTGATCGTCATGAATCCATGGGTCTCGCTCGTGACGTTGCTCGTATTCGGTTCGGCCTACGCGCTCATCTTCGCCCGGTCGCGCACACAGCTGCAGCTGAACAGTCTCGAGCTCACGCGTGCGTCCGCGCGCCGCGCCACGGTCGTGAGGCAGGCTTTCGCGGCCATCAAGGAGCTGCTCGTCATGCGGCTGGATGCGCCGTTCCAGCGTCAGTTCGGTGACGCCACCGCCCGGGTAGCGCGATCGTCGATGCATACACACGCCATCGGCCTGCGCCCGAAGTATCTCCTCGAATGTATCGCGGCCTTCGCGCTCGTCGCTGCCGCGCTCGCTTTCCATGTCCAGGGAGGTGAGCCGTGGCTGCCTCAGCTCACGTTCCTGGCACTCTCGGCCTATTGGTTATTGCCGAGCCTGCAGCAGATATTTGCCTGCCTGGTCACGGTGCGCGCGCACCGCGACGTTCTGCTCAGGGTGTTGCAGAGCGTGGAGGAGGAACGTGCAGCCGACGTTGCGGCCGCCGAGCCCCTGCTTCACGCGCCTGCTCGCGACATCGTTTTCGAGAACGTCAGCTTTCGATACGGTCCTGAGGCACCAGCCGTCTTCGAGCACCTGAATCTGCGCATCCGCGCGGGTGAGGCGATCGGGGTGACGGGGCCGAACGGCTCAGGCAAGTCATCGTTCGCCGATCTGCTGCTCGGTCTGCTTTCGCCCACGGGCGGCCGCATCCTCGCCGATGGCATCGACACCGGCGGGCGTAATCGCGCGGCGTGGCAGACGATGGCCGCTTATGTGCCCCAGCACGTGGCGCTCATCGACGGCACCGTGATGGAAAACATCGCGTTGGGAGTCGCTCCTGAAAACGTCGACCACGCGCGGCTCGAGGCGGCGACGCGTATCGCGCGCCTCGATGAATACGTCGCGACTTTCGAGCAGGGCTATGACGCGCAGCTCGGCGAGCGGGGGGTGCAACTCTCGGGCGGCCAGCGCCAGCGGCTCGGCATCGCGCGTGCTTTGTATCGACGTGCCTCGCTGCTCGTGATGGATGAGGCGACGGCGTCGCTCGACGTCGCGGCCGAGCGCGAGATCACGAGCGCCTTGCACGACATGGCAGGCCCGGTGACGCTCGTGATCATCGCGCACCGGCGCAGCGCACTCGCCCGTTGCGACCGGATCTTCCACCTGGGCGACGGCCGTTTCACGAGCGAGGACATCGAATGCGCGTGAGCCGCGTCGATCCCTTCGCCGAGCGGCGGCGGCCGAGATGGCGCCGGCGCCATCTCGTGCTCGGTGCACGCATCGACTTCGAGTGCGAGACGGCGGCGCTTGCGGCCGCGGTCGATGACGCCTACGCCGACCTGCCCGTCACGCGCCGGCGGCGTGATCTGCCCGGGTACCGCGTGTGCCTGCGCTACATGGCGGACGGCACGGCCGATTTCCGCGGTACGCCGCCACCGCCTAGATTCTCGTCGGGCGGTGGGCTCATAAGCGCGACGATCGATGCATCGAACTACTCCGTGGTGGCGCCCGCCCTGCGCGGCGGATTGGTCGTGGCGTCACCCGCCATGCTGGCGCGGCCCCATGAATTGCGCTGCGAACTCCTCGAGTTCGCGGTTTTCACGCTGGTCGCCCGCTCTCAGCCCGTGCTCCCCCTGCATGCGGCTTGCGTAGGGGTCGGCGACCGCGCGGTGCTGCTGCTCGGCGAGAGTGGCGCCGGGAAATCGACCGCGACAGTGCAATGCATGCTCGCGGGCCTCGGCGTGCTGGCCGAAGACGTGGTGTTCGTCGATCCGCGCCGGCTCACGGTGACCGGCGTGCCTAACTACATACACCTGCGACTCGAGACGCCGCGACTCCTGCCCGCGCAGATCGCGCGGCGCATCCGGCGGGCGCCCGTGATCGAGCGGCGCCACAGTGGCGTGCGCAAGTACGAAGTCGATCTTCGAAGCACGACGCGCTGCGAGCTCCGGCTTCCCGCCAGGCTGGTCGCCGTCGCGGTGCTGTCGCGCCGCAGGGCGAGGCGCGACGGGTCGCTGCTTCAACGCCTGTCGGCGCGCGAATTGCTGCGTACGCTGGATCGCGATCAGCCCTATGCGGCTTCGCGTCCGTTCTGGCGCGAGCTCCGCGCGAGCCTCCGGCGGCTTCCGCTGTTCCGGCTCGAACGCGGCGTTGCCGCGGCGGACACGGCGGCCGCTCTTGCCACCCTGTTGCGTTCTAAGCCCGCATGAAGATCGCATTGGTCGTGCCCGCCGGGGTGAGCCATCGCAAGATGCACACCATTCCCGCGCTCATGTGGCTGGTCGGGCGTCTCGCGAGACGGCACACCTTGAAGATATACGCGTTGCACCGGGCGGCGGCTCCCACACGCGAAAACGTGCTGGATGCCGAGGTGCTGAACGATGGTGGAGCCCTTCGTCACCTGCGCGTCATCCAGGCGATCCAGGCCGAGCACCGGCGCGAGCCGTTCGATCTCGTGCATTCGATATGGGCGGGAACTGTCGGGCTCGTCGGAGCGCTCGCCGCCCTTCGGATCAGGCGGCCGCACCTGGTGCACATCGCCGGCGGCGAGCTGGCCAGTCTTCATTCCATCGACTACGGTGGCGGCCTGAGCCTGCGCCAGCGATGTGTGAATCGCTGGGTCATGGGGCGCGCGGCCGTGGTGAGTGCCGCGAGTGCTCCGATCATCGAGGCGGCGCGTGCTTTCGGTGCGAACGCCGTTCGAATTCCGCTCGGCGTCGATCGCGAGGCATTTCCTCCGCGCGAGCCGGTCGCGCGCGACGGATTCCGGCCGGTGCGCCTGCTGCAGGTGGCGAGCCTGAATCTCATCAAGGACCAGGGCATGTTGCTGCGGGCAATCGCGAATGTCGTGGCTGCCGGGCGCGACGTCGAACTCGACATCGCGGGCCTGGACGGGATGAATGGCGAAATCCATGAACTGACGCGCTCTCTCGATCTGGACGCGCGCGTGCGTTTCCACGGCTGGGTCGATTCCGCGCGTGTGCGGGAGCTCGTATCGCGCGCGGACGTCCACGTGGTTTCCTCGCTTCACGAAGCGGGGCCGGTTGCGATGCTCGAGGCGGCCATGCTGGGTGTTCCCACGGTGGGCACGCAGGTGGGACACGTGAGCGAATGGGCGCCGGATGCGGCACTTGCCGGGCCGCCAGGCGACGCGGCGGCACTCGCGACGAACCTGATCCGCCTCATCGACGATGAGGCGCTGCGCCTCGCGCTCGCGGCCGAAGCCCGACGACGGGCGCTCACCGACGACGCCGACTGCACCGTCCGGCTATTCGAGGCGCAGTATCGTTCGGTACTCGCGACGCACGGGGGCGGCGGATGAACTGCGTTTCGGCGTCGAACCGCCATCACCGGGTGCGGATTCACCATTCGGGTTCCACATGGGGGCGGACGTGGCGCTGCCGACCGTAAACTCGGAGTTCCTCTTTCGGTCGCTTGCGAAACACCTCGGGGCCGAAGTGATTTGCGACGTCGGAGCCTTCGATTGCTTTCACTCGAAGCGTTTCAAGGCCACGGGGGCGAGAGTCATCGCGCTCGAGGCCAATCCCGTAAATTTCGATGCCCTCGCGAGGGATGCCGGTCTCGCGGCGGCGGGGATCGAACTATTCAACTACGCGGCATGGAACCGTGACGAAGACCTGACCTTCAACGTGGTCGATGCGACCGCCCGCGATGCCGGATGGCGCAACATGATCAGCTCGATCCGCGAACGCACGGCCGACTACCGATTCCCATCCAGGCCCGTACGCGTGCGTGGCGTACGACTCGACACCTTGCTGAGCGACGTACTCGCGGAACCGACACGCACGATCGCGCTGTGGATCGATGTCGAGGGCGCGGCGTACGAGGTCCTCGAGGGCATTGACGGAATACGGGATCGCGTCTGCCTCGTGCACGTCGAAGTGGAAACGCGCGCGTTCTGGGAGGGCCAGCGCCTCTGGCCGGATATCGATGCATTGATGGGTCGGCTCGGCTTCTCGCCCATTGCAAGGCGCCCCGGAGACGAGCAGTTCGACGTCCTGTTCGTGAACGATCGCTGTCTGGGGCGGTCGCGCGCGTCAGTCGGCGGCATCACGTTCCTGGCCTGGGCAAGGCTGCGCGCCGGGCGCGCGCGCAGCAAGCTTCGGTCGTTGCTGGGCGCGCATGGTTGATCGCCCACGCATGAACGTGGCCGTCGTCGGCACCGGGCCTGTCGGCACCGGTCAATACGCCGAGGGCATTCCGGCGCTCGCTGCCTGCCTCGAGGAGTTGTCGAACGACTTTTCGATCACGGTGTATTCGCTGCTGAAACCCGACACGAGCACCGTGCACGCGCGCCTCAAGCTGCGTTTCTTGCCGTTCCGGACTTCGTTGCTTCGCCTCGACCTGCTGCTGCTCTCGGCCCTGATCCTGTTCGACACCCTGCGACGCAGGGTCGATCTGTTTCACGCGATCGGATCGTTCCCGGCCGGCCATGTCTGTACGCGATTGGCCAGGTTGCTGCGCATACCCTGTCTCGTCTCCCTGCACGCGGAAGAGGTTGCCGGACTACCGGAGTGCAGCTTCGGCGATCTGCTCAGCCGGAAAAGACAACGTATCAACGCGCGTGTCTGCCGGCGCGCCGATGCGTTGACCGTGCTGACGCACTTCCAGGCGCAAGGGCTTGCGGACATCGGCATCCCGCCGGCCACGGCCGGGACTTTGCCGTTTTGCGTCGACCTCGATCGCTTCCCTTTCGCGCGCAAGACACTGGCGCCGCCGTACGTGTTCCTGCATGTGGCCTACAGCCACCCCGTGAAGGACGTCGATACGCTACTCGAGACGTTTCGACGCGTCAGCGATGAGCACGATTGCCGGCTCGTGATCGTCGGCCACGGGCACCGCGAAGGCCGGACCGCGGCGCTGGTCGAGGAGCTTGGATTGTCGAGCATCGTGGAAATCGTCGGGCCCGTGTCCAACCGGATGCTTCACCGGTACTACGCGCGTGCGCATTTCCTGTTGCACACGTCCCGCTACGAATCCCAGGGCGTGGTGTTCAACGAAGCGATGGCGAGCGGCGTGGTCGTCTGTGCGACGCGGGTAGGACTTGCGGCAGATCTCGGGGACGAGCTTTGCATAACATCTGCCGCGGGGGATGCCGTGGGCCTCGCGCGAGCGATATCAGTCGTGATCGGAGAGCCGGAGCGATACGAGCGCTTGTGCGCACGGGCGTACGCATGGAGTGGCGTCCATGACCTGCGCTGGATGGTCGAGCGCCACGAGAGCCTCTATCGACGTCTCCAGGGCACTTCGCGAAATGGTGGTGGTTAGGCGTGGCGTAGTCGGCGCGCGGCAGGTCAGGCTGGTTGCGGGCGCGCCAATTTCTCCGCGCGTTCGAATACCTGGCTCGCCGAATAACGCGTGAGGCAACGGTTGTCACCGAACTTGCAGACCTCGAGTCCGCACGGCCCGCAGGGCAGGTCCGAGGAATCCAGGCAGTCGCTCCAGCTTCCCTGGGGCGCCGACCAGTCGCGCCGGCTGTCGCTGAAGAGCGCGAGCGTGGGTGTTCCCTGGATCCACGCCATGTGCATGAGGCCCGAGTCTTCGGACAGCACGAATCGCGCCCGCCCGAGGATCGCGAAGGCGGTGAGCTGATCCGCACGACCCGTGAGATCGATGCAGCGCGCACCCAGTGCCGTCGAGATCTCCGTGGCCTTGGCGCGTTTCGAAGGCAAGAGCAGCAGGACGATCTGACTCCGCGGATGGCGATCGATCCACAGGCGCGCGAATTCGATGTAGCGCGCGGTCGGCCAGGCGCGGGCCGGCGAGAAGCCCGCGGGGTTGAGTACGACGAGATCGCTGCCCGCTTTCCAGCCGTGCTCGAGCAGCAGGGCGTCGACGTCGGAGTCACTACCGCGCAGCTCGAGCGCCGTATCCATCCCGGCGTCGATGCCGAGCGCCGCCGCGATGGTTCGTCGAGTGCGCTCTCCGGCCGGGCGGGGCGAATGGCGGTCGAACACGGACCAGGCTTCGGGCCGGATCGCGCGGCGCAAGAAGTTGCTGATGCGGTTGTTCTGCAGGTCGAGCACCACGTCGTAGCGCCGGGCCACGAGCGCGGGTGTGTGGCGAATCGCCGAAAGCCAGATGCGGAAGCGATCGCGATCACCCCCGAGCGCGATCACGCGGTCGAACTGGGCCATCGCCCTCGGCACGGCCGCGACCTCCTCCCGCGTGAGAAAGTGCAGCTCGGAATCGGGGAAGCGGCGCCGGACGCCTAGTAGATAGGGGAGCGCGATCATGGTGTCGCCGAGCGCCTGGAGCCGGATCGCGAGGATGCGCCGCGGCGCGGACGCATGCGGCCAGCGACGGGCGGGGATGTCGTCCTGGCCGGTATCCTTCATCGCCGGGTTTGACCCGCGAGCACCGTGGCGATGGTCTGTACGCGCGGCGGGTGCGAAGTGATCCAGCGCAGGATGCGCGTGACGTGCGACTGGTCGTACCAGGGCACTCGCTGGAGCGCAGGCTGATTGGCGACCGCGTCGTCGAGCTCCGCCAGCGCCTGTCGCTTTGGGATGAGCCGACTACGCGCGTATCGCAGGAACTCGAGCGGCGAGCGCGACCATTCGTAGCCCGGCAACGCCGGAATGCTGAGATTGCTCCAGGACACTTCGGCGAGTTCGTGACGCGCGCGACGCAGGAGCTTCGGGCAGGCTGCGCGCGTCGTGGCCAGCACATCCGCGCAGATCGCGTCCGGAAAGAATCGCGTGACCATCTGCAGCACCGGATACATCCACCAGGCGTGTTCGGCGTCGGCCGTGAGTTCGGACCACTCAGCAGGCCCGAGCCGCGGCGCGAAGCAGGCGAGATCGATGACCTGCATGAATCTCAGGGTGTTCGTGAGCATGCCGCCCGTGGTGTGCAGCAGCAGGTGACGGAAGAGGGCGGCGTTGCCGGAGTAGGCGTTTATGCCGGGCCGTGCCTCGCCAGGCCACACGCGGGCCGTGATGTCGACCATCGAGACCGGCAGGGGCTCCGCGATCGCCAGGTGCACCTCGATGCGAAACGGGACGTCCACGTGCTCGCCGAAGATATCGGGAAGGGGCTGATCGACAGGGACGAAGACGGCATGACGCCGGGTCGTATAACGCGGCTGATAACCCACTGACTGCAACGCTTCGCCGAGTGCCGCCAGGTCCCGCGGCGCGACGAGCAAATCGATGTCGCTCATGGGACGCACGCCTTGCTCGTGTACGCCCAGCGCGAGCAGCGCGGAGCCCTTGAGCGGCACGATGGCGATGCCGCGCGCGCACGTAGCATCGTGGAGGCGCGCGAGCATGTCGCGGGCGCGCGCTTCGCGCAGGCGCATGTGGCGATGCTGCTCACCGAGGAACCGCGTCCAGGAATCCGGACCGCGCCAGCGCAGTCGTCGCGAGAGGATGCCCGCGAGGCCGTGCATGACACACACCGAGCGTGCGATGCCCCACTCGAAGTCGTTCCAGTCCGGGGCCCCGTCCTGTGGTGACTGGATCTCGCCCGCCAACCGGTCGGTGACACTGACCAGGGCCGCCCGGATGGTGGCGAACGGCGGCAGGTCTGGATGCACGTCGCTCATCGGCCGGACATCGAAATCATCTGTTCGCGGGCCAGGCGGGCAGTGCCGAGCAGTTCCGCGGCACGCCCCGGATTCGCGGCTTCGAGGCGAAAGGCCTCGACTTCGTTGCGCAACCACTGGTCGGCGAGCTTGTAGTAATCCTTGCCACGCCGCCCGCCAATCACGTAGTCGCGATCGGATGCCTCCGCCCACGCGAGCGGTAGTTCGATTCGCGCGCGCACCTTGTCGAAGTACCCCGTTCCCTTGATGGGATAGGACACCGTGGTGAAGAACACGTCCGGATCGCTGGCCTTCACGTGTTCGACGGTGGCTTCGATATCCTCGAGCTCCTCTCCTTCGTAGCCCCACATCAGGAACATGCCGACCTGAATGCCGTATTTCTTCGCGAGCTGGCACGAGCGACGCACCTGTTCGACGGTCACGCCGCGCTGCATGGCGTCGAGGATCTTCTGGCTGCCGCTCTCGGAGCCTATCCAGATGCGGTAGCAACCCAGCTCGCGCAACAGGCGTGCGGCTTCCTCGCTCTGCAGGCGGTCGGCGCGCGTGATGGTTTCGAATGGCCGGTGTATGCCGCGCCGCGCGAGTTCGGCGTGATAACTCGCCAGCCACGGATGACTGATCGTGAACACGTCGTCGGCGTACCAGACCTGGTCGGGCGCATAACGCTCGACGATCCACTGCACCTCGTCGGCGACCTGTGCGGCGCCGCGGCGGCGATGCGTGAAACCATACACCGCGTGCGAGCACCAGTTGCAGCGGTACGGACAGCCGCGCGCGGTTATGAGATTGATGCTGCTCGCGCCGTGATGGGTCTTCCAGGCGTGTAGATAGAGCCCGTGATCGATGGCCTCGCGATCGGGCCAGGGCAGGGAGTCGATGTCCGGCTCCTTCGGCCGGTCGGGCGTGTATTGCAGCGCTCCGTCCGGGTCGCGAAATGCGATGCCGCGCACGGCATGCAGGTGATGCGCCCCCGAGCGGGCCAGCACGGGCAGCAGCTCCGCGAGCGTGTGTTCGCCCTCGCCGATGACGATGACGTCCGCGCCCGCTGCGAGGTATTCCTCGCAGTAGTTCGCGCTCTCCGGCCCACCGAGCACCACCGTCCAGCCGGCGCGTTTCGCGGACCGCACGATTTCGAGCACCGGGCGGCGCGTCATGAGGTTGGTGTAGATGCCGACGACGCCGCGGCCGCGCGCGAAACGCTCGACGAGCGATTCGCGCTGCGCAAAGGTGCTGTCGAACACCTCGACGCCGAAACCCGCGCGCTTGAGGAACGCGGACAGATACAGGAGGCCGAGCGGTGGATACGGCTTCATGATCTGCCGCTCCTTCTCGTCCTCGGCGAGGAAGTAGCCGTGTGTGAGAAGGATGTCGCTCATGTGCACATCGTCAGCCAATGGCGGGCGCGAGCTCGCCGGTGTCGCCGAGCTCGCGATTGCGAAATGCGGCTTCGTCGGCGACGAGCCGCGCCCAGCGCTGCTCCACGTCGTGCGAATCCGGGTGGGTCACCTGGTCGTGCAGCAGGTTGCGTACGGTGCGGTAGAACTCCGAGACGTACGTGCCCGAGAACATCATTTCGAGGTCGTTGCTCTCCTGCCAGTGAGTCTTCGGCCCTAGCTGTTCCTTCACCTGTTCGTAGAAACGCGTGCCGGGCAGTGGATAGGACACGCTCACGCCCACGTCGTCGGGGCGCGCTTCGTCGATCAGCCGGCGGGTGGCCAGGATGTCGTCGAGCTCCTCGCCGAGATAGCCGAGCTGCAGGAAGAAGCCGACGCGGATCCCGGCTTCGCCCAGCCGGCGGCGCGCCACGATGTTCTCGTGCACCGTCGTCCCCTTGTTCATCGCGTCCAGTATTTTCTGGCTTCCGCTCTCGGCGCCTATCCACACCTCGCGGCATCCCGCGCGGCGCAGCGCCTGCGCCATGCGTTCGCTCACTAGATCCGCGCGCAGCTGGATCGTGAACGGCACGCCGCCGCCGCCGGCCTCGAGCGCCGCGGCGAAATCGTTCACCCAGTCGATGCGGAAGCCGAAGATGTCGTCGGCGAACCAGATGTGATCCGGCCGGTAATGCCGGTACAGGTAGAGCATTTCGGCGGCCGTTTCCGCCGCGGGGCGCTGCATGTACTGATTGCCCCAGATGGGTTTCGCGCACCAGTTGCAGCGAAACGAACAGCCGCGCGAGGCGGCCATGTTGAGACTGAAATATCCGTGGGCTCGGCGCCAGACGCGCCGGTACTTTTCGATGTCGATGAGGTCCCAGGACGGCAGGGGCGCAAGCGTGGGCGCCGGGAGCTGGACCCTCGCATGCGAGCGGCGTGTCTGCGATCCCACGGCATGGCTGGCATCCGGCAGTCCATTGGCGAGCGCGGGCGCGGGCAAGGTCACTTCGGCGTTCAACCGGTCGATGAGCGCCATCAATGTCGGCAGCGCTTCTCCATGCAACACGACGTCGGCGCCGGCGCCGAGGTACTTGTCGGGCGCATCCGACGCGTCCGAGCCCGCGGCGATCAGCCGCGCGCCGCGCGCGCGGGCCAGCCCGAGCATCTCGCAGCAGGCGCGGCGCATGCGCCCCAGGCACATCTTGCTCAGGAAGTTGAAGTTGTCCTCGTAGAACAGCACGAGTTGCGGGCGCAGCACGTCGAGCTGCCGTTCGAAACGCGTCAGGTCTTCGGCGAGCATCGCGTCGAAGAAGGACACCTCGTGTCCCGCGGCGCGCAGCATCGACGCGACCTGGAGCGTCGCGAGCGGTGGATAGGGCTTCGCGCGCTGCTGTTGCTTCCGGTCGAAGTTCAGGAAGTAGGAATGACAGACCAGGATCGAAAGCATGCCGTCGGTATCCATCCCGCTGTTTCGAGGTGAGTGTCTTCTCTCGGTGTGCCGGTTCCCATCGATGGGAGCACGTGCGCGCCGGGCGATCGTCGACAAACTATTCGCCCGCCCGGTTGCGCCGACTTCCGATGACAGCACGCATCGCGCATCGGGACGCACCGTGTGTCGTTGCGGCGTCGCACGACGCCGACAGCGTCCGGGATGCGAGGGATGTGCTAGGGACAGTTGTGTTTCCCCACCGCTGGGTAACGCGAGAACGCGCGCCGGTTCCCTCGCCGGGCTGCGGCGCTGCTAAAGTGCGGCCCATGCTCGGCATCCATCACTACTGGCTCTTCATCGCGACGGCCGTCGTCCTCGTCCTGACCCCCGGCCAGGACACGTTCTTCATCCTCGGACGAAGTCTCGCGGGCGGGCGCCGGGAGGGAATCGCCGCGGCGCTCGGTATCACCGCCGGCAGCATCGTCCATACGCTGCTCGCGGCGCTGGGGCTTTCGGCGCTGCTCGCCACGTCGCCTTACGCCTTCATGGCCGTCAAGTTCGCGG
>JAEZCN010000002.1 GCA_023433515.1 Pseudomonadota bacterium
ATCGCCGCGCACGCCCCGTTCTTTATCTGCTCAGCGCTGCAGCTCGGCGCGGATAGTTCGCGCTTCCCCCAGGCGGCTATCGTCGATGCCTTCGGCCCGGGTGTAGCGCTCGATGGCTCGATCGATCCAGGGCATCGCCTCGGACTTCCTGTCCAGCCGCGCGAGCGCCTGACCGCGACGCAGGGCCACGTCACCCGGCCAGAAGCTGGTGGCCGGGAACGCCGATTGCGCCTCGTTCCACACTCCTTCGAGCACCACGAGGGCTTCGCTCGCGCGGCCCACGTCGAGCAGCGCCTGGGCGTACTTGAAACGCGTGACGAGCGCATCCGCGGGCCGCACGTCCGTGAGCTTCGCCTCGGCCTCCATCGCGCGCTTCGCCACGGGCAGGGCGCGCGCGTATTCGCGCTGCTGGCGCAGGGCGGTCGCCGCGTTTCCGAGAGCGGTGATCGTGACGGCGTGCGTCTCGCCCTGGTGACGCGAGCTGTCCTCCGCCAGCGCCAGCCATAAGGTGGCGGCGGTGGCGAAGTCACCGGCCCGGTAGTGAGTGGTGGCGGTCTCGTTGCGGGTGTCGAGCACCTCGCGGTTGTGCGGCAGCAGGCTCGCGAGCTGGATGCGCAATGCCTGCTCTAGCTGCTGCAGGCTCTCCGCGAATCGGCCCTGCAGCGCGAGATTCGTACCCAGATCCCGCATGGCGAAGGCCGCGTCCAGGTGCGTTTCTCCACGCGTGGCGACGCGATGGGCCAGATGTTCGCGCAGCAGCGGTTCCGCCTGGTCGTACGTGCCCGCATAGATATGAGTGCGCGCGAGCCGGAAGCGCAGGGTATCTGCGATTTCGCCCGCTTCCGGGCCGAGCGCCAGTGCCTGCTGGTAACTCTGCTCGAGCGCGGGTACCGCCGCATCCGGATCGTCACCCTGGTATCGCACCCACGCGAGTTCCCCCGCGGCCTGCACGCGCCGGCGCGGATCGGCGGGTCGAATGGATTCCGCTACGGCCAGCGCTTCTTCCGCGATTTCGACGGCGGCCTGAGGGCGGGCGTTGTCCCAGGCGTTTCCGGACATGAGGACCAGCACATCGACGAGCCGCGCCGGATCACCAACTTCGCCGCGGTACAACTGCGCCGCCCGTTCCAGCTCGCGATTCGAGGCGTGGATGTCGTCCAGATCCATGTACAGCGCGCCGAGCGCCGCGTGTACCGCGGCGGCGACGTGGGGCTGCGCGCCGAAGCGCTCCGGCACCAGCTTGGCGGCTCTATCCACCGCCTCCCGCACGGTGACGTCCAGTCCCACGCCGGTATATGGGCTGACGGCGCCGAGCATGTCCTCGTTCATGAACTTCACCACCGCTTCGCTGACCGCTGCCTCCTGCGCGGCGCGCAGCAGCGCCGCCTGCATCTGGTCACGGGAGTCCTGCAGACGCAGATAGAACGCGCCAGTGATCACGACGGCCGCGAGCGAAACTCCGGTCACCGCCATCAACCAGCCGCGGCGTGACTCGGCACGCTCCAGGTCGCGGCGAATGCGTTCCGCATCGGCGGCGGCGGCGAGACGGGCCGCACGCTCGGCACGGCGCTGAGGCAGCGTGCGCAGCCTTTGCGCCAGTTCCCCCGCGTCGGCGAGACGCCGTGACGGCTCCGTGTCGGCGGCCGCGGCGATGTCCTCGCGAAGCAGTTCGTCCTCGATCTCGCGTTCCCAGCCCGGCGCCAGTGGCCGGCGCAGATCACCCAGCACCACCTGATAGAGCAAGATGCCGAGTGAATAGATGTCCGATCGGACTGTTGGCGGCTGAGAGGCCACGATTTCCGGCGCCAGGTAAGCCCAGGTGCCCGACGTGGTTTCACCCTCGCCCAGGCTCTGCGTGAAACCCATGCGCGTGATGTGCAGGGCGTGGAGGCGATCCGGTTCTAGCACCCGCCCGCTGCCGAAGTCTCCGAGACGGATGGTGGGCTCCCCATCGGGCGCCGCCTCGACGAAGATGTTCGCCGGCTTCAGATCCTTGTGCAGCACTCCCGCGGAATGGCAGGCGGCCAGCGCGTCCGCGACACGGGCCACGAGCTCCAGGCGGGTAGATAGGGAAACGCGGGCCGCGCCGCCCTGGCTGGCGAAGTAGTCGTCGAGATTGCCCTGCGCGCAGTAATCCACTTCGAGGAAGTAGGGCGCCTCCTCGAGATTCCAGTCGAGAATCCGGATCAGGTCGTCCCGCTGGCCGAAGGTGTCACGCATCAGGCGATGCAGCGTGATCTCGCGCTTGATCTGGGCCATGCCTTCGGCATCCGTGGCCAGCTTGAAGACCCGCCGTTCCTTCGTCTTGACGTGTTCGGCCAGCCAGCTCTCGCCGCGCGCACCGGTGAACCGGCGCACCAGTCGCCAGTTCGGGCGCAGTGGCGGCTGGTCACCTTCCTTCAGTCCCGAGGGTGGCGGTGCCTCGGGCGCGGTCCGGGTCGCGAGCCGGGTCACCGGCACCATGAATCGATAGCCGTACCCGTGAACGGTCTTGAGTTGGGATTGCGCTTCGTCGCCCAGCGCTTGGCGCAGTTTCGCCACGCACTTGGTCAGGACCGAGTCGCTGACCACCCGTCCAGCCCACAAGGTGTCGATGAGCTCCTCCTTGGTCACCACCTCGCCCGGATGCCGGAGCAGGAGCATGAGCAGTTCGAGCGGCTTGCGCTCGATCTCCACCGGGTTGCCCTGCAGCCGCAGTTCCAGCCGTGCTTCGTCGAGTTCGGCATCACCGAAGCGCCAGGCGACGGTGGATCGGGGCGCATCGGCGGGTTCTTCGGCTTGGGTATTCATTAGGAATATCGATAGCTTACGCGGCGATCACGGCCCCACGCCGCCGGGCGCCGGAAAAAAGTCGGAATTCCGTCACGACATTCGCGACGCCCGACACGAATCTCGCGCCGTCATTCAACCGAGCGGCGATCCATGCACAGCGTATTTCGAACCTTGTTGACCTGCCTGTTCCTCACCCTGGCCGCGTGCGGCGGAGAATCCGGGTCCAGCGCCCCGCCCGTCACCACTCCGCCCCCGCCGCCACCGCCTCCGGCCGTCGACACCATCAGGCCCACGGTAGTCAGCCGGAATCCCGACGACGGCGCCACGGTGCTCCCGGGACTGAGCACGGTCACCATCACGTTCAGCGAGGCCGTGCGCGCGGGCGGCACGCTGGAGATCCGCAGCGGATCGTCCACGGGCGCCTTGGTGCCGATCAGCACCGAGGTGGACGGTGTGCAAATCGTGCTGACTTCCGCGACGCCGTTTCCGAACGGCGACTACCACGTACTCGTAGCCAATGTCGCCGATTCCGCGGGCAACCAGCTGGAGACTCCCGCCGCGTGGAGTTTTTCGGTGCGGCCCGCGCCCGATACCACGGCGCCGTCGCTGATCAGCCGCACGCCCGAGCCCGGCAGCGTGGCGGCGCCTGATGTCGTCATCCGCATCACCTTCGATGAGGCATTGCATCTGCCGCCGGGTCTGTTCGAGCTGCGCAGCGGCTCGCTGAACGGCCCGGTGGTCGCGGCCGCCATGACGGGCAGTGTCGACAACACGATGTGGCGGCTGAACCCCGATTCGCCGTTGCCGGCGGGCATGCAGTTCTTCGTGCGGGTCGGCGGAGCCGCCGACGAGTCCGGAAACATGCGCGCCGAGGAGAACTGGAGCTTCAGCACGCCGACGCCGGGCTTCTCGCTGGTGACCCCCGACCTGCGCAATCGAAATGCGCAGGACCAGCCTCTCGATGCCCGGCAGCTGTCGCTCACACTCGACAGCCAGGGCCGGCCGCTGCTGCTGTTCGCTCAGACGAGCGATCCCGCCGTTCTGGGCGACGCGCAGGTGCTGCGCTTCACCACTGCCGAGACACCCGCCATCGAGCGCCTGCCGCTGCTGAACGTCGGCACGGGCATCAACGAGCAGACGCTGCGCGTGGATGCGAACGATGCCCCGATCGTGGCCTGGGTACAGCAGGAGTCCAGCGTCGGCTGCAACAACGTGTTCACGCCGCAGCTTCACGTGGCGCGATTCGACGCGGGCACGTGGACGAGACTGGGCGGCGTTCTCAATGAAGCGCTCTGCGCGTCGCCGATCGAAATCGCGATGGTGGTCGACGGGGCAGGTGATGTGGTCGTGGCCTCCGGTGAGCTGGCGTCCGGCAACACACGAGTACCCCGCGTAAGGCGATTCGACGGGGAAAACTGGGTGGATGCGGGCGCGGGGCTCGCGCTGCGTACGGCTGGCACCAGTGGCGTGTTGGTGATGGCGCTGGCCGTGGCGCCATCGACCGGTCAGCCCGTGACCGCCTGGACCGAGAACAACAGCGGCACGCTTCGCACATACGTGTCCCGGTTGAACGAGACCGGCGATACGTGGAGCGAGGTCGGTGGCATCGCCATCACTCACACGGGTTCCGGCCCCGACATGGATCTGGGGCTTGCGGTCGCGAGCGACGACACGCCGTACCTGGTGGTGCGGCAGGACGATGGACTGATCGTGAGACGCTTCGTGAACGACAACTGGGAGCAGGTCGGGCCGCTGCTGCGTGACGCGCCAGGCATGCAACCGCGAGAATTCTCACTGGCCCTCGTGGCGGATGATCCGGTGATCGCGTTCGCCAATGGCGGGTCACTCGTCACGTCCATCGCGCGGCTCGACGGCGGAACCAGTGAGTGGGTGATCTCCACCGTGCAGGCCAACACCGATGATCTGTCGGAACTGGTGCACGATGCGCAGAACGGGAACTACTGGATTGCGTTTCGCACCGATGGATTCCGGTCGGCGCCGCGCCTGTCGAGGGCATTGGCGATACCTTGAGTTCAGCCTGCAGGTGAGTGACGTGGCGGGGCGCTCAGGCGCCCCGCTGCTTTTCGTGCGCCGGTAAGATCGGCGCATGGCTTCCATACTTCTGATCGAGCCTGGTGCCATCGGCGCCACGCTCGCGGCCTGACTCTTCCAGGATGATCGGCACGACGTCGCCGTCGCCGCTCGCACGCCTTTCGACTCCATCGAAGTGTAGACGCCGCAGGGGGTGATTCGCGCCAAGCCAGCCGCGCGTCTTCACCGATGCGTCCCAGGTGTCCGAAGTCGACTGGGTGCTCGTGGCGACCAATGCCTATGACAGTGACGCCGCCGCGCGCTGGTTTGCCAGCGCGTGCGGGCCGGCGCCGCGGGTCGCCGTGATCCAGAACGATGTCGAGCACGTGGAGCGTTTCGAGAAACACATCGATCGCGCCCGCATTCGTTCCCGTGATGATCGACCTGCCGGCGAAGCGCACGGCGCCGGGCGCACCTGCCAGCGCGGCGACGCAAGAATCGTGGTGCCGCAGGGCCCCAATGGCGCGGATTTCGTGGCGCTGTTCTCAACAGCGCCGGCGCGGGCAATTCACACTGATGCGGCTCGGCGGCCGTGCGTTCAAGATGCGCGAGGATCTTCGCAACAAGTTCGGGCTGCTCGATGCTGGCGAGGATACTGAGCTTCCCACCCGTGCTGACGACCGTGGCAACACCCGGATTTTCGCGATCGACGACCACGACCTGATCGCTGGTCGATCCGGTGATGGACTCGACATTCAGCGCTGTGCCGCGAATCTGCGGTCTGGCCTGTGACTCAATGCGCGAAACGCCGCGCAAAGCGCGCGTATGTGTTTGACGCGCATGCATCTCGCCCAAAATGCCTCGTGGCTGGAAACGACGTCGACAACCAACCCGAGGGCGAAGTCACCCGGTTGCTGCAGCCTTGGTCCGACGGCGATTCCACGGCGCTCGAGGCGCTCTGGCCGCTGGTCTACGACGACTTACGGCGCATGGCGGGGCGGCAGATTGCGGGTGAACGGGGTGGCCACACCCCGCAGGCCACGGCCTTGGTGAACGAGGCTTCATCCGCCTGGCTGGCGAGCGCACCTTCCAGTGGAAACGCCGCGAGCAGTTCCTGTCGCTGGCGGTGCAGATCATGCGTCGTGTGCTGGTGGACTATGCCCGGCAGAGAAACGCCCAGCGCCGTGGTGACGGCGCGAAGCGCGTCAGCATCCATGTCGCTTGGGCAGCCCAGGAGGTCGAGCAGATGCAGGTCGGATGCCGTCCACGACGAGAGCGTGGCGCGGCTGGCGCCGGAGGGCCGATGTAAGTGGTAGCGGGGGCAGGATTTGAACCTGCGACCTTCGGGTTATGAGCCCGACGAGCTGCCAGACTGCTCCACCCCGCAACCGGTCCCCTCGATCGAGGGGCGCGCATTCTGGTCGAAGCGCGCGCGGTTTGCAAACCCCTTCTGCGGGCCGCTCTTTAACCGATTACCCGGGCGCAGAGCTGGATCAGCACGTCCGGCAGGACGCCGAGCGCGAGCACGGCCAGGCCGTTCAACGCAAGCACGCCGCGGACGGCCACCCCGCTCGACCGGCCCACCGGCAGGTCGCCCGGCGCGTCGAAGAACATGATCTTGACCACGCGCAGGTAATAGAACGCGCCGATCACGGACACGACCACGGCGATCAGGATCAGCCACACGTGATTCGTGAGCCACAGCGCCTGCAGGATGTTGAACTTGGCCCAGAACCCGATGAACGGCGGGACGCCGGCGGTCGAGAACATCAGCGCCATCATCGTGTACGCGAGCAGCGGATCGCGCTTCGAGAGGCCCTTGAAATGATCCAGGTCCTCGGCCTCGAACCCGGCGCGGCTCGCGAGCACCAGCACGCCGAACGAACCGAGCGTCATGATCACGTAGGCGATCGTGTAATACAGCGCCGCCTCGTATCCCATCGCAGTACCGGCCACGAAGCCGAGCAGGATGAAGCCGACGTTGCCGATCGCGGAGTACGCGAGCAGCCGCTTCAAGTTGGTCTGCGCGATCGCGATGATGTTGCCGAACACCATCGACAACACCGCGAGTGGCGCGAGCATGTCCTGCCACGTCGCGCCGACGCCGCCCAGGCCGTGCGCGAGCAGGCGGAACGCGAACGCGAACGAGGCGATCTTCGGCACCGTCGACACGAACAGGGTCACCGCGGTCGGTGAGCCGTGATACACGTCGGGCAGCCACATGTGGAATGGCACGGCGCCGAATTTGAACGCGACGGCCACCACGATGAACACGAGTCCGAAGACCACGCCGATGGTGGGCTCGCCCGCCGCGATCGCGGCGAGATCGTCGAGCAACAGCGTGCCGGTGAGGCCGTAGATCAGCGACATGCCGTACAACAACATGCCCGACGCGATCGCGCCGAGGACGAAGTACTTCATGGCCGACTCGGCCGCGATGCCGGACGTACGGTCGAACGCGACCATCGCGTAGAGGGACAGCGACATCAGCTCGACGCCGATGTACACCGTGAGCAGGCTGTTCGCCGACACCATGACGAACACGCCGAGCAGCGCGGTCAGCGCGAGCACATAGTACTCACCGCGCATCATGCCGCGGCGCTCGAGGTATTCGCGCGAATACAGCAGCGCGACGGCCATGCTCGTGAAGCCGAACAGCTTGAGCAGCACCGCGAGCGGATCGGCGACGTAGCTCTCACTGAACAGTGTCAGGCGCCCGGTGACGTTCGCGTACCTCGCGGTCAGGAACGCGCCGATCACGAGGATCACCAGCGTGAGCGTGGGCGCGAGACCGCGGCGCTTGTCGCCGAAGAAAACGTCCGCGAGCAGCAGCGCGCAGATCGCGCCGACGAGATAGATCTCCGGCAGCGCGGGTTGCAGGCTCGCCCAGGTGAATGGTGCTGTTGAATCTGGGGTCATAACGGCAACTTGCTGGCGGAGATCTGCTGGACGAGGTTCTGGACGGTGGCCTGCAGGACTTCGAGCAGCGGCGCGGGCCACACGCCGAGGAGCAGCACGCCGACGGCGAGCGCCCCGAGAACGATGAATTCACGCGCGTTGAGGTCCTGGAGCTCGGCGACGTGTTTGTTGGCGACCTCGCCGAAGATCACACGCTTCACCAGCCACAACGTGTACGCGGCGCCCAGGATCAGCGTGAGACCGGCGAGGAACGCGTACCAGAAGTTGGCCTTGAACGCGGCGATGATCACGAGGAACTCGCCGACGAAACCCGACGTGCCTGGCAAACCTGCATTGGCCAGCGCGAACAGCACCATGAACGCGGCGAACTTCGGCATCGTGTTGATCACGCCGCCATACGCGCTGATCTCGCGCGAATGCACGCGGTCGTACATGACGCCCACGCACAGGAACAACGCGCCGGAGATCAGGCCGTGCGAAATCATCTGCACCATCGCGCCGTCGATGCCCATGCCGGCGCCCTGCACGTTGCCGGTGGTCGCGACGATGTCGTAGACGAGGAACGAGCCCAGCGTCACGAAGCCCATGTGCGCGATGGACGAATATGCGATGAGCTTCTTCATGTCCGTCTGCACGAGCGCGACGAAACCGATGTAGACCACGGCGATCAGCGACAGCGTGATCAGCAGCACGTCGAGCTCGCGCGACGCGTCCGGCGTGATCGGCAGGCTGAAGCGCAGGAAGCCGTAACCGCCCATCTTCAGCATGATCGCGGCCAGCACCACGGAGCCGCCGGTCGGCGCCTCGACGTGCGCGTCCGGCAACCAGGTGTGCACCGGGACCATCGGGATCTTGACCGCGAACGCGGCGAAGAACGCGAGGAAGATCCAGTGCTGCTCGACCATCGTCAGCGGCAGGTTGTGGAACGCCGCGATGCTGTAATCGCCGCTCTTGAGATACATGTAGATCAGCGCGACCAGCATGAACACGCTGCCGAGGAACGTGTACAGGAAGAACTTGATGGTCGCGTACACGCGCCGCGGACCGCCCCACACGCCGATGATCAGGAACATCGGGATGAGCATCGCTTCCCAGAAGAAATAGAACAGCAGCGCGTCGCCCGCGGCGAACACGCCGACCATGAGGCCTTCCATGATCAGGAACGCGGCGTAGTACTGCGCGGGGCGCGTCTCGATCACCGTCCACGCGGCGACCACGACCGGAATCGTGATGAACGTGGTGAGCAGGATCAGCGGCATCGAGATGCCGTCGACGCCCAGGTAGTAAGTCGAGTGGAAGGCCGGGATCCACGGCAGCCGCTCGACGAACTGGAGCGCCGCGGTGCCGGTGTCGAAGCCCGTCCACAACGGGATCGAGAGTCCGAACACGACCAGCGCCGTGACGAGCGCCACCCAGCGTCCGGCCTTGATGCCCCGGTCACCGAGGAACAGCACGACCAGTCCGCCCACGATGGGCAGCCAGGTCAGCAGCGATAACAGTCCAAAACCCTTCATGTGTTCTCGTTCTTGTTAGAACTTCGCGAGGAACCAGCCGAGCATCACCGCGAGGCCGATGACCATCCAGAACGCGTACGAATACAGGAACCCGCTCTGCACGCGGCGCGCAACGCCCGCGAACCAGCCGATGAGGCCCGAGCCACCGTCGATGATCGTCTTGTCGATGATCGCGGTGTCGCCGCCCTTCCAGAAAATCGTGCCCAGCAATCGGCTGCCGCGCGCGATGACGTTCTCGTTGAACCAGTCGAAGAAGTACTTGTTCTCGAGGACGACGATGAGCGGGCGCAGCTTCGCGGCGATGATGTCCGGCAGATGCGGCCACTTGATGTAGAGCGCCCAGGCCGTGAGCACGCCCGCCAGCATGAGATAGAACACCGGATTGGCCAGCGCATGCGCGCCGAATCCGGCCCAACCGCCGACGCTGTGGCCGATCTCCTGCAGCACTTCACGATTGTGCTCGGTCAGGAAGATCGACTCGCCGAAGCCACCGCCGAACAGTAGCGATTGATACGTCCAGGCGCCGATGATGATCGACGGAATCGCGAGCGCCACGAGCGGGCCGATGACGACCCAGGGGCTTTCCTTCGGCGGACCACCGTGATGACCGTGGCCGTGATCGTCGTGAGAGGCGCGCGCATCGTCGTGCGCGCCATGAGGCAGCGGATGTGTTTCCGCGTGCGGATCGTGCGCGTGGCTGGCGTGATCGTCATGCGCATGCGCGTGCGCGCCCGACGTGTCGAAGCGCGGCTCGCCGTGGAAGGTCATGAACAGCAGCCGCAGCGAGTAGAACGCCGTCACGAACACGCCGATCATCACGCACCAGTACGCGTAGGTGAGGATGCCGTTGTCCGGCTGCAGGTGATGCTGGTGCTTCACCGCGTCGATGATCAGGTCCTTCGAGTAGTAACCCGAGAAGAACGGGAACCCGATGAGCGCCAACGTGCCGATCACGCTGGTCCAGTACGTGACGGGCATGTACTTCCTGAGACCGCCCATCTTCCGCATGTCCTGCTCGTGGTGCATGCCGATGATCACCGAGCCCGCGGCGAGGAACAGCAGCGCCTTGAAGAACGCGTGCGTCATCAGGTGGAAGATGCCGAAGCCGTATGCCGAAACGCCGAGCGCCACGGTCATGTAACCGAGCTGCGAGAGCGTCGAATACGCGACGACGCGCTTGATGTCGTTGTTGATGATGCCGAGGAAACCCATGAACAGCGCCGTGGTCGCGCCGATGAACAGCACGAAGTTGAGCGCGTACGTCGAGAACTCGAACAGCGGCGACATGCGCGCCACCATGAAGATGCCCGCGGTCACCATGGTCGCCGCGTGGATCAACGCGGAGATCGGCGTCGGGCCTTCCATCGAATCCGGCAGCCACACGTGCAAAGGCACCTGCGCGGACTTGCCCATCGCGCCGATGAACAGACAGATGCAGATGAACGTCATCGCGTTCACGCCGTCGGTGCCGGCCAGCGGGAAGGTTTGCTCCGCGATCTGCGGCGCGGCCGCGAACGCGGCGTTGTAGTCGAGCGAGGCGCCGCCGAACTGCGCGGTGTAGTACACGACGCCCGCGATGCCGAGCACGAAGCCGAAGTCGCCCACGCGATTGACGAGGAA
>JAEZCN010000024.1 GCA_023433515.1 Pseudomonadota bacterium
GAAGATTATCCGAGCGCGGCAAGCGCCCATGCGACATTAACCATAAAAATAAGCGTTGTGACGACTGGTTCCGCGACGAAAGGAAGCCCTTTCAGACCTCGCTTTGGGGCAGAATAAGTAGCATCCCGAGTCACGGAGAAAATCATGCAGACCGAGTTCGCGCGCGCCCAGATGATCACGCAGCAGGTACGTGCGTGGGACGTGCTCGACGATCGCGTGCTCGACGCCATGCGCCGCACGCCGCGCGAACTCTTCGTGCCCGAACGTTACATGGGAATCGCGTTCGCGGACGCCGCCATTCCGCTGCGCCCGGGTCAGCACATGTTGCCGCCGAAAATCGTGGGACGCCTCCTGCAGGCGCTGGATGCCCAGCCCGGCATGCGCGCGCTGGTCATCGGCTCGGGCACCGGATACGTACCGGCGTGCCTTTCGGCGATGGGTGCGAGCGTACGCGCGGTCGAAATCGATGCCGAACTCGCGGCCGCGTCGCGCGGCAACCTCAAGGCGGCCGGCTTCGGCCAGGTCGAGGTGGTCACGGATGACATCTTTCACTTGGATTTCGGCAGCGGCTACGCGCTAATCGCGGTGTGCGGCGCGCTGCCGCTGTACGACGAACGGTTCGCTCGCGCGTTGTCCGTGGGCGGGAAGGCTTTCGTCGTCGTCGGCGCGAGCCTGCCACAGGAGGCTCTCTTGGTTACACGTACCACGAATGACGCCTGGACCAGCACGGGACTCTTCGAGACGTCGATCGATGCGCTCGAAAATGCCCCGCGTCCGGAGCGTTTCCAGTTCTGATGATCCGGGAAATGCCCGTTACCGAGCTCAAGGCCCGGCGCGACCAGGGAGAGTCGCCGCTGGTCATCGACGTGCGCGAGGACTGGGAACTGCAACTTGCGAGCATCCCGGGCGTCGTACATGTGCCTATGAACCAACTACCAGCGCGCCTCGGGGAGTTTTCTCGCGACGCTGAGACAGTCGTGATGTGCCATGCCGGCGGCCGATCCTTGCGGGTCGCCCACTACCTGGCCAACCAGGGGTTCACGAACGTCGCCAACCTGACCGGCGGAATTTCCGCCTGGAGTCAGGAGGTCGATGCAACCGTGCCCCGGTATTGAATCGTCTAAGCTTTTCGCGAAGTTGCCCTGGCCCCGGTGGCAGGTGATATAGTGATATACAACACTAACGAGGATTCTAATTAATGCGCCGTCTAGTCGCCCTCGGGATGGGATGTCTCATCTCCGCCACCGCATCCAGCGAAGACCTACTGACCATTTTCGACCAGGCAGTCGTGAACGATCCCCTGGTCCGCGAGGCGGAATTCACCCGCAAGGCGACCCGTGAGGCGCGCCCGCAGGCCTGGGCGGCTTACCTGCCACAGATCAGCGGGCAGTGGACGAAGAGCAAGGAAGAAGGCTCGCAGAACAGCCTGTTCCCGCGCCTCGTTCCCATCGACCCCGATGATCCGACGTCCGCGATCGTGATCCAGCAGCAAGCCCAGGTCGGCACTTCGGAACCGGAAAGCACGCGCTGGGGTATTCAGCTCTCGCAGAGCATCTTCAACTGGGGCGGTCTCGTCGGACTCAAGCAGGCCGGACGCATCGTCGCGCAGGCGGACGCGGACTATGGCGTCGCGCAGCAGGATCTGGCGCTGCGAGTCTCGGCGCGCTACTTCGACGTGCTCGCCGCGCAGGACAACGTGCAGGCGCAGCAGGCTTCCCTCGACGCCATTTCGCGCCAGCTCGAGCAGGCGGAGAAGCGCTTCGAAGTCGGACTGATCGCGATCACCGACGTGCAGGAAGCGCGCGCCGCGCGGGACACCGCCGCCGCCGACCTGATCGCGTCCAAGCGTCAGCTCGCGACCTCGCAGGAGTTGCTGCGCGAGATCACCGATCTGCAGTACGCCGTGCTCGCGACGCCGCGCGCGACGATGCCGCTGCAGATTCCCGAGCCCGCCGATCCGCAGAAATGGGTCGAGGCGTCGATGGAACAGAACCTGTCGCTGACCTCGAGCCGGCTCGGCGCCGACATCGCGCGCGACGATGTGCGCGTGCAGTTCGGCGGTCACCTGCCGCAGGTCGATCTCGTCCTGGGCAGGTCGCACTTCGAATCGGACGATGTCCAGTCCTTCGATCCGATTCCGGAGCGCGGCTTCCCCGGCGGCAGTTCGCCCTCCTCGCAGGAATCGGACACCGACAAGTCCATCAGCCTGCAGGTGACGGTGCCCATCTGGTCGAGCGGCGGGACACATTCGCGCGTGAAGCAGTCTTCCTATCGCTGGCAGGCCGCGAAGCAGCGTCTCGAGCGCGTGTCGCGCGAGACCGAGCGCACGGCGCGCGATGCCTACCTGGGTGTCGTTTCGGAGATCTCGCGCGTCCAGGCGCTCAAGCAGGCACTCGAATCGTCCGCGACCGCGCTGCGCGCGACCGAGGCAGGCTACGACGTCGGCACCCGCACCGCGGTCGACGTGCTCGCGGCACGCCAGCAACTCGTGCAGGCGCAGACGGCCTATTCGCGCAGCCGCTACGACTACGTGCTCAACGTGCTGCGTCTCAAGCAGGCGGCCGGCATCCTCGACCGCAAGGCGCTCGAGGACGTCAACGCCTGGCTGGAGAATCCGCCGCCGCCGGCGAATCCGCCGGTCGCGCCGGGGCAGTCGCAGCCGCCGACCTGACCGGGTAGTTAGAGGAACCGCTGCTTCCCGTCAGGGCAGCAGCGGTTCGATGAAGTTCATGAGGCGCGTGACCGCGCCGCGATTCTCGTCCACCGCCTTGCGGCCGGCCGCGCCCATCCGGGCACGTGCCGCCGGATCGGCCAGCAACTCTCCGACGACAGCCGCAAGACCCGCCGAATCCTGCACGAGGCGAACGGCGCCACGCTCCGCGAGCAGCTTGGCGATGTCCGCGGAATTGAAATTGTGCGGCCCGGCGATGATCGGTAATCCCAACGCCGCGGGCTCGAGCAGGTTGTGCCCGCCGATGGGCACGAGGCTCCCGCCCACGAAGGCCACGTCCCCCGCCGCGTAGAACGGCGGCAATTCGCCGAGCGTGTCGAGCAGGAAAACCTGCGTCTGCGGCGTCACGGGCCTGCCGCTGGTACGTGACACGAATTCGATGCCCTGCTCGCGCAGGCTCGCGGCGACGTCGGCGAAGCGCGGCGGATGCCGGGGCACGAGCACCAGCAGCGCGTTCGAGAATCGCTCGCGTACTCTTGCGTGCGCGGCGATGAGCTCGTCTTCCTCCTGCGCGTGCGTGCTGCCCGCGACCCACACCGGGCGATGTACGCCGAGCAGTCGCCGCAGTTCGTGCCCCCGCGCCTCGATGTCGGGTGGATAGCCGAAGTCGAACTTGATGTTGCCCACCACGTGCGTGAGCGCCGGGTTCGCGCCGATCGACACGAAACGTTCTGCATCCTGCGGGCTCTGCGCCGCGATGAAGATGCCGTTCGACAACGTCTCGCGGAACAACCCGACGAGGCGCCGGTAGCTCTTCACCGAACGCGGCGAGATGCGCGCGCTCGCGAGCACCAGCGGCACTCCCTGGCGGCCGCAGCGGTGATACAGGTTCGGCCAGATCTCCGTTTCGAGGATCACGGCGAGTTGCGGCCGCACGCGCTGGAAAAAACGCCGCACGGACCCGGGCAGGTCGATCGGCACGTAGCGCACGTCGACGCGCTGCTTGAACAGCGCCTGCGCGCGCGCGCGGCCGGTCGGCGTCACCGTCGTGAGCACCAGCGGGATGTGCGGGAACCTCTCGAGCAGTGCCTCGACCAGCGGAACCGCGGCCTGCACTTCACCGACCGATACCGCGTGGACCCAGATGCTGCGTCCATCGACGGCCCGACCCAATCCGAATCGCTCGGAGAATCCGCGCCATTGACTGCGCTCGCGAAAGCCACGCACGGCGAGCGCGCCGATCACGATCGGCGAGATCAGGTAGGCGATGACGATGTAGAGGAACCGCAAGCGGCTGGCGCCTACGCGAGCGATGCTTGCGGCAACCCCGCCGACTCGCGATATCCCGCGAGCAGCGTGTGCCAGTCCTGGTCCGTGAAGCTGTCGGGCGCGGCGAGCAACGTCACCTTTTCGAGCGAGCGATACAGTCGCACGAGCGTGGTGTCGGCCCACCAGCCGCGCTTGCGCAGCGTGCCGCGATCGAAGTCGATGATGTACACCGAATCGGGCGCGAGCAGGACGTTGTGCGCGTTGAGATCCGCGTGATAGACGCCCGCGTCGTGAAAGCGCCGGATGCAGCGGCCGATCGCCACCCACTGCGTGAGCGACAACGGACCCTGGAGCAGTCGCGCCGCGAGCGACTCGCTGTTCTCGATCCGCTGCGTGATCAGGTCGGCGGTGTAGAACATTCCGTCGCGGCGAAACCGCGCGGCGATGGGCGCCGGGACCGGCAACCCGGCCCGATGCAGATGGTAAGTCAGGAACCACTCCGCGAAGGAGCGCGTTTCCATCTCGCTGCGGAACCAGTAGCGGTCCTTCGATATCTTCGCCACCAGTCCGCCGCGCCGGTAATGCCGCAATACGAAGCCCGCGTCCCCGGCGCGGATGAACCAGGTGGTCCCGCGGCCGCGCGCCGTCCCGTCGATGGCGTCGTGCTTGCGCCAGTACTCAGGGTCGAAGAACTCCGGTGAGAAATTGCTCGTCCGGGAGGTGTCGTATAGCATCCGGCCGCCATCGATGACGGCTTCGCTGACTTCCGCTCCAACGGGCCAGTGACGCTTCATTCTTTCACGTCCACGGAAGAGCGAGAGTGCGGGCCGAATACTTTTCGCCGGCGAAGCCGCCGGACAAAGCTTGTTTGTTGCGACTCTCCGCGATTGGCGACACCTGCCACGTGGTGCCCCTGCTGCGCAGGCTGCAGGCGGCGTGGCCGCGCACGCGCTTCACGTGGGTGATCGGCAAGCTGGAAGCGAAACTGATGGGACTCATTCCTGATGTGGAGCTTATCACCGTGGACAAGGGCGCTGGCCTCGCGGCATACGGCCGGCTGCGGACCGAGATGCAACGGCGCGGCGCCTTCGATCTGCTGCTGCATCTGCAGTTGTCGCTGCGCGCCAGCGCGGCCGCCGCGTGTATGCCCGCCCGGGTGAAGCTGGGCTTCGACCGGTCGCGAGCGCGCGAACTGCAGTGGCTGTTCACGAATGCGCGCATCGCGCCGCGCGCCCGCGAACACGTGCTCGACAGCTTCCAGGGTTTCGCGGACGCGCTCGGGATTCCGCGCCAGCCGCCGCGCTGGGACATCCCGCTCACTCGCGACGCGCTCGACTACGCCGCGCACCTGGTTCCGGATTCGCAGCCGACGATGGTGATCAGCGCCTGCTCGAGTCACCGCGCCCGAAACTGGCTGCCCGAGCGTTACGCGGCCGTGGCGGAGCACGCCGTCAGAAGGCACGGCATGCGCGTCATCCTGAGCGGCGGACCCAGCGGCGTGGAACGGGAAATGGCGCAGGCGATCTCGCGCCATCTGCACGTGCCGGTCATCGACCAGGTCGGCAAGGACACCCTGCCGCAGCTGCTCGCGTTGCTCGCGCGCTCGACCGTGCTCGTCACGCCCGATTCGGGTCCGGCGCACATGGCGACGATGGTCAATCTTCCCGTCATCGGTTTGTACGCGGCCACGAATCCCGCGCGCAGCGGGCC
Organism: Pseudomonadota bacterium; assembly: GCA_023433515.1. GTDB lineage: Bacteria > Pseudomonadota > Gammaproteobacteria > Steroidobacterales > Steroidobacteraceae > CADEED01. The sequence continues at coordinate 5,651 of JAEZCN010000024.1, forward strand.
CTACCTGTCGCGGCGCTGGTGCGTGGACGCGTACGAAGCCGCGGCGCACAAATTCCTCGGCAAGAACCCGGCGGAAATTCCCTGGACCACGAAGATCGAACGTCCCGGAGTCATGGAGCTCATCGAGGTGAATGCCGTCAACGCCAGACTCGACGAACTGCTAGCCTTGAGCCCTTCGGCGCGATTGGCGTGAAGATATCGACATGAAAGACATACTGGTTCCCGTCAGCCCGGGCGAACTGCTCGACAAGATCACGATCCTGCGCATCAAGGCGGCGCGCATGAGCGACGCGGTCAAGGTCGCGAACGTCGAGCACGAGCTCGAACTGCTCGAGAAGACCTGGCGCGACTCCGGCGCGGCCGCGGGCAACATCGGCGACGAAGAAGCGAATCTCACGCGCGTGAACGAGGCATTGTGGGTGATCGAGGACGACATCCGCGACGAGGAACGCGCCGGACGATTCGGCGAGAAATTCATCGAGCTCGCGCGCGCGGTCTACATCACGAACGACGAACGCGCTGCGATCAAGAAGCGGATCAACGTCGCGCTCGGCTCGAACATCGTCGAAGAAAAATCGTACACGCCGTACAAGTAGAAATGCAGACCAGCCGACGTGGGTTGTTGAGCCTGGGCGCGGCCGCGGCAACCGCGGCGGCGCTGAAACCCGCCCAACTGTTCGCGGCCGACGCGGCCGGAAGCCTCCAGCCGATGACCGGCGGCATCGTGCCGATCGCGCGGGAGGAATATCTCGCGCGCATCGCGAAGGCGCAGCGGCTGATGGCGCAACAGGGAATCGGCGCGTTGCTGATCGAACCCGGCGCCTCGCTCGTCTACTTCACGGGCGTGCGCTGGTGGCGCAGCGAGCGGCTGACCGCGGCCGTGCTGCCGCGCGACGGCGAACCGGCGCTCGTGACGCCGCATTTCGAGGAACCCTCGGTTCGCGAGAGCCTGAAGATCCCGGCCGAGGTGCGCGTGTGGAACGAACACGAGGATCCGCTCGCGGTCGTCGCCGGCATCCTGCGCGACCGCAAGGTGAAGGACACGGTGGGCATCGAGGAGACCGTGCGTTACTTCGCGATCGACGGCCTCATGCGCGCGATGCCCGACGTGCAGATCATGGCCGGCGCCGGCGTGGTGCGCGGCTGCCGGATGATGAAGTCGCCCGCCGAACTCGCACTCATGCAGAAGGCGAACGACATCACGCTCGCCGCGTACCGTCGCACCTGGCCGCGGGTCGAGCGCGGCATGAAGCCCGCCGACATCGGCGCGTTGATGAAGTCCGCGCACGAGGCGCTCGGCGCGCGCCACGAATTCGCGCTCGTCCTGCTCGGCGAGGCCAGCGCCTATCCACATGGCTCCGGCAAACCACAGGCCGTGCGCGACGGCGAAGTCGTGCTCATGGACTGCGGCTGCAACGTCGAGGGCTACCAGTCCGACATCTCGCGCACTTTCGTCTTCGGCGAGTCCACCGCCGAGCAGCGCAAGATCTGGCGGCAGATGCGCGAGGGGCAGCAGATCGCGATCGAGGCGGCGCGCGTGGGCGTGCCCGCCGGCGCGGTGGATGACGCCGTGCGCGCACATTACGAGAAATGGGGATACGGCCCCGGCTACGAACTACCAGGCCTCTCGCACCGCACCGGCCACGGCATCGGCCTGGACGGTCACGAACCCGTGAACCTGGTGCACGGCGAGGCGACCCCACTCGCACCCGGCATGTGTTTCAGCAACGAACCCGGGATCTATCTACCTGGCAAGTTCGGGATCCGGCTCGAGGACTGCTTCCACATGGGCCCCGAGAAGCCGGTGTGGTTCACCGCACCGCCAGGATCTCTCGACGACCCGATTTGATCACGGACGCCCCCTTTCGGGGGCGTGAAATCCGGGGCGGTGAGCCCCTGAAAATAGTCAGCCCCTGACCAGGCTGTATTCGGCCGCGCAGTAGGGACACTTCGCCCACCCCGTCTGCTCGATCGGTAGATAGACCCGCGGATGCGAATTCCACAGGTACATCTGCGGCATCGGGCAGGACAGCGGCAGATCGCTCGCGTCGACCTTGTACTGGTTCTGGGCGTTCGGCTGGATCAGGGGCTTGGTGGCTTCGGCTTGCATGGGCGCGGATTATACGGGGGCCGACGGGGCGGGTTCACCATCCCTGGCCGGCTGACCCGCGGTTTCGGTGCCCATCGTCGCGTCCCAGATAGCCGTGACGGCGGCACGGGTCTCCACGAAATCCGCCGCCGGCACGACCGGTTTCGCCCCTTCCAGCGACAGGTGGTGCGAGCGTTCGCGGTATGCCCGGTAGGCATTCACCAGGACATCCACGGTCGACTGGGGCACGAGATCGGCGGACGCCACGGATTCGAGCTGCCGGATGGTGTCGGCGAACATGGCCACGGGCGGATGGGTCTTCGCGTGCAGCAACGCCCAGTACTGCGCGAGAAATTCGATGTCGGCCGTGCCGCCAGGGTCCTGCTTGATGTCGAACAGGCCCGACCCGGGCCGTGCCCGCGACAGCTCGCGCCGCATGCGTTCGCGCATCTTGCGCACCTCGTCGCGCAATGTGTCCCGCCGTACGCAGCGCATCAGCAGGTCGATGCGCACGAGCTCGAATTCCTCGCGCAATCCGCGATCGCCGGCCACCGCGCGCGCGTGCAGCAGCGCCTGGTGTTCCCAGGTCCAGGCCTCTTTCTCCTGGTACTCGATGAACGCACCGATACGCGTGATCAACATGCCGCCCTTGCCGGAAGGCCTCAGCCGCACATCCACCTCGTACAGGCGGCCCGCGGCCGAGTGCATCGTGAGCAGGTGAATCACGCGTTGCGCGAAGCGGATGAAGAACACCTGGTTGTCGACCGGCTTCGCCGCGTCGGTTTCCGCGCTCTCGGTGCCCGAGTCGTGCAGGAACACGAGGTCGAGGTCGGATGCGTATCCGAGCTCGTAGCCGCCCAGCTTCCCGTAACCCACCGCGCAGATCCTGACGACGCGGCGCGCGCCGTCATCGCCCCCTTCCTTCGGACGATAGTGAGGCACGCCGAATTGCGTGGTCATCTGCTTCCACGCGAGCTGCATCGCCTGCTCGACGATGATCTCCGCGATTTCCGTGAGGTAGTCGCTGACGCGCATGAGCGGAATGCGCCCGGTCAGGTCCGCCATCGCGACGCGGAAGATCGCCGCGCGCTGGAACTGGCGCAGCACTTCCACCTGGCGCTCGGGCTCCTCGTCTTCGAAGTTCGCGAGCCGCGAAGCGACTTCCGTCTCCAGCACCGCGCGCGAGGGAGGCAACGCGCCGGCGGTGTCGTCGAGCAGCTCGTCGAGCAGCAGTGGATGCGAGGCGACCTGCGCGGGCAGGAACTCGCCTATCTTCGCGACATCGACCAGCTTGCGCCGGACCGTCGGGTGTTCGTTGAGCAACGCGAAATACGCGGACCGCGAACCGATCGCCTCGAGCACGCGCAACACGCGTCGCAGGATGTCGGCCTGCGAGGAAGGCGCGCCCGGCGGAACGTCCGCGATGAGCGCCATCAGGCGCGGGATCAGCGTATCGAGCCGGACGCGGCCCGGCGCGTCGAGGCGGCGCACCGCGCCGCCGTTGCGGAACTCGACGAGCTGGATCGCCGCGGCGTCGGCATCGCGAAAACCGCGCGCCGCCAGTGCGGCCGCGAATTGCGGCGCGTCGGCGCCGCGCACCCAGGCCTCGATGATGCCGCTGACGCCGGGGACCTCGGCGGATGCCGCCTCGTTGCGCGCGAACACGACTTCCTTGAACGCGCGTGTGACCCGGGCGCGGTGCAACGCGAGCTCGGCGTAGAGCACATCCCAATTGGCGACATTCATCGCGCCGGCGATGCGCGCGCGCGTCAGCGCGTCTTCAGGCAGCGTGTGCGTCTGCTGGTCCGCGAGCATCTGCAGCCGGTTCTCGAGCCGGCGCAGGAATAGATAGGCTTCCTCGAGCTCCTGCGCCACGCGGCCCGGCAGCAGTTTGCCGCCGGCGAGCTGCGGCAGCGCGGACAGCAGCGACGGTGTCTGCAACCTGCGGTCCTGTCCGCCGCGGATGAGCTGGAAGGCCTGCACGATGAACTCGATCTCGCGGATGCCGCCGGGGCCGAGCTTGACGTGTTCGGCGAGATCGCGGCGCGCGACTTCCTTCTCGATCAGCGCCTTCATCTCGCGCAGGCTTTCGAAGACGCCGAAGTCGAGGTAACGGCGATAGACGAACGGCCGCACGCTCTCGGCGTGGATCGACTTGTACGCGGCGACACCGGTCGACGCGCGCGCCTTGATCCACGCGTAGCGCTCCCAGTCGCGGCCATGCGTCTGTAGATAGTTGTCGAGGAAGGTGGCGCTCACCGCGAGCGGACCGCTGTCGCCGAAGGGCCGCAGCCGCATGTCGACGCGGAACACGATGCCCTCGACCGTGCGCTCGCCGAGGATGCGGATGACGAGACGGCCGAGCCGCGTGAAGAAATCCTCGTTGTCGATGCTGCGCGATCCGTCGGTCGCGCCCTTGTCCGGAAAGAGAAAGATGAGATCGATGTCCGAGGAGAAGTTGAGCTCGCCGCCGCCGAGCTTGCCCATGCCGAGCACCACCAGGGACTGCGCTTCGCCCGCCTCGTTACGCGGCTCGCCCCAGGTCCGTGCAAGATCGCGATGCGCGAAATCGACGGCCGCGGCAATGGCCGCGTCGGCGAAAGCGCTGGTCTCGGCCAGGGTCTCTGCCACGGTGGCCAGACCCGCGAGATCCCGCCAGGCGACGCGCACCATCTCGCGCGTGCGATGACGCCGCAGCGCGGCCATGAATCCGGCGAGATCGTGCTCCGCTCCCACGGCCGCCGCGAGCCGCGCTGCCATCTCGCCGGGCACGAGTGGCCGATTCAGCGCCGCGTCTCCCACGAGCCAGTTTCCGAGCGAAACATCGCGCTGCAGGCTCGAGCCCACGAAGTCGCTCGCGACGAGCACGCGCGGCAATACCTCGCGCACCGCGGCATCCGCCTCCTCGAACGGCACGAAGCCTCCCGACTCGCGCAGGCGTGTCAGTTGCTGCTCACAGAAAGTCGCGAGTTCCGGCGTCACGGGCGCGAGACTTTACTAGAAATAGCGCTTGCAGATGACGTGCAACGGCCTACGATTGCCCCATGAAAACCACGCGCGTTCCTGTGCTGCTCGGTGCCGCGCTCGTACTGTCAGCCGGCTGCGAAAGGTTCGAAAGCCAGAGCGAAGTCGAATGGGCCAGGTCCGCGCTCGCGCGCAACCCCGCCTACGAGATTCTCGCCACCGACACCTCAGCCGGTGTCTTCACGGTGCGCGACACGGCGAGTGGTGAAGTCCGGACTCTGCGCGTGGAAGACCTGGTCGCCACGCCCATCTCCGCCACGAGGGCATCCGCGAAGAACGCGCAGCCGCCGGCCCAGCCGGCACCGGCCCCCACTCCCACGCCCGACGCGGACTCCGCGATGTCCGCCGCCGATGCCGCCCCCGAAACCGAGCCCGGGGCCGAACCACAAACTACCGAGCTCGTCGCCATCGACCGCGCGAACGAAGGTTCCACGATCGTCGAGGGGCCAGGGTTCAGCATCAAGCGCGGCAGCGAACCGGCCGCGCCGAAAAGCGACAACGGCACGCTCGAAGGCCCGGGCTACAGCATCACTCGCACGGATCCTTCCAGCCGCCAGGCCGCCCCACGCGCGGAGACCACGGCGTCCGTCGCCGAACGGCGCACGGATCCCATCATCTGCCAGGGCGACCGTCTCATGCGCATCGATGGCGAGACGCTCGACTTCTCCGGCGACGCGCTCATTGCCGAGAACGGCTGCGATCTGTACATCACCAATGCCCGCATCCGCGCCGGCGGCGTGGGGATCATCGCCCGCCAGGCCCGCGTCCACATCGTCAACAGCGAAATCGGCGGGACGCTCGGTTCCTATGAAGCCTCCGACGGCGCCGAAATCTACGTCGCGCGCTCCACGTTCTCCGGAGTCGGCCGGCGCTTCGACACCGCCACGATGAACGACCTCGGCGGCAACGAGTACGAGCTCGAACACTGATCAACCTACCCGCCGCGTCGGGTAGGATGCGTCGCACAGATCGCTCGGAGATTCGATGACCTACTGTGTCGGCGTGCAGGTCGATGAAGGCCTGGTGTTCCTGTCTGATTCGCGCACCAATGCCGGTGTCGACCACATCAGCACCTTCCGCAAGATGACCCTCTTCGAGGTGCCCGGCGAGCGCGTGCTCGTGTTGCTCTCCGCCGGCAATCTCGCGACCAGCCAGTCGGTCACCGGCCTGCTGCGCGAGCGTGTGAGCCACGCCAAGGCCAGCCTGCTCACCGCGCGCACCATGTCGGATGCGGCGCAGCTCGTGGGCCACGCGGTGCGCGACGTCTACCACCGCGACGCGCACGCGCTCAAGGAACACGGCATCGAGTTCAACCCGGCGTTCATCATCGGCGGCCAGATCGGCGGCGAGCCGCCGCGCCTGTTCCACGTGTATTCCGCGGGCAACTACATCGAAACGACGGCCGACACGCGTTACTTCCAGATCGGCGAATCGAAATACGGCAAGCCGATCATCGACCGGGTCGTGAAGGCGGACACCCCGCTCGCGGCGGTGGCCAAGTGCGCGCTCATTTCGATGGATTCGACCATCCGCTCCAACCTCTCGGTCGGCATGCCGCTCGACCTCGCGGTCGTGCGCCGCGACGCCATGCAGTTGGCGGTGCATCGGAGCATCGGTCCGGACGACGCGTATTTCAAAGTCATCCGGGAGGGCTGGGGCGAGTCGTTACGTAACGCGTTCTACGCGTTACCGGATCCACAGATACCTTAAGAGGGTGCCAGGCACCCTGGCCGGCACCCGGCGGCCCTGAACCGGGACTCGGACCGTGCGAGGAGCACGTTTCGGAATTCCGGAGTTTCCTTCGCGGCGGATCAGGCGTAGTTTGTTTGCCATGTGGGAGAGGACGACAATTCGTCGCTTGGCCCTGCCGGCCCTTCTCGCGTTCGCCGGCGGCATGTGCTCTTCTTTGGCCTTCGCCGATCCTAACAACGCCAGGCGCGCGCCGGGCACGCCCGAGGATCTCGGCGGCGCGCTCGCGGATCCTGAACCCTTGTTTGCCGCGCCGACGCGCCTCGATCGCATCGGCCGCGTGATGACCCACGTGATGGTGAACGGCAAGGGACCGTTCCGCTTCGTCATCGACACGGGCGCGAGCCGTTCGACGCTGGCGCCGCACCTCGCACGCGCGCTCGGACTGCAGCCATCGGTGGGCAAGAACGTCATGCTCAACGGCGTCACGGGCGCCGCCGAAGTGACCACGGTCGCGGTGGACAGCATCGAGATCGGCGAGCTCAGGTTCGTGAACCAGAACCTGCCCGTGATCTTCACTTCGATCATGGGCAACGCGGACGGCATCCTGGGCGTCGCCGGCTTTCACGACCAGCGCATCGACGTCGACTTCAAGCGCGACCGCGTCACCGTGCTCGAATCGAATGGCCGCCGGCCTCACTACAGCCTCGTGACCTCACGGGCGCATCGCAACGAAAGCGGCCTCATGATTCTCGACATGCGCGTCGGCCGCGGCCTCAAGGTCAAAGCCGTCATCGACACCGGGGCCGAGCGCACGCTCGGCAACATCGCGCTGCAGAACGAATTGAACAAACGCCGCCGCGGCAAGCGCGAAGTGATCAGCGCGATCGTGCACGGCGCGACACCGGACATCACCGATGGCGAAGTGCAGCTCGTCAAGCAAGCCACCATCGGCGACATGACGCTGACCAACTTCGAAGTGATCTTCGCGGACTTCCATGTCTTCAAGCACTGGGAGCTCGACCAGGAGCCGGCGATGCTGATCGGCATGGACATGCTCGGCGTGCTCGATCGCCTGGTCATCGACTATCGCCGCAACGAAGTGAGCGTGTTCGGCGAACGCGGCTCCAGCTCGCGCACTGTCCAGCGCTGAGCCGCCCTCTATATCCGGCCGATCATTTGACTGCCGTGGCGGCGGCTGTTACAGCTGGGCCATGTCCCCGCCGATCACAGCGACCGTGCGCGAATGGCACGAAGTCGACGCGTCCCGTTTCCGCGATGAAATCCTGCCGAGCGGCCAGCCCGCGCTGCTGCGCGGGGTCGCGCGCGACTGGCCCGCGGTGCGCGCGGGCCGCGAATCGCCCGCCGCGATCGCGCGCTACCTGCGGGGCTTTGATCTCGGCACAGCCCTGCACACGATGTTCGCCGACCCTGCGATCGACGGCCGGTTCTTCTACAACGACGACCTGAGCGGCTTCAATTTCGAGCGCGGTCAGCAACCGCTCGGCGCCACGCTCGACGAGCTGCTCGCATCGATCGACGCGCCCGCGCCGCGCGCGGTTTATGCGGGCGCCATTCCACTGCCGGAGAGCCTGCCGGGTTTCGCGCGCGACAACTCGTTGGCGCTGCTCGATCCCGCCATCGCGCCGCGCCTCTGGCTCGGCAACCGCGTGACCGTGCAGACGCATTACGACGTCTCGTACAACATCGCCTGCGTCGTCGCGGGTCGCCGCCGCTTCACGTTGTTCCCGCCCGAGCAGCTCGTGAACCTGTACGTCGGCCCGATCGAATTCACGATGGCCGGCCAGCCCGTGAGCATGGTCCGGCTCGAGGATCCCGATTTCGAACGGTATCCGCGGTTTCGCGAGGCGCTCGCCACGGCGCAGGTCGCCGAGCTCGAACCCGGCGATGCGCTGTTCGTCCCGTACATGTGGTGGCATCACGTCGAATCGCGCGAGCGGTTCAACGTGCTCGTGAACTACTGGTGGGACGATTCACCGCCCTGGAACGGCTCGCCGTTCGAGGCGCTGACGCACGCGCTGATGTCCGTGCATTCGCTGCCGCCTCACAAACGCGCGATCTGGGAGAAATTCTTCCGGTACCACGTGTTCGACGACGCCGCCGTCGAGCATCTCCCACCGAACCGCCGCGGCATCCAGGGCCCGCTGGACCAACGTCTCGCCACGAACATCCGCGCATGGCTGATCCGCGCGCTGACACCGCAACGCCGCTGATCCGGTCGGTGCCGGGTGAGAAATTGCCGAGTTGGCCGGGAACAGTCTCGGGCGGCGCGCGACTCAGCGGCGCAACAGGAACGAACCGAGCTTGCGCCGCTGCCCGTTGAGCAGCGCCTCCACGAGATGCACGCCCGGATGGTGTTTGCGCGTGGTCAGTTGCGCGAGGCCTATCTTCTTCGCGAGCTGCACGCGGCCGCGCGCCGGCAGCTCCATCGCCTTGAGCTTGAAGGTCTTCGCGCCGGTGCCGCGCGCCTTCGTGAAGTGCACGACGAGGTCGGCCATGACGCGCTGCGGTCGCCGGGACGTGTTGACGAGATCGAATGAGATCGTCACGGCCTCGCCGATCCTGGGCTGCGCCGGAGTAATGCGGGCACCGCGGATCGAAACCTCCGCCTTGCCGCCGAAACCGAGAGCCTTCAGCGCGCCCGGGTCGGCGCGTTTCACGGCCGACCGCAGCGCGTGGCGCACGACCCATTCACGTTCCGGCGTCGCGTCGCGCAGCCAGCGGCTCGCGACTTCCGTCAGCAGCGCCGGATGATCCTTGCCGACGTCGTTGAGGTTGTTGGCGACCGAGCGGCGCACGTAGAGCTCCGTGTCGTCGCGCAGCAGCTCGAGCAATTCGAGCACCGGACGCGGATCGCGCTGAAATGCCCGCAGCCGCGGCGCCCACGGCAACCGCGGACGCGTGCCCTCGGAGACCAGTCGCCGAACGTGATGACTGGGATCGGCCGTCCATTCGCGCAGCCGCGCGAGCGTGCGCTCGGGATGTTTCTCGAGAAACGCGCGGATCGAGAACTCCGCGGTGAAGCGCTGTGTCAGCGCGTGCTGCGCGCGCATCGATTCTTCGAAGTGATCGAGTCCGCGGCGCGCGATGAAGAACAGATGCGGCATGTAAAGGAACCCCGACATCCCGTTCGAGGCACGGTGCTCATGCGGCTGCGAAGCCGATTCGACCAGGATGCCGACGGCGAGTGGATAGTCCTGCGGCAGGTGTTTGCCCAGGGCCTCCGCCACGTGGAAGCCGCGCCCGGTGAGCGACATCGGGCCGTAGCCGCGCGCGACGTCGCGCAGGAATTCGTCGTGCGGAAATTCCGCGTGCACCGCGCGGATCATCCGCGCGATGGCGCGCGGCGCGCTCGGTCCGAACTGATCCTTCAACTGCTTAGCCGTCGGCTATAGAAAATTGTTGGGCCAGATCATCGTGCGCCACATGTGCGCAACAGGTGAGCCGTCGAACCCGAGTCCTTCCTTCGGCTGCCGGAAATGGCGGCCGATGATGTCTTCGAACATGCGCGGATCGATTTCGGGGCCGGGCTCGAATGCATAGGTGTCGAAGATGGTGACCTGGCGCGCGGTCATGTACCACCTGTGATTTCTTGCCTCGGCATGAGCTTTCCTTATGTATTCGGGCGGTTCGTAATCCGCGCCGAAGTACAGGCGATACGCTTCCGGGTATTCATAGCCGGCGGATTCGTCGGCGAAGTAACGCAATGGCTGGTGATAACGCACCGCCCAGGCGATCTCCTCGTTCACGTACGGCGCGATGAGCTGCGCGCCCCAGTAGCCGTGGTCGACGCGGATCAGCGCGCCGTTGGCGATGTCGTGCAGGAAACACGCCATGACGACTTTCTCGTCGAGGCCGGCCTCGAGTGCGAGCTTCGCGGACAGGAAGTGATGCCGGCGCGCCATCGGCCCGAAGCGCAGTAGATAGAAGTCGAGCAGCGTGGGTTTCGCCGGCATGCGCGGCAACGCCGGGTTGTCGCCCATCATGAACACCGCGCCCCGCCGGTTCTCCTCGAAGAGCTGCGCCTCGAAGTCGGGCAGGTCCGTGCCCATGCACGCGATGGGTTGCGGCAGGATCAGCCGCTTGCGATTCGCCTGGGGCCAGTCCTCGTCACGCGTGTCCATGGCGCGGTCATTGTCTCGCGGTCGCGAGCCTCAGGCCGAGGCCGATGAACATCGAGCCGGCGACCTTGTTGAGCACGCTGGCCATCGACGGGCGGCGCAGGAACATCCCGCGCAGGCTGGCGGCCGCCAGCGCGAGGATCACGCACCACACGAGGCCGAGCGACATGAAGGAGACGCCGAGCACGAGGAACGCGGCCACCTTGGTCGTGCTCGCGGCGCTGATGAACTGCGGCATGAGCGCGAGGAAAAACAACGCGACCTTGGGATTCAGGATGTTGGTGATGACGCCCTGCCGGAACGCGGACCACCCGCCATCGGCGCCGCTTTTCCCCGCCTCGCCGGGCAGACCAGACGCGCGCGCCAGCAATGCGCGCACGCCGATGTAGATCAGGTAGGCCGCGCCCGCGAACTTGACGGCCATGAAGGCGTAAGGCGACGTGGCGAGCAGCGCCGAAAGCCCCAGCGCCGCGAGCAGCGTATGGACGATGCTGCCGGCGGTGATACCGAGCGCCGCGGCGATTCCCTCCCG
>JAEZCN010000106.1 GCA_023433515.1 Pseudomonadota bacterium
GCATCGCGCCGCGAATGCGGATGCCGGCGTAGGTCTCGAAACTCGCCCCACGTCCGGTCGAATAGTTGGAGGCGGCCTCCAGCAGGCCGAGCATCCCGGCCTGGATCAGATCGTCCACCTCGACCGAGGCCGGCAGGCGGCCCGCGAGGTGATATGCAATGCGCTTCACCAGCTCGGCATGGCGCATGACCAGCTGCTCGGTCTCCCGGGCGCTGGCGCGCTGGCTGTAAGCGCTCACTCCGCTCATCGAACCACCTCGAGGCGCACCGACGGACGCCGTATCAGTCGCTCGACGAAGAACTCCACGTTGCCCCTGGGCCCTTCGGCTACTGGCCACATATCGGCCCGCAATGCGAGCGTCTTGAGCGCCATGCTGGCCGGGCACGACGGATACGCGGTCACAACGGGACGCTGTTCACGGATCGCGCGACGCAGGAACGCGTCCTCGGGAATCTCGCCGACATAATCCAGCTCGACTTCGAGGAATCGCATCGCGACCCGCTCGAATCTCTGGAACAGGGACTGCCCTAGTCCCTTCCCGCGCGACTGGTTCACGACCACGCGGAATTTCTTCACGCCGTGATCGCGGCTCAATAGTTTGATCAACGCGTAGGCGTCGGTCAGCGAGGCGGGCTCGTCGCACAACACGACCAGCACCTGCTGCGCCGCCTGCGAGAACTGCAGCACCGAACCCGAGATGCCGGCGGCGGTATCCACCACCAGCGTATCGAGCCGGGTAGATAGGTCGCCGAACGCGCGCACCAGGCCCAGGTGGGTCATCGTGTCGAGCTCGGCGAGCTGCGCGATGCCGGAGGCGGCGGGCACGATCTTGAATCCCTGCGGCGCGTCGATGATCACTTCCTCGAGCGTGCAGGTTCCGGCCAGCACGTCCGCGAGCGTGAGTCGCGGCGTGAGACCCAGGAATACATCCACGTTGGCGAGACCGAGGTCGCCGTCGAGCAACATGACCTGCTTGCCGCGCGAGGCCAGCGATGCCGCGAGATTCACCGCGACGGTGGTCTTGCCCACGCCGCCCTTGCCACCGGTGACCGCGATCACCTGCACCGGATGATGATTCACGGGAACGGGCTTACTGCTTCCGGCCATTCGCCGCTCCTGCCATTCGTCTCTGCATGACTTCGTCGTCCGCCGTCGCGCCGTTGTGGCTCGCGATCTCGACCGCGCGGCTCACGAGCCCGTGGGCGCGCGCCGGCTCCAGGTCTTCGGGGACGCGCTGGCCGTCGCTGATGTACGCGGCCGCGAGCTTGTGGCGCACGAGCGCCGAGATGACGCCGCCGAGGCTGACCGCCTCGTCGACCTTGGTGATGACACAGGCCGTGGGCTTGGCGAGCGCGAAGCGCTGCACGACCTCGTCGATCGCGCCTGTTTGGGTGCTCGCGGGCAACACGAGCGAGGTCTCGACGCTGGCCTGCATGTTCTGCAGCAGCCGCAGCTGGCGGGCCAGCTCCGGATCGCGCGGACTCGCGCCCGCGGTGTCGATCATCACGAACTTGCAGTGGCGCAGCTCGTAGAGCAGCTCGGGCAGCTCGCTGATGTCGAAGGCGTTGTGCGTCGTGACGCCGAGCAGGCGTCCGAGCGTGTGCATCTGTTCGTGCGCGCCGATGCGCACCGAGTCGGCCGAGATCATCGCGACCTTGCGCGGACCGTGGCGCAGCACCCAGCGCGCCGCGAGCTTGGCGAGCAACGTCGTCTTGCCGGCGCCCGCGGGGCCGGCGAACGCGACGACGCCGCCCTTCTCGAGCCAGCGGTCGCCCGTCGTCTGGATCGTGCGCGCGATGGTCGCGAGCGCGAAGCGGCGTGCCGCCGCGAAGCTGAGCTCCGTCGGAATCTTGCGCACGAGGGAGTTCGCGAGGTCCTGCGTGATGCCGAGCTGCGCGAGCTCCTTGAGCATCGCGGCCTGGATGGGCGAACGGCGCGAGAGGTCGTTCCAGGCGAGCGTCGCGAGCTGGGCTTCCAGCATGCGGCGCATGTTCTTCATTTCATCGGCGAGCACTTCGGGGCTCGCGCCCGCGGTGTGCGGGACCGCCGGCGCGGGGCTGGCCGCCACGGGGGCAATCTGCTCGGAAATCTGCAAGGACGCGCGCCGCGTGCGCGCGGCCTCGTTGCCGCGAATGTCCGCCACGCTGGCGGCGCTCTCGACGCGCGGCGCATCGAGCCGCTGCAGCGCTTCGGAGTGCGCGGCGTGCACGCGCGGCACGGCGGCCGGCGGCGCGGCCTCGATCGCGCGCGCGACGTCGAAATCCATCGCGGCCACGACTTCCACTTCGCTGCCGACCCGGCCCGACGAGAGGATCACCGCGTCGGGACCCAGCGCTTCGCGCACCTGGGCGAGCGCGGAGCGCATGTCTTTCGCGACGTATCTCTGAATCTTCATGTGTCAGATCCTTCGTTCATTCATCGGCCGCCAACCGCGGTGACCATTCGCACCTTCCGGTTGTCGGGCAGCTCGTTCCAGGCCAGCACGTGCAATCCCGGGACGCTCACCCGGAAAAACCGCGCCAGTGCCGCGCGCAGCGCGGGCGGCGTCAGCAACACCGCCGGCTCTCCGCCACGTTCTTGACGCTGTGCGGCCTCCTGCAGACTTCGTTGCAAACGGTCTGCCAGCCCAGGCTCGAGGCCAGGACTTGCCGCCGGATTTGCGAGCCCGTTCGTGAGCAGGCGCTCCAGGTCCGGTTCGAGGGTGATGACGGGCAGTTCTTCGGCGAGGCCGACGATGTCCTGGACGATCTGGCGACCCAGGGCAACCCTGACCTGCGCGATCAGCGCCTGCGTGTCCTGCGTGCGCGGACCGGCCTCCGCCAATGCTTCGACGATCGCGCGGACGTTGCGGATCGGGACACGTTCGGCCAGCAGGCCCTGCATGACGCGCACGACGGTCGCGAGCGGCAGCACCTTGGGTACCAGTTCCTCGACCAGCTTGGGCGAGGTCTTCGAAAGGTTCTTGAGGAGCTGCTCGGCTTCTTCGTGACCGAACAACTCGTGCGCGTGCGTCTGGACCAGGTGCGACAGGTGCGTCGCGATGACCGTCGCGGCGTCGACCACCGTGTATCCGAGCGACTGCGCGTGTTCGCGCAGCGACGGCTCTATCCACACCGCTTCCATGCCGAAGGCCGGATCGCGCGTCGGCAGGCCGTTGACGGGACCGAACACGCGGCCGGGATTGATCGCCAGTTCGCGGTCGGGATGCACGACGCTTTCGCCGATAGCTACCCCCGCGAGCCGTATGCGGTACGCGTTGGGTCCCAGTTCCAGGTTGTCACGGATGTGCACGGGCTGCACGAGGAAGCCGAGCTCCTGCGTGAGTTTGCGGCGGATGCCGCGGATGCGGGCCAGCAGGTCGCCGCCCTTGGTTCTATCCACCAGCGGCACGAGCCGATAACCGACCTCGAGGCCGACGACGTCGACGGGACGCACGTCCTCCCAGGACAGCTCCTGGTTCTCCGGCGTGGGCGACGGCGGCGGTTCGGGCGGCGCGGCCTCCTCGATGGCCTGCGCCCGCTTGCGTTTCTGCGTGATGCGCCACGCGGCCCATCCGCAGAGGGCGGCCATCGACAGGAACGCGAGATTCGGCATGCCGGGGATCACGCCCATCACACCGAGCACACCGGCCGCGACGCCGAGCGCCTTCGGCTGGCCGAACAACTGTTTGCCGAGCTCCTGGCCGACGTCCTGCTCGCGCGAGATGCGCGTGACGATGATGGCCACCGCGACCGACAGCAGCAGCCCGGGAATCTGCGCCACGAGGCCGTCGCCGATGGTCAGCAAGGTGTACGTGCGCGCGGCGTCACCCACCGGCAGGCCGTGCATCATCGTGCCGATCAGCAATCCGCCGACGATGTTGATGATCAGGATCAGGATGCCCGCGATCGCGTCGCCGCGGACGAACTTGCTCGCGCCGTCCATCGAGCCGTAGAAGTCGGATTCGGCGCGCACTTCGGCGCGACGGTCGCGCGCCTGTTCCTGCGTGAGGACGCCCGCGTTGAGGTCGGCGTCGATCGCCATCTGCTTGCCGGGCATCGCATCCAACGCGAAGCGCGCGGACACTTCCGAGACGCGGCCGGCGCCCTTCGTCACGACGACGAAGTTGATGATCGTGAGGATGCCGAACACCACCACGCCGACGGCGTAGTTGCCACCGATCACGAACTCGCCGAAGGCCGCGATCACCTTGCCCGCGGCGTGTGTGCCTTCGTGGCCGTGCATGAGCACCACGCGCGTCGAGGCGACGTTGAGCGCGAGGCGCAGGATCGTCACGAGCAGCAGCACGGTCGGGAAGATCGCGAACTCGAGCGGGCGCGCGACCTGGAACACGGCCATCACGATGATGAGCGACAGCGCGATGTTGAACGTGAACAACACGTCCAGCATCAACGGCGGCAGCGGCAGGATCATCATCGCGAGGATCGCGATGAGACCGACCGGCACGCCGATGCCGATGCGCATCAATGCGCTGAATCCCGAGCCTGCGTTGTCGTTGGCGATGGCCATGTGTTACTGGATGGTTGGGGGCGGCGGCGGAGAAACCCCGCGCTCGCGGGCGGCGCGTAGCTGGAACACGTACGTGAGAACCTGGGCGACGGCGACGTAGAGCGCGGCCGGCACTTCGCGGCCGATGTCCACGCTCTTGTGCAGCGCGCGCGCCAGCGGCGGCGCCTCGACGATCGCCACGCCGTTCTCGGTGGCGATCTCGCGGATCTTGAGCGCGAGCAGGTCGGTGCCCTTCGCGACCACGATGGGCGCGCGCATCTTCGACTCGTCGTAACGCAGCGCGACCGCGAAGTGCGTCGGGTTGGTCACGACGACGTCGGCGGTCGGCACTTCCTGCAGCATGCGGCCACGCGACAGCGCGCGTTGCGCCTCGCGGATGCGGCCGCGCGTTTCGGGAGAACCTTCGCTCTCCTTGTATTCACGGCGCACTTCCTCGCGCGTCATCTTCAGCTCCTTGGCGTGCTGCCAGAGCTGGAACGGCACGTCGACCGCCGCGATGATCGCGAGGCCGCAGACCAGAACGAGCAGCGAATACGCGGCCAGCGAGGCCGCGTGTCCGATCGCGGCATTGACCGGCTCCGCGGACAGGCTCATGAGTTCCGGCGCCAGGCCGTTCAGCAGCAACCAGGCGATGACCCCGACGACGCAGACCTTGGCGATGCCCTTGCACAGATCGACCAGGCCGCGCGCCGAGAACATGCGGCCGAAACCTTTCGCGGGACTCAGCCGGCCGAACTGCGGCACGAGCGCCTGGCCCGAGAGATTCCAGCCGCCGATCGCGAGCGGCGCCGCGAGCGCGGCGACGAACGTGGCGCCGAGAATCGGCAGGATCATCCACAACGCACGCGAACCTGCGTTCGTCAGCGACGGCCAGATGGCGTCGTTCGACATCGCCTGCGCGGGGGTCAGGCTGAGCGAATCGTGCATGAATTCGGCGAACTGACCGGTGGCCATGCCACCGAGCGTGTAGATAGCCGTCGCGGCCGCGATGCACACCGTCGCCATCGAAAGCTCGGCCGAGCGCGGCACCTGGCCTTTCTTGCGCGCCTCCTCGAGGCGCTTCGGTGTCGCTCGTTCCGTGCGTTCCTGGTCGTTCTCGGCCATGGCGTCAGCTCCCGCTCAATCCGCGCAGGAAATCGAAGCCCAGCGACAGAAGTCGCGTGACGCCTTCGACCAGCGGGCCGATACCCGCGAGGACGATGAGGAGGCCGATGACGAGTGAGAACGGAAAGCCGACGGCGAACAGATTCAGCGCGGGCGCCGCGCGACTCACGACGCCGAACGCGAGGTTCACGATGAGCAGCGCGGTGATGCCGGGCAACGCGATCGAGATCGCGCCGGCGAACAGCTGGCCGCCCCACAGCACCAGCGCCCACAGCCCTTCCCGGCCGAAACCGGAGGTGCCGACGGGCATCGTGCCGAATCCATCCACGAGCACCTCGATCAGCGCGAGATGACCGTTCAGCGCGAGGAACACGAGCGTCGCGAGGATGATGTAGATCTGGCCGAGCGCGGCCGTGCTGCTGCCGCGCAGCGGATCCACGTTGAACGCGAACGACAGGCCCATGCTGTTCGCGAGCAGCTGGCCCGCGAGCCCGAGCGCGTCGAACACGATCTGCAGCGCGAAGCCGAGTGCGATGCCGATCAGCAGCTGCTGCGCGACGACGACGAGGCCCTGCGCGGAAAATGGCGTGATGCCGGTGGCCGGCATCAGCGGCACGACGAGCGCGGTCAGCGCTGCCGCCAGCAGGATGCGGGTGCGCGCCGGCACGAAGCGCGCGCCGAACATCGGCGCGACCATGAGACAGGCGCCGATGCGCGCGAACGGGAAGAACGCGTTCGCGACCCACGCCTCGAGCTGACCGATTGTGAGCGCGATCGCCACGGTTCTATCCGATCATCCCGGGAATGTTCGTGATCAGGTTGCGCGTGTATTCGACCAGCTGGCGCAGCATCCATGGCCCGGTGATCGCGAGCACCGCGGCCATGGCCAGTAGTTTGGGGATGAACGACAGCGTCATCTCGTTGATCTGCGTCGCGGCCTGGAAGATGCCGACGATGAGACCGACCGCGAGCGCGGTCAGCAGCAGCGGCGCGGCCAGCGTGACGGTCAATTCGAGCGCATGGCGGCCCACGGTTACGACGGTTTCGGGAGTCAAGGTAAGACCTCTCTGCTACCTGAAAAAGCTCTGAGCGAGGGTGCCCATGACCAGCGCCCAGCCGTCGACCAGCACGAACAACATGATCTTGAAAGGCAGCGAGATCAGCACCGGCGACAACATCATCATGCCCATCGACATGAGCACGCTCGCGACCACGAGATCGATGATCACGAACGGGATGAACAGCAGGAAGCCGATCTGGAAAGCGGTCTTGAGCTCGCTCGTGACGAAGGCCGGCACGAGGATGTTGAGCGGCACGTCTTCGGGTTTCTCGAAACCCTTGCCGCCCGAGATGCGCACGAACGTCGCGATGTCGGATTCGCGCGTCTGCTCGAGCATGAACGACTTGAGCGGCACGACGGCGCGCTCGAGCGCGACTGTGGTTTCGATGGTGCCCGCCAGATAAGGCTGCGCGGCCTCGGTGTTTATCTTCTCGATCACCGGCGCCATGACGAACAAGGTGAGGAACAACGCGAGGCCCACCAGCACCTGGTTGGGCGGCGTCTGGCCCGCGCCGAGCGCCTGGCGCAGGATCGCGAGCACGATCACGATGCGCGTGAACGCCGTCATCATGAGCACGATGGCGGGCAGCAGCGTCAGCACCGTCATCAGGATCAGGACCTGCAGCGTCAGCGAATACGTCTGACCACCGCCCGGATTCGTGGTGACGGTGACGGCCGGCAGCGCGCCGCCGCCCGTGGCCGCGGCTTCCGCGATCATCGGCAGGAAGGCGAGCAGCGGCAGCAGGAACTTCGTGAGCGGACGCGATTTCATCGTCCGGCTCCGCGTTTGCCGAGGCTCTTCATCAGGAGGTCGCGGAAGTCGGGCACCGTCGGTGCCTGCCCTTCGGGCGCCGGCGGCGCGGCCGTGTTGGCGCCTACCGGGAAGACATGCAGCGGACTCACGTTGCCCGCGGCGACGCCGACCAGGATGTCCGTATCGCCCACACGCACGAGCACGAGGCGTTCCTTTGGGCCTACCGCTCGATCACCCAGCAGTTGGATTCGATCGTGCCCTCCACCACCGATGCGGCGCATGCGCCGGGTCAACCAGGCGAGCAGCGCGATGACCCCGAGCACCAGCAGCAGCGCGAAGGTGACCTCGAGCGTGCCACCCGCGGCGCCGCCATGCGCCGCCGCGTTCGGTGCGGCGAAGAGCGTGGGATCCGACATTTACTTGAGCTTGCGGATACGTTCGGCCGGGCTCACGACGTCCGTGATGCGGATGCCGAACTTCTCGTTGACCACGACCACTTCGCCGTGGGCGACGAGTGTGCCGTTGACGAACACGTCGAGCGGCTCACCGGCCGCGCGGTCGAGTTCGACCACCGAGCCCTGGTTGAGCTGCAGCAGGTTGCGGATCGGGATGCGCGTGCGGCCGACTTCCATCGACAACGTGACGGGCACGTCGAGGATGACTTCGAGATTGACGTCGTTGGCGTCGCCCTCGGCCTGCGGCGCGAGCGCCGCTTCTGATTTCGCGTTCATGAAGATTCCTCTAGCTATTTCGGTTCAGCAGCGCCGCGTCCATGACGTGCGAGCCGGGACGTCGGATGCGCTGCTCGTAACGGACACACTGCTGGCCGCGCGAGACCCCGAAGGCGCCGCGGAACAGCGGCACGCCCTCGGCGGATACCGTGGCCTTGCCGCCGAAATCACAGGGCAACACGTCGCCGGGCTGCATGCGCACGAGCTGCTGCAGCGAGATCGTGCCGCCGCCGAGCACGGTGGTGAGTTCGACTTCCGCGTCCTGCAGGCAGTCCTTGAGCGAGGCGAGCCAGCGCTCGTCCTGTTCGGCGCGGTCGGATTGCACGCCGGAGTCGAGCACCTCGCGCAGCGGTTCGATCATCGAGTACGGCATCACGATGTGCATCGCGCCGCCGCCGCCTTCGAGCTCGATCTGGAACGGGCAGATCACGACCACTTCCGAGGGCGTCACGATGCTCGCGAAGTTGGGGTTGATCTCCGAGTTGAGATATTCGACGTCGATGCTCGCGATCGGCGTCCATGCTTCCTTCATGTCCGCGAAGGCGCTGCGCAGCAGCATGTGCACGACGCGCATTTCGGTGGGGGTGAACTCGCGGCCTTCGATCTTGGCGTGCCGGCCGACGCCGCCGAAGAAGTTGTCGACGATCGCGAACACGAGTTTCGGATCCAGCACGAACAGCGCGGTGCCGCGCAGCGGGTTGATCTTGACGAGGTTGAGGTTGATGGGCAGCACCAGCGAGTGGGTGTACTCGCTGAACTTCTTCATCGTGACCTGCCCCACCGCGAGTTCCACGGTCTTGCGCAGCAGGTTGTAGAGGCTCACGCGCAGCTGGCGCGCGAAACGCTCGTTGACCATCTCGAGCGTCGGCATGCGGCCGCGCACGATGCGCATTTCGCTGCTGAAGTCGTAGACGCGGGTTTCGCCCGGCGCCGTGACGGGCTCGGTGCTGACCGCGCCGGCATCGACGCCGTTCAGCAGCGCGTCGATTTCATCCTGGTTGAGTACTTCCTGGTTGCTCATGACGCGCGCCTCACTGCATCACGAAGGAGGTGAAATACAGCGCTTCGACCTTCTTCGGATCGCCCTTCATCTCGGCGACGATGGCGCGGACGCTCTCGAGGCAGCGCGTACGCAGCGCTTCCTTGCCTTCGGCGGTCGAAACGGTCTCGTAGGTCTGGTTGCTGAGGATCATCAGCAGGTCGTTGCGCACGCGCGGATCGTTGTTCTCGATCAGCGTCTCGACGGCCGGATCGCGGGTCATGATTCCGACGGCCACCTGCAGGAATCGAACTACCGACTGCGATTCGAAATTCACGACGAACGGCGGATCCACGGTCACGTAGATCGGCGGAGGCAGCGGCTTGGCTTCGGCCTTGTCGGCCCCCTTGCCGCCGAACATGAACCACGCGGCGGCGCCGCCACCACCCAGCAGCAGCACGAGCACGACAGTGATGAGCAGGCCCTTGCCGCCTTTCTTCGTGGCGCCCTCGTCTTCCGCGCCGTCAATCTGCTCGTCTTCGTTCGCCATGCACGTTGTCCTGTCGTTCGGTACAGGGTGTCGTGCAACGTGCGTGCCACGCATGAAGCGTGAACAACATCACGGGTTATGGACTGGAGGCGACGGAAAACTGACGCGGCAGCCTTGCAACTCGATGCACGGCGCCGCTTCGGGCGACGTTTCCAACGTGGCGCGTGAGCGCCTGACTACGCGTAGAGATCTAACAGGCCGTTGAGGTGACGTACGGTCACCAGCTCGGATTCGCCCACCGCATCGATTCCTGGACGCGGCACGCCGGCGGACTGTGGCTGATCCTTCTGGGTGAAACCCTGAGACACGCTCGAATCGAGCAGGTTGAATCCCTGAGCGGCGAGCATCTCGCGCAGCTTCGGCAGCGAGGCTTCGATCAATGCGCGGGTATCCGCATTCGCGGCGGCGAAGTGGATGCTCGCCTGCGAATCGCGCACGGTGACGTTGACGTCGACCGGCCCGAGATCCACGGGTGTCAGCTGGATCGCGGCCTGGGACTCGCGAGCGCGGACCAGCGTCGAGATACGAGTACCGAACTCCTCCGGCCAGCGCGGATCGCGCACAGGGGTCGCGATCGCCTGCTCGGCCGCCGAGCCGCGTGGCGCGGTGCTCGTCAGCTCGCCGGCGCGCGCGGCGATGGATGAATTCGATTCAGGCGCCGCTGGCGAATCCCCCGTCGCGGAGCCTCCCTGTTCGATCAGTCCGGCAAGCACCGCGGCCGCACCCTCGGCGCCGCGTTGATGGCCCGCCGATCCCGCTCCGGACGAAATCGCGTGCCCGGAAGCCTGCGCGCCGGGCGCATCCTTCGGCGTCGCGGCCAGCGTGAACAGGCCCGCGAGGAATTCCAGCGAGCCTTCCTCGGGATCCTCCTCGGTCTCCTCGAGGCTCTCATCGCCGCCGAGCAGTTCGCCGAGTTCGACCAGCGCGGCATCGGCGGCGAGCGCCTGCCGATCCGCGGAGTGCGCCGCCAGCGTTTCGAGCGCCAGGATGGAGTCGAACGGCGCTACCGTCGCGGCCGAGTCAGCCTGGGCCTGCGATCCGGCGGCCGGGGCGTCGGCGGGGGTCGAGATCTTCGGGAGCGAGGAAATCATGGGTTTCGATCCTTGTTGCCGCGTTGCTGCTGCGAGAGCTCGTCGCATTCGAGCTGGTCGCGGCGGCTCGCCGCGCGCGCTTCCTCGCCTTGCCAGCGCTCGACCAGCGTTTCCACCACGTGCGTGCGCTGCGCGGCTTCACGCCATTGCGAACGCTGCGCATCGAGTGTGTCGCGCGCGAGGACGACCTGCTCGCGCTGCTGCGCGAGGGCTTCACCGAGACGCGCCATGAAGGTCTGGTAGTCGCGCATGCCGATCACGTCGACGCCGGCGCCCGCGCGAGCCTTGAATCCGGTCTCGTATTCGGCGCGATATTTCTCGAGCGCCGCGAGCTTCTGCTGCATTTCGGCCAGGTGACCCTCCGCCTCCGCGACGCGTTGCGCGCGTTCCTGCTCGGTACGGGACGCGACCTGCTGGACGACATCGAGACGTTCGGATCTCTTCATGCGAACAGTTTCCTCAGCGCGTTGACCGCCTCGGCATGCGATACGCGCTGCTCGATCGGCTGCATCAGGAATTTCTGCATCGCGGGCCACAACTCGATGGCCTTGTCGATGCGCGGATCGGAGCCCTTCTGGTAGGCGCCGAGGGAAATGAGATCGCGGTGCTGCTGGTAGATGGCGAGCGCCTGGCGGAACTTGCGCGCGAGTTCGGCATGTTCCTCGGGAATGATTTCGTGCATCACGCGGCTCACCGACGCTTCGACGTCGACGGCCGGGTACTGCCCTGCCTCGGCGATGCGCCGCGAGAGCACGACGTGACCGTCGAGAATCGCGCGGGCGGAATCAGCGATCGGGTCCTGCTGGTCGTCGCCCTCGGTGAGCACCGTGTAGAAGGCCGTGATCGAGCCCTTGCCCTTGTCGCCGTTGCCGGCACGTTCGACGAGCGCCGGCAGGCGCGCGAACACGGAGGGCGGATAACCCTTGGTCGCCGGAGCTTCGCCGATGGCCAGCCCGATCTCGCGCTGCGCCTGGGCGAAACGCGTCAGTGAATCCATGATGAGCAGCACGGACAGTCCGCGCTCTCTGAAATATTCGGCGATGGACGTCGCGAGCCACGCGCCGTGCAGGCGGATGAGCGGAGGATTGTCCGCGGGACACGCCACCACCACCGAGCGCCGCCGGCCCTCGGGGCCGAGAATGCGCTCGACGAATTCCTTCACTTCGCGGCCGCGCTCGCCGATCAGGCCGACGACGATCACGTCGGCGCTGGTATAGCGGGCCATCATGCCGAGCAGCACCGATTTGCCGACGCCGGACCCGGCGAACAGGCCGATGCGTTGCCCGCGCCCGACCGTCAGCAGCGAGTTGATCGACCGCACACCGACGTCGAGCGGCGTGTCGATCGGGTGACGCGCCAGCGGATTGATGGCCTGTCCGAGTAGTTTGACGCGCTCGTCCGACTGGATCGGTCCCAGCCCGTCGAGCGGGACGCCGTTGCCGTCGATGACGCGGCCCAGCAGACCGGGCCCCACCTGCACGCTGCCCGCGCGCTGGCGCGGGATCACGCGGGCCGCGGGCGCGAGCCCGTGCACTTCGCTGGTGGGCATGAGATACAGCCGGTCGCCCGCGAATCCGACGACCTCGGCTTCGACTCGCGAGCCGTCGCCGTTCATCAGGTCGCACACGTCGCCGACCGCGGCCTGGCAGCCGGCGGCTTCGAGCGTGAGGCCCACCATGCGCGTGAGCGAACCTTCCACCGGCGGCGCGGGAAGCTGCTCCGCGCGCGCGACCTGGCGGGCCATGCGTTCGCGCCAGCCCTGCGCGAGTTGTGCGCGCAATCCGGCGGTGCTCACGCGCCCTTCTCCGGCTTGGGCGGCGCGCGTTCCAGGCGCTCGTCACCGAGCAGATTGGACATCACGGTCGCGACGCTCGCCTCGAATCGCGCGTCGATGCTCGACTGATCGCTCGTGATCCGGCAGCCGCCGCGCGCCATGAGGGGATCCTCGGTGAGCTGCCAGTCCTGTTCGCCCGACGCGCGCGCGAGTTTTTCGCGCACGATGGAAGCATCGTCGGGGTGCAGGTGAACGCGGATGTTGCGGGCCGCGAGCGGCAGCAGGCCCACGGTGTGCCGGATGATGCCGATGACCTGCGCGGGATCGATCTTGAGTTCCCGCCGCGCGAGGTGTTTGGCGATCGCGAGCGAGAGACGTGTGAGTTCGTTCTCGACCTGGGCATCGAGCTCGGCCAGCGGCTTTGCGAGCATGCCGATGATGGCCTCGAGCGCCGCGATCTTGACGTCCACTTCGGCGATGCGTTTGCCGAGTTCCGCCTCGCCCTTGCGCACGCCCTCGACGTGACCGTCGCGATAGCCATGATCCCAGGCCTCGCGCTCGACCAGCGTCAGGTGCATGACGTTGACGCCCTTCGCGCCCGCGCGCGGCAGCGGCGCGCCTTCGACCGAAGGCAGGTCCCAGCGCTGCGCGTCCGCGCGCTGCGCGTCGGACTCAGACATATTCTTCGCCCTTGCCGCCGAGCTGGATCGTGCCTTCGTCGGCGAGCTTGCGGGCCGCGAGCAGGATTTCCTTCTGCGCCGCCTCGACGTCCGAGAGCCGCACCGGGCCCTTCGCCTCGAGATCGGACTTGAGCATCTCGGCGGCGCGCTGCGACATGTTCTTGAACACCTTCGACTTGAAGGTCTCGTCGGCGCCCTTGAGCGCGATGAGCAGTTTGTCGGCCGGGACCTGGCGCAGCAGCTCCTGCATGCCGCGGTCGTCGATCTCGAGCAGATCGTCGAACACGAACATCAGGTCCTGGATCTTCTGAGACAGGATTTCATCGGACTTGCCGATGTCGTTCATGATGTTCGTGCCCACCGAGGAATCGAGCAGGTTCACCATTTCGGCGGCGGAACGCAGCCCGCCCAGCACCGAGCTCTTGGTCGAGCCCAGCGAGGAGAACTGCTTTTCCATCATGTCGTCGAGCTCGCTCAGCGCCGACGGCTGGACCCCGTCGAGCGTCGCGACGCGCATCACGAGCTCGCTGCGCATGGCCTCGGGCAGGCAGCCCAGGACCTCGGCGGCATGTTCGGTTTCGAGATACGAGAGCACGATCGCGATGATCTGCGGGTGCTCGAGGCGAATGAGATCGGCGACGCGGCGCGCGTCCATCCACTTGAGCGCGTCGAGTCCCTTGCGCTGCTCGCCCAGGCTCATGCGCTCCATGAGGCTCGCGGCCTTTTCCTCGCCGAGCGCACTGATCAGGACCTTGCGCACGAACTCGTCGTTGGCGACGCCGAGCGAGGTCTGGCCCTCTATCGTCGTCGTGAATTCACCCAGTACCTCGCGCACTTCGTCGCGCGAGACGTTCTTGAGCTCGGCCATGCTGCGCCCGAGGCGCTGCACGTCCTTCGCACCGAGGTGCTTGAGGATTTCCGCGGCCTCGGTTTCGCCGAGGGTCAGCAGCAGGATCGCGGCGCGTTCCACGCCGTTGCGACCCGACCTGGCGACTGCCTTGCCCTCGCTACTCATCGTTCGCCACCCAGGCCTTCACGACCTGGGCTCCACGTTTCGGATCGGCCGCGACGAGGCCGCGCGCCTGCGCGACCTGCTGTTCATAGGCAATCGCCGGCGCTTCGGCCGACACGGCCTGCGCTCCGGCGGCCACCGTCGCGGCGGCGAGCGCGCCCTGGCGCAACGCGGGTGCGCGCGCCGCGTTCAGCAGCCCGCGCGTCAGCGGCTTGAGCACGCTGAAAACGATGATCAGCAACACGATGACGCCGGCGAGGACCTTCGCGAGGTTCTGTACCCAGGCGCGTTCCCAGATCGGAATGGTCTCCAGTTCGCCCTCGGCCATGGGCGCTGCGCCCAGGAACGAGGAGTTGACGACGTTGACCGTGTCGCCACGCGAGGCGTCGAAGCCGACGGCATCGCGCACGAGCGCCGTCAGCCGCTCGAGCTGTTCGGGCGGCATCGCTGTTTCGGTGACCTTGCCTTCCGCGTCGGTGATGCGCAGGTTGTCGATGAGCACGGCGACGGACAGACGGGTGACGCGCCCGGCCGGCTGGCGCGTGTACGCCATCGTGCGGTCGATTTCATAGTTGCGCGTCGACTGGCGCGAAGTGGAATCGGGAGTCGTGACGTTCGTGGTCGCCGCGTTGTCAGGCGCGGCGTTGGCGGCCGTGGCGGCGCCGGCCGGCGGATTCGCGCCGGACTGCGCGGTGGCCGGGGCGGACCCGGGCGGCAGCGCGACCCCCGGCTGCGGCGGCTGGTTGGTCAGTGCGCCCGGCACGCCGCCGGCGACGCCGGCCCCGTTGCGCGCGGCCTCTTCGGCGACCGATTCGCTGCGCACCACCTGGCTCTGCGGGTTGTACTGCTCGCGGGTCTGCTCCGTCGTGGCCATGTCGACCTGAGCAACCACCTGGGCGCGCACGCGTCCCGGACCGACGAGCGGCGTCAGCAACTCCTGGATGCGCTGCGCATAGGATTCCTCGAGGCGGTGCGCGAACTCGAACATCTTGTCGCGCATCGCGAGATCGCTGTCGGCGTTGGGCGCAGACAGAAGACGCCCCGACTGGTCGACGACCGTGACCTGCGAGGCCTGCATCTCGGGAATGCTCGAGGCGACGAGGTTCGCGATGGCCTGCACCTGCTCGTCGGCGAGACGGCGCCCGGCCCTGAGCTGCAAGAAAACGGACGCGGAGCCGGGGCGGCGATCGCTCACGAACGCCGACTGCCGCGCCATCGCGAGATGCACGCGCGCGCCCTGCACGTTCTGCAGCGACGCGATCGTGCGCGCGAGCTCGGTTTCGAGTGCGTGCTGGTATCGCGCGCTCTCCATGAACGCGCTCACGCCGAAGCCCGGATCCTTGGTCATCGCGCCCACGCCGCCGCTGCTGCCGGGCAGACCTTGCGACGCGAGCTTGAGACGGGCGGCGGCGAGCTGGTCGGACGGCACGCTGATCGACGCACCGCCGTCCTCGAGTTTGTAGGGAATGCGCGCGCTGTCGAGCGCCTGTGTGACCTGCGCGGCGTCTTCACCGCCGAGGTTGGCGTACAGCAGGCTGTACGTCGGACCGACCGACCACAACATCACGCCGACGCCGGCCGCGACCGCGGCCGCGACACCGACGAGCAGCAGCAGCGGTTTGAGTCCGCTCATGACCCGCTGCGGTCCAGGAATGTTGACGGCATCTGTCGCCACTTCAGTAGTCCTCTAACAACCGTCGCTCTTCATCAGAGCGGCATGTTCATGATTTCGCGGTAGGCTTCGACGAACTTGTTGCGCACCTCGGTGAGCGCGCGGAACGAGACGCTCGCCTTCTGCATCTCGAGCATCACCTGTGGCAGCTCGACGCCGGGCACGCCGCGCTCGAACCGGGTCTGCAGGTCCGCGGCCTTCGACTGCGTCGAATTGACGCTGTCGATGCCCTGCTTGAGCAGCTTCGCGAAGCCGTTGTCGGCGCCCGCGACCGCGGTCGGAGCGACGCCACCGACGCCTCCCGGCGCCGCGCCTTTGACGGCCGCCTGCATGCTGCGGATCTGCGCGAGAACCTGGTTGATTTCCATCTGGCTCATGATTCGTCTCCGTTGCCAACCTGCGCCGTTTCAAGCGCCCGGCTCTGGCGGTGCTTCATCACGCGGCAGGCACATCGATGCCCGCGCTGCGGATGCGGGCGAGCTTGTAGCGCAGCGTGCGCGGGCTGATCCCGAGCTTCTCGGCGACTTCGCGGCGGCTGCCGTGAGCCGCGCGCAGCGCCTCGAGGATCACGTCGCGCTCGGCGCGCTCCAGGGTCTGTTGCAGCGCCGGTGCGCCGGCGCCCGCGGTGTCGACCCGCGTCGCCTGCTTCTCGAACAGGATGTGCTGCGCCTCGATCACCGAGCCTTCGACCAGCACGAGCGCGCGCTGCAGGAGGTTGTCGAGCTCGCGCACGTTGCCGGGCCACGAATACGTGAGCAGCAGGTGCGCGGCGTCGGCGGACAGCGCGGGGATGCGCGTGCCGGGGCGCGTGCGCAGCTGCAGGAGATGCGTCGCGAGCGGCAGGATGTCGTCGCGGCGGTCGCGCAGCGGCGCGAGCGCGAGCGGGAAAACGTTGAGGCGGTAGTAGAGATCCTCGCGGAAGCGGCCGGCGGCGACTTCGTTGCGCAGCGTGCGATTGGTGGTCGCGATCACGCGCACGTCGAGCGTCACGGGGGCGGTGCCGCCGATACGCTCCACTTCTCTCTCCTGGAGCACGCGCAGCAGCTTGGCCTGCAGCGCGAGCGGCATTTCGGTGATCTCGTCGAGCAGCAGCGTGCCGCCCTGGGCCTGCTCGAACTTGCCGGCATGCGCGGCATGCGCGCCGGTGAACGAGCCCTTCTCGTAGCCGAACAACATGGCTTCGAGCATGTTCTCGGGGATGGCCGCGCAGTTGACGGCAACGAACGGCTTGGAGGAGCGTGGACTCGCGCGATGGATGACGCGTGCGAGCACTTCCTTGCCGGTGCCGGACTCGCCGACGATCAGCACCGAACAGTCGGTACCCGCGACACGTCGCGCGAGGTCCAGGACCAGCCGCGACGACGCATCGACCGCGACCGGCGGCAACGTATCGCTCAAACTCGTTTCGGTGCTCATCTCTCAACCCCAACACTTCTGGCCATGGCGGCCACGTGTTGCAGTTGCAATTGCCGTGCCCGGCCGTTTCGCGTGATGCCGTTCACACGAACGTCGGTTTTCCGACGGGGGTGGGGACAGTGGTGCCGGTGTAAAAAGTGGGGATTAGTTAGGGAGCCGGTCGCCGTCTGCGCGGCCAAGGGTTATCCCTATCTTGAACATTCACGGACGACGGCGCTTCGCGGGCGTTTCCTTCGTGGCGCGTGCGCCTGGAAAGATGTCGCTCTCCCCACTTTTTACACCGGCACCACTATCCCCACTAAGCCCCGGCCATGCCGAGCTTGCGGAGTTTTTCGACCAGGGTCGTACGGCGCAGCGACAGCAGGCGCGCGGCATGCGCGACGGTGCCGCCGGAACGCTGCAGGGCCTGGCTGATGAGGCTGCGTTCGATGTGGGTCAGGTGCGCGCGCAGGTCGACACCGTTTTCCGGCAGGCGCGTGGGCACATCGGCCTCGTTGTTCCAGACGGCGGCGGGCAGCACGGTGTCGTGCTCGCCCTCTTCGCTCATCTCGACGAGCTGCGCGACCAGCGGTTCGACCAGGGACGCCGGCTCGGGCTCGACCCAGTCCGCGGGCCGGTAGCGCGCGGGCAGATCGCCGATCCCCACCGGGCGCTCGGGGCAAAGGATCGCCAGGCGTTCGATCAGGTTCGACAACTCGCGAATGTTGCCTGGCCAGGGGTAGTTGGCCAGCGCCTCGAGCGTCTCGGGCAGGATCCGCAGTCGCGGACGTCCGCGTCCCGCGGCCTGCGCGATGAACGAGTCGATCAGCGCGGGCAGATCCTCGATGCGCGACGCGAGCGTCGGCATCTCGATGGGAAATACGTTGAGCCGGTAGAACAGGTCGCCGCGGAACGTGCCGCGCACGATCGATTCCTCGAGATTGCGGTGCGTCGCGGCGATGATGCGCACGTCGCACTCGGACGAATAGTTGCTGCCGACGCGTTCGTAGATGCGTTCCTGCAGCACGCGCAGCAATTTCACCTGCATCGGCAGGCTCATGTCGCCGATCTCGTCGAGGAACAGCGTGCCGCCCTCGGCGATTTCGAATCGGCCCTTGCGCGTGGTGATGGCGCCGGTGAAAGAGCCCTTTTCATGACCGAACAGCTCGCTCTCGAGCAGCTCGGCGGGAATGGCGCCGCAGTTGACGGCGACGAACGGGCGCTGGCGGCGCGGGCTCGCCGCATGGACCGCGCGGGCCGCGATCTCTTTACCAGTACCGGATTCCCCTAGAATCAGCACCGTGGAGTCGTAAGGCGCGACCTGCTGAATCAGCCGGTTCACCGCGGCGACCGCAGGCGACGTTCCTGTCGGCAGGAAAACCCCATCGTTTTCCCTCGGGGTTTCTCCGGCCTTGCGATCTTCTGCACTTCGCGCGAGTCCATCGCCTTGCGCATTGATGCATTCGATTGTCTGCACGACCTCTCCTCTCTCGCGACTATCTTCACTGCATTCGCCCGGGGAAAGCGTGACGTGCAATGCAACTTTGCCGCGAGCGCGGAGAGTACACCTAACAAAGTTGCGTACGGGAAATTCTGACGCGCGTTGTCAGGGAGAAACCCTTAGTGAATATTCCGCGATCCGCGCGCGGATCAGCCGCGATGCTGGCGCTGACCGGCAATCTTTCGCCGGTGGCGGCGAAACACGAGCTTCTCGATGTGATCCGCGACCGTTTCGCCGAGCGCGAGGAAACGCACGCGCGTCTCGCCCGGATCCGCGCCGAGCACGACTTCGGCGGGCAGGTTCAGTGGCTGCACGACGAGATCGCGCAGCGTGATCTCGAGGATGCCGCGCGCGCCGATCTCGAGTTTCTCGGCGCCCTTCCACTTGGCGCCCATCGCGTTGAAGCGGATCGGCACCGGCCCCACGCGCGGCTGGCTCGCGGCCAGCAGCTGGCCCGCGAGATCGAGCAGCAGGTTGAGCTTGAAGTCGAGCCGCATGATGTCGGCCGAGTGCGGGTGTTCGTCGTCCGATTTTTCGGTGCTGCCGTGTTCCTCGAGCGCATCGCAGGCCTGCAACACGCGCAGGTTGCGCTCGGCGAGATGCTGGGCGGTGATGTCGTTGACCGGCTCGTCCTGGGGACACCAGCGCACCGGGAGCAGGTCCTCGTAGGCCAGCTTCTCGAACATCACGATCGTATCGCGGCCTTCGTACATGGACGTGATCTTACTGGCGCCGATGCGCCGTGCCCATCATCGCGCCCATCATCCGGAAGATGGCCGCATCCGACTCCTGCGATGCCTGCTCGAGCGCGCGCAGGCAGCCACGGCCTTCGGCGTCGAGCGCCAGGCGGCTCAAGCCCGCGAGCAACTCGCGGCGTTCGCGCAGCACTTCATCGACCCGCACCCAGCGCTGATCGAGCAGGTGCCGGGCGAGCTCGTGTGTGCAGGCCAGCACGGCGGAAGCGATCCGGCGCCACTCAGCCGACGCGCCGACCGTCCGGTCACGGACGACGGGCGCGTGAGAACCACGCACGACCGTGAGACGCGGCTTCCCGCGCGCGACGAGACCGGGATGACTCATGGATGTCCCGCCACCTGCGCGCGGCCCTGCGGGGAGATCTGCAACCACGCCGAACGCACTTCGTTCAGCAGCCGGCTGACTTCGTCCAGCGCTTCCGGCTTGTTCGAGACATTCGCCTGCATGAGGCGCGTGCACATGTATTCGTAGAGCGCGTCGAGGTTGGCCGAGATCGTGCCGCCGGCCTTCATGTTCAAGCTGTTGCGCAGCTCGTCGATGATCGCGACCGCACGATGCAGCAGCTGCGCCGTTTCGGCGCCGCCGCCGTGCGTCATCAGGCCGCGCGCCTGCGCGACGCGCTCGAGCGCGCCGTCCATGAGCATGACGATGAGACGGTGCGGGTCCGCGGCCTCCATGCCCGAATGCACAGACGTGCTGCGGTATGCGGCAAGTTTCGCGGAATTCGGGGGATAGGCCATGACATCTGCTCCAAACTACTCATGGAGCTTAACGGCCCGAAAGGCGCGGACTTGAGAGTCGGCGTGGCCTTCGGGAAGGCCCGAAAACCCGGCCGCGCCGTCTCAGGCGCGTTCGGTGAGCAGGCGGCCGTTGCCGCGGGTGTCGCCGCTGCCGGGGCCGTAGGCGCGGGTTTCGTCGACTCGTTGCAGCCTGGCGCCGACCAACCTGCCGTTGCGGTCGTTCTGTTCGCGGCAGCGGCGGGTGCGGTCACGGTATTCCTGCACCACCGGCCGAAGCAGCCCGGAGGGGTCGCACCAGGTGAGCAGGCCAGGCAACCCGGCCGCATCGCCGTCGCGTCCGGTGGCGCGGACCAGCGCGAGTCTCGCGTCCTCGATGCGCAGGATGTGGCCGACGCACTGCTGACGCGCCGCGGCCGCTTCGTCGAGGCCTTCCATGTCGCGGGCCTCGAGCAGTGCGTGTTCGCGCACCAGCAGGCTTTCGAGCGTGGCGAGCTGGGCGTTCTCCTCGGCCATCAGGCTGGCGAGCAGTTCGCGGCAATGAATGGGGTCGCGGGAAGTCATGAGTCCTGACTACGTTCCGTGGTGCGCCACGGCCCGATCATCGGTCCTGCTTGTCCCGGGCCAGCCAGCTGTCGAGCGAGTTGGCGGTGGTGTTCAACTGCGCCAGCAGTGTGTCGAGCGCGTTGAACTGCTTGAAGTAGCGTTGCTCGACGACCTTCATGCGTGCATTCAGCACGTCCTGCTGATCCTTGAGCTCGACGAGCGAATCGGTGATGTTGCTGCTGCGGACCGTCAGCTCGCCGGTCGACGAGGTCTTCGTCGCCATGAAGTCGGCGAGCCTGACCGCCACGCCGTTTTCCGACGTGAAGATGTCGCTGACCGCGCCAGGGTTGGCGTCCAGCGCCGCCTGGAACCGGAAGCCGTCGAGCTTCAGTCTGCCATCGGCCTGCGTGGTGATTCCGAGACTCGCAAGCGTCGTGTAGTTGCCGCTCACGCCGGACACCGGCGAGGAAATCATGTTGCGCACCTGCGTCTCGATGTTTCGCAACATCGCATCGCCGAGCAGCGCGCCGCCCACTTCGGTGACGGCATCATACCGGGTCAGCGACTTGATGGTGCCCGCCAGCGAGTTGTAGGCATCCACGAATTTCTTCGCCGCGTCCTGGATCGCCGCATCGTCACGATCGACGGCCAGCGAAACGGTGCTGCCCTCCGCGGTCGGAGCCTTCAGCGTCAGCGTCACGCCCTCGATGGCGTTGCTGACCGTGTTCGAACCGCTGTGAATTTCGTAGCCCGACACGAACAGGATGGCGTCCTGCGCAGGACTGCGCAGCTCCATGTTGGTCGTGCCGCTTCCGTCCGGATCGTAGACGAGGCTCGAAAGCCCACCGTCGCC
>JAEZCN010000131.1 GCA_023433515.1 Pseudomonadota bacterium
CTTCTCCCGGCTTTTCCGTGCCAGGCACCCTCTTCAGTTCTTTGCGACCAGCCAGGGCTCGACTTCGGTCCACGAGATGAACTGCTGTTCGATCTCGCGCGCCATGTCGGCCTGCTTCTCGCAACCGGAGTTGAGCGACTGCGTGATCATGCCCTGGGCATCGGGCGTCGAGCCCATGACCATGAGCATGGGTCGGCCCTTGAGGCAGGTACCGCGCTTGATCTCCTTCTCGAGCACCTGGTGGCGCACGATCGTGCGCAGTAGTTCGTTGTAGCCCTCGGGCGGGATCTTCTTGCGGGCCACGCCCAGTTTGCCGGTGTCCCTCTTGCCGACGAATATGACGCGGCCGTCGCTGAACACGTACAGCTCGTACACCGGGCAGCTTCCCGCGCACGTGCCGCTCGACACCGCGACGAACTTCTCTCCCGGGTTCCACTGCGGAATGCCGCCAGAAGGCGCGCCCGCCGCGTACGAACGCACCTGCGGTTTTTCCGCGTAAGCGGGCAGGGCCAACAACATGATGGGAAGCGCGGCCAGCAGGCCGCGTGCGGCGAGGATTCGCATGTCAACACTCCACGATGTTCACGGCGAGTCCGCCGCGTGATGTTTCCTTGTACTTGGTCTTCATGTCGGCGCCCGTTTCTCGCATGGTCTTGATGACCTTGTCGAGCGATACGTAATGCGTGCCGTCTCCGCGCAGGGCCATGCGCGCGACGTTGATGGCTTTGGCCGCGCCGATCGCGTTTCGTTCAATGCACGGGATTTGAACCAGTCCACCCACCGGGTCGCAGGTGAGCCCAAGGTGATGTTCCATCGCGATTTCGGCCGCGTTTTCCACCTGCGCGGGCGTGCCGCCCAACACCGCGGTCAGCGCCGCGGCCGCCATCGAGCAGGCGACCCCGACCTCGCCCTGGCAGCCCACTTCCGCGCCCGAGATCGAGGCGTTCTCCTTATACAAGAAGCCGATGGCCGCGGCGGTCAGCAGGAAATCCCCGATGCCGGCATCGTTCGCCCCGTGCACGAAGCGCGCGTAGTAATGCATGAGTGCGGGCACGATGCCCGCCGCGCCATTGGTCGGCGCGGTGACGACGCGTCCGCCCGAGGCATTCTCCTCGTTGACCGCGAGCGCCCAGAGATTGACCCAGTCGAGCGCGATCAATGGATCGTGAGGCGCCGCCATTTGTGGGGCGGTCAGTTGTTTGTACAGCTCCGGTGCGCGCCGCTTGACCTTGTATCCGCCCGGCAGGACGCCCGGCGTCTCGCACCCGCGCTTCACGCAGGCCTGCATCACGCGCCAGATGTTCGACAGTCCCGCGTCGATCTGCGAGTCGTTGCGCCACACGCGTTCGTTGCGTCGCATGATGTCCGCGATCGAGAGGCCCTCGCGCCCGCAGAGGCCTAACAACTCGTCCGCGGTGCGGAAGGGCAATGGCAAGGGAGTGAGATCCGGCACGATCCGCTTGCTGGCCGACTGCGGGTCGTCCGCGACCACGAACCCGCCGCCGACCGAGTAGTAAGTCCCGCCGGCCAGTTCGCCGCCGTTCGCATCCGTCGCGACGAAACGCATGCCGTTCGAATGCAGCGGCAGTGTGTCGCGATGATTGAAGACGAGGTCGGTGCGCTCCGTGAAGGCGATATCGTGCGCGCCCAGCACCCGCAGGCGACCGGTCTCCCGCACGCGTTGCACGAGCGACGCGATCGCATCCACGTCGACCGTATCCGGCTCCTCGCCGAGCAGTCCGAGCAGGATCGCCTTGTCGCTGCCGTGTCCCTTGCCGGTCGCGCCCAGCGACCCGTACAGCGTGACCGCGATGCGCGCGACCCGCTCCAGCACGCCGGCCTCGCGCAGCCGCAGCGCGAACAGCCGCGCGGCCCGCATCGGCCCCACCGTGTGTGAGCTCGACGGACCGATGCCGATCTTGAACAGGTCGAAGGCGCTGAGTGCCACCGCGCATTGTAGCTTCAGTCCCGCCGCGCCCGCCTCCAGCGAACCGCCACTACGACCAGGGTCGCCGCGAGAAAGCCGCCCCGGTCATGCCGAGCGCTACAGGCTCACCGGTTCGTCCCATCGCCATTCTTTGGGAAATTCCCGCGCCGCGCGCTCGGGTGGCGCCTCGCTGCGCTCGCGCGCGGTGGATTCCTCGTCGCTCGCGCCGCCGACGGTTGCAAACGCAATGAGCCCAAGCCCTAGGACGAGCAACGCGCACGCCACGACATACCAGGCATGTTTGTCGTTGTTGGGGGACATGTCGGTGCACCTGCAAGCGCGGAAACGATGAAGATACGCGGGCCATCCCGCGCGCGTAGTTAGACATTGGCCTCATTGACGCTGCGCGGCGTCGAAACGCGGCTCAAAATGTGACCGGGCGCGCGAGGAACTCGTTCGTGCCGAAGAACATTTCGAGGCCGATGCCTACTCCCCAGTTCGCCTTGCGATCTTCCCAAGGGTATTCCCTCGGATACGTAAGACTCAGCCGCGTTTCCAGCACGAGCCATTCGCGCGCGATGCTTCGCCGATAGGCGATCTTCGCGCCGTAATTCTGCAGATCCACGTCGGCGTCCGTCTCGCCCTGCACGAACAATTCGCCGGCGATCGCGCGCCGGTTCGGGAAGCCGCGCAGCAGCTGGAATGCAGTGAAAGCGCGCACGCCTTCCGTGCGTTGCGAGAACGTGCCCGAGCCGGTCCAGCGCCACATCCACGAGTTTCCGAATGCCCGCTCGGAGGTGAGGCGGCTCGTCACGCCCAGTTTTTCGCTGTTCTGCCAGAACACGGTCTGGCGGAAATGCAGCAGCGTCGTATCGGACGTTCCGCGGTTGAAGTTGTAACTGCCCTTGACGTAGGGATCGACCGGGAACGCGAGGCGCACGCCGAGGTCCGCTTCGAGTGAATTGCCCTGTCGCGGCGAGCGATAACGGATGCCGAGCAGAGTTTCGTCGTCCTCGACCGGGCCATACTGCTGAGCGATGGCGCCGGACTGCGGTTCGTCCTCGAGCACGTATTCGTCGCGGTTCACGCGACCGATGAACGCGTGGTAGCGATCGTTGAGCCCGGGCAGCGGCACGTCCACGCTGAAACGCATGCGTGGCTGAAAGCCTTCGTATTCGTCCCAGAGAAGCGAGGGCGCGATGGACCCGCGCGTCTGCATGTACGCGATGTCTTCGCCGCCGCCACCGAACCAGCCGTCGACCTCGCGCGCCGAGCGCCACAACAGGTTGAACGTGGCGTCGTGCGCTCGATCGAGCCAGGGCTCCTTGACGTTGACGTAACCGATCGGGACGTCCGCGGTACCGACGCCGACGAGCTGTTCTTCCGTGGCGGGCTCTTGCGCGCGCGCCAACGGCACGAGCGCCATCAGCGAGATGGCGGCCGCATGGAAGCACGAACGATGAAACCGGTACGACCGCATATGGATCAGATCTGCACAATGACAGCGGCGCGGGCCGGACTCATCGGTGTTCGGGCCGTCCGCGCGTAGGGGATACGACCCACGCGCCGAGTAGTGTGTTCCTACATTCCGCGCGGCTCAATGCAGCGAATCGATCGTTCGCTTGAGGTCCGCGAAGTCGACCGGTTTCACGAGGTGATGCGTGAATCCCGCGTCCTGGGCACGCTGCCGGTCCGAGCTCGTGCCATATCCCGTGAGCGCGACGAGCCGGATGCCTTCGAAGCGCGCCTCGCGGCGGATGCGTTGCGCGATCTGGTACCCGTCGAGCCCGGGCAGGCCGATGTCGAGCAGCACGATCTCGGGCCGGAAGTCCTCGACCCGGTCGAGTGCTTCCATGCCGGAGTGCGCGGTCGCGATCTGGTGGCCGTCGAGCTCGAGGATCAGCGCGAGCGAAGTCGCGGCATCTTCGTTGTCATCGACCACGAGGATGCGGTGGGAGCGCGAGGCGGAAGCGTCGGTGGGGTTCGTGTGCGCCGCCGTGCCTTCGTGCAGCGGCAGGCGGATCTCGCAGGTCGTGCCGCGCAGTGGGCCGGCGCTGTCGATGTGCACGCTGCCGTCGTGCATCTCCACGAGTTTCTTCACCAGCGACAGGCCGATGCCGAGTCCACCCTGCGCGCGATCCAGCGTGCGCTCGCCCTGCACGAACAGGTCGAACACCTTGGGCAGTAGTTCGAACGCGATCCCGACGCCGTTGTCCGCGACCGCGATGCCGACCTGGCCGTCGGTTTCACGCGTGTCGATGCGGATCGCGCCGCCGGGCTCGGTGTATTTCGCGGCGTTGGTGAGCAGGTTGCCGAGACATTGCACGATGCGCTCGGGATCGACGTTCACGCACAGCGAAGGCCTGGCCGCGTAGTGCGTGACGACGTGACCCTTGTGGCGAATCAGCGGCTCGACGGTCTCGAGCGCGCGCGCGACCAGGTCCGCCACCTCGACGGGCCGGCGTCGCAGCTCGATGCGCCCCTGCGTGATGCGCGAGATGTCGAGCAGGTCGTCGACGATGCGCGTGAGGTGCGTCACCTGTCGTTCGATGGTGTGTACCGCGCCGCGCTCGGGCGAACCCGGATCGAGGTTGCGCAGCAGCAGCTCACTCGAATTGCGGATCGGCGCGAGCGGATTGCGCAGCTCGTGCGCGAGCATCGCGAGGAATTCGTCCTTCTGTCGGCCGGCGCGTTCGAGATCGAGCCGCTGCCGCTCCTCGCTGTCGCGGCGTGTACGTATCAGCTCCAGCAATGCGCCGACACGCGCCAGCAGTTCGCGTGCCGAGAAGGGTTTGACGATGTAGTCGTCGGCGCCGGCGTTGAGTCCTTCGATGCGGGCTTCCTCGCCCGCACGCGCCGACAGGAGCACGATCGGAACGTCGCACAATCCTTCATCCGCGCGGACCGAACGCAGCAGGCCGAAGCCGTCGACCCGCGGCATCATGACGTCGGTGAGGATCAGGTCCGGCTTCTCGCGCCGTGCCGCGGCGAGCGCCGCCTCGCCGTCGGCGACCGTTTCCACGCGGTAGAAATCGCTCAGCAGGTCGCGCACGTACGCGCGCATGTCCGCGTTGTCGTCGGCGAGGATCACGCGCGCGCCGTGAAGCGCGGCGAAGCGGCTGTCCCGGCTGCCCGGCTCCGCGAACTGCTCGCGCAGCTCCCGGGCTTGATCGCCCGGCTCGTCCGGCAGCCAGCGCAGCGCCTCCTGCACGAAGGCCTGGGAATGTCCGATGCGTTTGCGCGCCGGCGCACTCTTCGTGGACACCTGCGACGGCGCCAGGTGCGCGTTGCCGTACGGGATGCGCACGCGCAGCTCCGTGCCGCGTCCGAACACGCTCGCGGCCTCGATCGTGCCGCCGTGTAGTTTGACCAGCTCCTGCACGAGCGCGAGGCCGATGCCGGACCCTTCGTGCGTACGCGCCGCGGTGCCCTCGACGCGATAGAAGCGTTCGAACAGGCGCGGCACCTCGTGTTCCGGTACGCCCACGCCCGTGTCCTCGACGACGAGCTGCGCGAACTCGCCCTCGTGCGTGAGCCCCACGCGGATCTGGCCCTCGAGCGTGAACTTGAACGCGTTCGAGAGCAGGTTGAGCACGACCTTCTCCCACATCTCCCGGTCGACGTAGACGGGTTCGGGCAGTGCATCGCAATCGACGCGGAACTCGAGGCCCGCGCGCTCGGTCGCCGAGCGGAAATTGCTCGCGAGATCCTGCGTCAGCGCCGCGAGGTCCACGGCCTCGTAGATGGCCTGCACGCGGCCGGCCTCGATGCGCGCGAAATCGAGCAGTGAGTTCACGAGCTTGAGCAGGCGCAGCGAATTGTGGTGCGAGACCTCGAGCCTCTCGCGCAGGTGCCCGGGCAGGGCCTCGTCGCAGAGCGAGTCCTCGAGCGGACCGATCATGAGCGTCAGCGGCGTGCGGAATTCGTGGCTCACGTTCGAGAAGAACGCGGTCTTCGCGCGATCGAGTTCGGCCAGCGCCGCCGCGCGGCGCCGTTCCTCCTCGTATGCGCGCTTGTTCGCGATCGCAGTGGCGATCTGCGCGCCGACCAGCTCGAAGAATCCGGCGTAGTACTGGTCGAAGCGCAGGCGCGGGCTCACGCCGAGCACGATGGCGCCCGCCGGGCGGCTGGCGAGGTTCGAGTGGATGGGCACGACGGCCACGGTGTGCGGCGAGTTGCTCGATGGGCCGAGCGTGATGGGCGGCAGGCCCTCGATGCCACTGCGCACCTGCAGTTGCTCGGTCCGCAAGGCTTCTTCGAGGGGCCAGCGCGCGCTCGGCAGATCCGACTGCAGGTCGTAGGTCGCGGGTCCCGCGTCGTCGGCGCCGATGCCCGCACGGGCGACCAGGCCGAGCCGCTGCTTCGCCGGATCGAGTAGATAGAGCATCGCGAACGGCACGTCCTT
The DNA here is from genome assembly GCA_023433515.1 of Pseudomonadota bacterium. Lineage (GTDB taxonomy): Bacteria > Pseudomonadota > Gammaproteobacteria > Steroidobacterales > Steroidobacteraceae > CADEED01. Next base: position 6,333 of record JAEZCN010000131.1, read on the forward strand.
GGGATGTTGCCCCAGCACGGACGCCGCCGCGCTGCACACGCCGACGTCGGTATTCGCTTCGGCCACCTGGGCGCCGAGATCCTTGAGGATGCGCAGCCGGCGCTCGCCGATCACCTTCTCGGTGATCTCGACGACCGTCGCCATCACGCCGCCGATGCCCCGCGGCGCGGTTTCGTCCGGCGCAGGGCTGTAGGCGACCGTGAAATGCGCTTCCTCGACGAACCCGTGACGTTGGACCTCGAGATCGAGGTCTTCCATCCAGGTCGCGGGTCCACCCGTGAACGGGGTGTCGATCAGCGGTTTGAGGACATCCCAGACTTCCGCCCAGACCTCGCGCATCGGCAGGCCCATGGCACGCGGATGCTTGGCGCCGAGCACCGGCGCGTAGGCGTCGTTGTAGATGCAGACGTATTCGGAGCCCCACCACAGCAGCTGCGGAAAGCGGCTCGCGAACACGAACGGCACCATCATGCGTAGCGCCGGGCTCCACGTCTCCGGTGCGCCCAGCGGCGTGCTGGACCAGTCGATGCCTCGCGCCAGTCGGCCGGTCTCGGTGTCTTCCCTGATGAAATAGAGAGCGCCGGAGTCGTCCCCACGCTCGACGTTGTTAGCCTGCACTCGAACTCGTTACCTGCGGTGTTGGCAGGAATTCTAGGCAGGGGTCAAGGGCTCCACCGTAGGACGGCGCTGACGGATGAAGTCGGAGCCTGATCAGGGCTCCGGGCGCGAATCCCACGGTGCATGTTCGAATGTGAATTCGCCGAGCATACGTTGCTCATCCGGCGTCACGGCGAACAGGCGGACCCGATGCGTGCTGACGCCCAGCAGCCGCAACGTCGCGGGCGACGGAATCAGTGTGACTTCGCCGGCAGCCGGATCGAACGGAACGTGCGCGAGCCGATGCGTCTGCCCTTCGGCGTCGATCTCCACGTCGAGTTGCCGGACGCCTTCGAGCGAAGCGCGCAGGCGCGAGACCACGAAGTCATCCTCGGGCGCGATCGTGCAGAACACGTTGCCGCCGGGCTCGGGCGCGTATTCGCGCAAGCGCAAGCCGTCGCCTCGCAGACGCTCGACGAACGCGGGTGTCACCGCGGTGGAGATGCTCCCGCCCAGCAAGGTTTGTTTGATCGCCGCGCCGAGCTTCACGATCTCGCGCAGCCGCGCCGTGCACTCGTCGCATTCGAACAGGTGTTCTTCCACTTCGGCCGCGGTGGGCTCGTCGAGCTCCTCGAGCCACCAAGCGAGCAGTGTGTTTTCCGCGTCCGCATGAATCACGGCGCGGCCTCCATGCAATCGCGCAGGTGTTTGAGCCCGCGATGCCGGATCACCCGCACGTTGTTGGGCGAAAGGCCGAGCCGGGAGCTCAGGATTTCGGCTCCGCAGTCGTCGTAGAACGTCATCACGAGCACGGAGCGTTCACGTTCGGGCAGCGCCTGAAGGCAGTTGCCGAGCCGCGCCGCGTCCGGCTCGTCGGCCGGTTCCTCGTTCGCGGGTTCGACGTCCAGCGCGAAGGATTCGAGCAGACGTTCGCGCCGCCCGGCGGTCCGGCGCGCATCGATGATCATCTGCCGCGCGATGCCCAGCACGAACGAGGTGATGCGTTCAGGCTCGGTGACCGCGCCCGTGCGCAGCTTCTGCAGCGTGAGCATCAGGACGTCCTGCACGAGATCCGCCGCGGCGGCCTCGCTGCGCAGGCGTTTGAGGCCAAACAACCGGATGCGGGGCGCGAACCGGCGGCACAGGGCTGCTTCGGCGTCCGGATCGCCCTGGCTCGAAGCCGCGATCCGGCGCGCGAGCGCCGCCTCGTCGCTTACGGGTTGCGCACTCGGGTCAGGTAGTTGCACGGCAAGAGCATATCGGGCCATACCCCTGTGTGTAACGACTCGACGCCCCGTTACACACAAGGGGCAAATCGAATACGGAGCTGCCCATGATCACGAATTCCCAGTCCGGCACGAACGTCCACGAGGTGGCGGACGGCATCTATCGCATCAACACACCCGTCACGCTGCCGGGCGGGGTCGGGCAATTCAGCTTCAACCAGTACCTGGTGCGGGACGACGAGCCGTTGCTGTTTCACACCGGCCTGCGCGCGTTGTGTCCGGTGGTGAGCGAGGCGATCCGTGCGTTGATGCCGATCGAGGAGCTGCGGTACGTGGCCTTTTCGCATTTCGAGTCGGACGAGTGCGGCGCGCTGAACCCCTTCCTCGCGGTCGCGCCGCGGGCCGAGCCGGTGTGCGGGCAGGTGGCCGCGATGGTGTCCGTGAGCGATTACGCCGACCGCGCGCCGCGCGCGCTGGCGGACGGGGAGGAGCTTTCGCTGGGCCGCCATCGGCTGCGCTGGTTCGATACCCCGCACATGCCGCACGGCTGGGAATGCGGGCTCATGATGGACATGACCACGCGCACGTTCCTGTGCGGCGACCTGTTCACGCAGGGCGGCGCGGGCGAGGTGGCGCTGGCCGAGTCGGACATCCTGGGTCCGAGCGAGGCGTTCCGGGCGCCGATGGACTATTTCGCGCATGCGCCGAATACCGGGGACATCCTGGAGCGGCTGGCCCGCGAGCAGCCGACCACGATGGCGTGTATGCACGGCAGCGCGTGGAAGGGGGATGGGGCGGGGTTGTTGCGGGCGCTGGCGGGGGCCGTGGGAGACATGAAAGCAGAGAGAGCCGAGAGGGGACAGAATTGAGCCTGTCCCCAAGCGATCCCTCGGCGATTTCCACGCCCCCTCCCACGCCCACGGTTCAGGATGCTCCAAAAAGGAGATGCCCATGGCCCGTTACCAGAACATTCTCGAAACCATCGGCGACACACCGGTCGTCAAGCTCACCCGGCTCGCGCCGCCCGGCGTCGACGTCTACGTCAAGGTCGAATCCTTCAACCCGATGGGTTCGGTCAAGGACCGCATGGCCCGCGCGATCATCGAGGACGCGGAGCGCAGCGGGGCGCTGAAACCCGGGCAGACCGTCATCGAAGCGACCAGCGGCAACACGGGTATCGGTCTTGCGATGGTGTGCGCGCAGAAGGGTTATCCACTCGTCGTGACGATGGCGGAGAGTTTCAGCGTCGAGCGACGCAAACTGTTGCGCTTCCTGGGGGCGAAAGTCGTGCTGACGCCCGCGTCGGAGAAGGGCAGCGGCATGCTCGCGAAGGCGGTCGAGCTCGCGATGACGCACGGCTGGTTCCTGTGCCGGCAGTTCGAGAACCCCGCCAACGCGGAAGTACACCAGCGCACGACGGCGCGCGAGATCATCCGCGACTTCGCGGATCAGCGGCTCGATTACTTCGTGACGGGATTCGGAACGGGCGGTACGTTGAAGGGTGTCGCGCTGGAGCTCAAGCGCTCGCGACCGGGCACCCGCATCGTCGCCGCGGAGCCCGACAACGCGCCGGTGCTCGGCAGCGGCATTCCGCAGCCGCGCGACACGGTGGGCGGTCCCGCGGGAAGTCACCCGCGCTTCCGGCCGCACCTGATGCAGGGCTGGGCGCCGGATTTCATCTCGACGCTGACGGAACAGGCGCGCGACGCGGGGCTGATCGACGAGATCGTGCCGGTCGCCGGCGCGGATGCGCTGCGCCTGTCGCGTGAGCTCGCGCAGAAGGAGGGCATCTTCGTCGGCACGTCGAGCGGCGCGACGCTCGCCGCCGCGCTCGACGTCGCGCGGCGCGCCGCGCCGGGCTCGACCGTCGTCTGCATGTTGCCCGACACGGGCGAGCGCTATCTATCTACTCCGCTGTTCGAGAGCATCGGCGAGGAGATGACGGCCGAGGAGTGGGAGTTGTCGCGGTCGACACCGCTGTGCCGCTTCGACGCGCCGGCGCCTGCCCCATCAACCCCGCCCGCCGCGCCCGCGCCGAAACTCGAGCTCGATCCCGCCGCCGAGAAGTTCACGATCGACGTCATCAAGAAAGAGCCGGTGGTGATGTTCGCGCTCGAGTGGTGCGAGTTCTGCTGGTCCGTGCGCAAGCTGTTCACGAAGCTCGGCATCCGCTATCGCAGCGTCGACGTCGATTCGGTCGAGTTCCAGAAGGAAGACTTCGGCGGCAAGATCCGCGCCGTCCTGCAGGAGCGCACCGGCGCGAAGACGCTGCCGCAGGTGTTCGTCGGCGGCGATCACATCGGCGGCGCGACCGATGTGTTCGATGCCTGGCGCAGCAAGCTCATGCAACGCCATCTCGACGAATGCGGCGTGACCTACGATCGCGACCTCGAGATCGACCCGTATTCGCTGCTCCCGAAGTGGCTCCAACCAAGGGGGGCAGCCCCCCTTTCCCAGCAAAAGGGGTCAGCCCTCCTACGAAAAAGTGCGACATAACGCGTGCAGCGCGCGCTGCTTCGGCCTACCATCGCGCCAACAAAGAAGAGGAGCGTTGGTCTCGAATGCGGCGTTGGCTCAGGGAGAATGCGTTATTCGCGGGCGTGTTGGCCGCGTCATTGCTCGCATCGGGAGTCCATGCCGCCGGCGCGAAGACGCCGGCCGGACCCGGAGTGAAATCCGCCGCGGCATTCGTCCTCGATGCATCGACCGGCGACGTGATCTACGAGCAGGAGGCGACGCACGTCGGCCCCATCGCCTCGATCACCAAACTCATGACCGCGCTCGTCGTGCTCGACGGCAAACAGCCGCTCGACGAAGTCATCGAGATCAGGAAGACCGACGTCTGGAAGGGCAAGGGCGCGCACTCGCGCCTGCCGGTCGGCGGCAAGCTCAAGCGCTCCGACCTGCTCAAGCTCGCGTTGATGGCCTCCGAGAATCGCGCGGCGCACGTGCTCGCGACCAACTACCCGGGCGGACTGACCGCGTTCGTGCGCACGATGAACGTGAAGGCCAAGGCGCTCGGCATGACCAAGACCCGGTTCGCCGACGCGTCGGGGCTTTCCAACTTCAACGTTTCCAACGCGCGCGATCTCGCCAGGCTGGTCGCCGCGGCCTCGCGCGATCCGGTGATCCGCGAATACTCGACGCTCGATCGGATCGACGTGCGTGTCGGCAAGACGACGTACACCTACGGCAACACCAATCTGCTCATCGGTCGACCCGACTGGGAGATCCTGGTGCAGAAGACCGGCTTCACGAACGACGCGGGCCAGTGCCTCGTGATGGAGGCGATGATCGACGATCGCCCGGTCATCATGGTGCTGCTCAACTCGTTCGGCACGCTGACGCGCACGGCCGATGCGCGCCGCATCCGCAAGTGGATGCAGGCGCGTGAGCCGGCCGCGGTCGCCGGCACTCACTGACCAGAGCCCGATCTCCTAGAACTGATACCTGAACCCCAGCGACGGCGCATTCATGCCGCCGTCCGCGACGCCCATGACGCCCCAGCCCGGCGAGCGGTGATGAAGCCGCAACACCGCTGACCACGGCCCCTCGGGCGGACCCGCCGTGAATTCCAGCATCCAGAACAGCAGGAACTGCTTCGTATCGTTCTCGAGCTCGCGCTCGAGCTCCGGATAGTCGAACGCGTACGAAACGCCGAGACCGAACGCCGCCGTCGTGCGCACGCGCTCGTTCCAGGGAAATCGCTGCCAGCGCAGCGTGACCGGCGCGAAGTTGAGCTCCCAGTGATCCTGTCGCCCGTGGTTATAGGTCAGGTTGACTTCGTACTCCGTGCGCAACGCACCATCGTACGACTCCCTGTACGCGCGCGAATACGCGCCGCTCACGATGTACGTGTTCGAGTACTGCTTGCTGTGCGGCTTCATCAGCACGTCGTGCCAGGTCTCTTCGGTGGAGATGCGGCCGCCGTAGAACGTGAAGCTGTGCGGGGAGGAAATATCGGAGGCAGCCGCCGGGAGCGCCACGGCGGCCGCGAGGAGCGCGGCGAGGAATTTCATTGCGCATGAGCGTGCGCGCGGCGCGCTGCCCGCGCTATAGGGAAGACGCGGAGGGGGGGGCCCAACTGACGGGGCGCATGACAGGGGCATGACCGGGGACAGACTTGAAGTCTGTCCCCTCTGAACCTACGACGCGTAAATCGAATCGCTTCTCGACTCCCTGCTCGCAACCTCCCGCAACGTCTCGATTCCCGTCGTTTCGCCGAGCTGGGCGATGTCCGAGAGACTGATCACGCCCTCCAGCCGCCCGGTGCCGCTCACGCATACGATGCGCGACTTCTGGTGCGTCGCCATCAGTTCGCGCGCGTGATCGAGGTCGTCGTCGGGATTGCAGGCGACGAGGTATCGCGTCATCAGGTCCCTCACCGGTGTCGTATCGGGCCGCCCCTCGGCGAGGCCCCGAATGACGAGGTCGCGGTCGGTCACCGTGCCCATGACCTGCATCGACTCGTTGCAGACCGGCAAGAAGCCGACGTTGGTATCTCGCATCACGGCGGCCGCCCGATGGATCGAGGCTTCCGGCGCCAGGTGCTCGACGTCGGTCTTCATGATGTCCTTGCATTTCATATGTGACACCTCCGCGAAACTGGCCGCCGATGGTATGTCCGCGGAATGCCGCGCGCCGTCGGCCGATTCCACTATTGCGCACCCATCAGTACCACCACTCGAGCGAAGCCGCCGCACGGCTGCGGTCGTAGTCGTACCCCGCGACCGGCGAGTCGTTGCGCTCGAGCTCATAGCGGACGAACAGTTGCGCCTGTTTCCAGAGGGAACGTGTGGCGCCGAAATGCACGGTGGCCCGATCGTCCTTCCAACTACCCAGCGTTTCGGACTGCGCCGGATGGTGCGTCCGGCGCAGCGCCGCGCCGAGCGAGAAGCCCCAGCGTGGAGTGGCCGCGTACCGCGCTTCCGCGCCGAGCTGGATCCAGCGCGAGCCGAAGACCGGGTCTTCGCTGTCGTTCAGCTCCGTGCGCGTGTGCGCGCCGAAGTTCCACGCGCGCCAGCCCTTGTCGTAAAAGACGCCGAACTCGGTGCGATCGCCGGTCAGGCCGTTGAACGCGTTTTCGCCCGAGACGGTGGTCGCGCGGAGTTGCGCGCGCAGGCGGCTGCCGCCATGGAAGCTGCGCGAGACGAGCAACGCGGCCGCGAGGTCCTGCTCGAACACATCTCCACCGAGCGAAAGCTGCGAGCCGTACGCGCCGAGCTCGAGATACCAGTTCTCCAGCCGGAAGCCGCGCGCGCCGCCGAGGAAAATCGAGCGCTGGCTGAATTCGTCGAGGCGGGTGTACTCGAGCATCGATGCGCCGCCGTCGATGCGCCAGGCGCCGACGGAGTAGCTGGTCGCGAGATACAACTCGCCGAAACTGTCCGCGTCGCCGGACGCGGAGCTGTCGATGGAGCCGGAGCGCAGCGCGACGTTGTCGTCGTATCCGGCGCCGCCGCGCGTGTAGACGGACCAGCGTCCGTGGGAGGTGGGCGCGGGTAGTTCGGCGAGACGTTGCGAGGCGAGCGACTCGAGGCGCTCGGGAGGTTGCGACTGCGTCGCGCGCGTGAACCACGCGCGCGCCTCGCGGTCGTCGCGGCGCTCGAGCGCGACGAGGCCGAGGTTGTAATAGGCGAGCGCGGCCATCTCCGGCGTGCGCGCGACTTCCCGAAACGCACGTTCGGCGCGCGGCAGGTCGCCTCCGCGATAGGCGGCGGAACCGATGTTGTAGTGGATCGCGGGGCCGTCCAGGCCGGCCTCGAGAGCCTGCTCGAAGAGCGCCCGGGCCCTGGAATATTTCTGATCCTCGAACGCGGCGCGGGCTTCGTCGAAGCGGGCCAGTGCGTCGGCGCTCGCGGATCCCGCGGGCGCGGCCGGCGCCAGCACGCAGGCGAGTAGTGAGACCGCCGTCGCGAGTGAGGATCTATGGACGCGGACGTGGATCACGCGGTTCACGGGGATTGCGTGGATCGCGAGGCTCGCGCGGCGGACCGCGAGGCGAATCGTCAGGTGGACGGCGCGGCCTGTCGTTCGGCGGACCGCGTGGATCGTCGCCCGGATCGCGCGGTCGGCCGCGCGGTTCGCCCGGTGGATTGGGCGGCGAGCGCGGTTCGTGACCGGGCGGATCGGGTCGGCCGGGTTTCGGTCCGCCGGGTTCGTGGCGGGGAGGTTTGTCTCCGGGGCCGCGCGGATCGGGCGCTGGCGGAGGTTCGCGAGGAGTTGGCGTGCTGCCCGGGCCTGGGCCGCCCGGATCGGCGGGTCCGCCGGGATCCGGTGGGGCGATGGGATCGGGGACGGGCGTCGGATCGGGAACGACGGGATCGGCGGATCCGGGCCCGTCGTTACTCACGTTGCTACGTGGATCGGCCAGCTCCTTCGCCGAGTCCGACGTGTCGCCCGGCCGCTTCGGTTTGGCCGGCGGAATCCTGCGCACGATCTCGTCGGGCAGCGTCGCGTCCGGATTCACGATGATCCCCATCGTGACGGTCGGATCGTCGGGGCTGCCTGGCGGTTGCGCGACCGCTGCCGGAGTCACGATCGCGCTCGCGGCGAGAAATATCAGCTCCCTGGTACCCATGCGGCGATGGTGGCCTTACTACCGACGATTCGCTGTCGTCCGGTGGCGATTCTCCCGGTAGGAAATACGCCGCGCCGGCATGTGCGTCGCAACCTGGAGGACTGCGTCCTGGAGGACTGCGTCACCCGCGCCTCCCATGCGGTAGGTGCGTGGCGTTTCTTGCGTCAGCGGTGGCAGCGCCCTCACCACGTGGCGACCGATGCGACTTCCGAGGCGGTTCCCCTCGATCGAGTCGTAGCGGAAATGAATGCCCAGATAGACGCGCGACAACCCGCATTCGCGTGCCGCCTCGGAGAAGCTGTCGAAGGTGCGCGTGGCGGGCTTCATCGGGATTTTCGCCGACAGCGGCCCCGCCGCATCGACCTGCGGGGTGGACATGCGAAACCAGCGCCGGTCACCGAAGGTATCGGCGAGCACGGTCATGGCGGCCGCGCAGGCCGTGCCGTGCGCGGACGGGTACGACGGAAACGCATACGTGTGCCGGTGTGCGTTGTTCCAGCCCGGTTCGGCGCGCGTGCGCGGATTGCCGTCGTGCTCCGCCCAGCGGATCGCGGTGTACGGGCGCCAGTGGTTGTAGAAGAACTTGTTGTCGAAGACGCCGATGTACGCATCCACGACGCTCATGTTGAGCAGGGCGAAGAGTCGTGCCGTGGTCCAGAGGTCTGGCTGCTCCTCCGAGACCAGCTGTCGCGCAAGACGGTTGTGGGAGTTCTCGACGAAGTCCTTCCACCAGAAGGCCAGGTGGGTCTGGTCGGCGGTGCGCGCGCGGCTCTCGAAGCGGCCGAGGCTGCGCACTTCCTCGAATGCGCGCGCGTACGCGGTGCTGTCGATCGCCGGAGGAGGCGGCGAGCGGAACTGTCCGGATGACTCCAACGCAAACGGCTCGACCATCGCCCAGCCCGCGCCGAACACGAACCCCCGTGGCGTACCGCTGTGCTCGTTGAACTCGGCGTACACGCCGGGCGCCATCGGCTGGAATTTGTAGGTGGCCGGGTGATCCCAGCGATCGTGGGCGCGCTTCGCGATCACTGCCCGCGCGGCGGCCTCGCCGAGCGCGATGCCGGCCTCGCGCGACTTGCGGTCGTGCGCGCGCTCGATTCCGCGCTTGCGCAGGGACTCCCACGTATCGTGTTGCGCGGGGTACTGATCGTTCGCGATGACGAACGCAGCCTGCGAGGCGGCGGCAATGGGATCCGCGCCGCGTCCGTCGCTTTCGTAGGCGTATGCCTTGAATCGCGGATCGATCGCGTTGAGGGCGTCGTGCACGGCGAGATGCATGATTGCGGCGGCGCGTACGCCCTTGAGCGTGAGGAATCGATCCTCTGCCTCCGCGGTCGCGAGCAGGCGTGCGTTCCACGCAACGAGCAGGTCCGGCTCGCTGGCGCCATCGCGTGCGCCGCAGGGAAACGCGGCGAACATCATGAGCAGGCAGGTGAGTGTTTTCATGGCGCGCAGGTTGCTCGCCGGAATGCGCCGCGACTACTACAGAATTTGTAGTAGTCAGCGGCGGGTCACGCTGCAAGAATCCGCGACTTGAAACGCGGTTACGGCCAGTACTGTCCCTTGGCCCTCGCAGCGGAGCTGCTCTGCGAGCGCTGGACGCTGCTCGTCATCAGCCGGGTGATCGACGGCTGCACGCAGTTCAACGAGATACACCGCGGCGTCCCACGCATCTCGCCCGCCATGTTGAGCAAGCGCCTGCGCGAACTGGAACATGCCGGCCTCATCCGCGGTACCCCGGCGCGGCGTGGCTCGCCGCGCACCTATCTACTGACGCCCGCCGGACAGGAACTCGGGCCGCTCATCGACAGCCTCGCCATCTGGGGCCAGCGCTGGGCCCGCGACATGCGCTTCGACGACCTGGATCCGGGGTTCCTGGCCTGGAGCATGCACATGTGCCTCGATACCGCGCGCATGCCCGCGGGGCGCACCGTGCTCGGTTTCGAGTTCAGCGGCGCACCACGCGACTGCCGCCGGTTCTGGCTGGTGAACGAGGACGGGGACGTCGACATGTGCCTCAAGGACCCCGGCTACGAAATCGACGTCCGCGTCCGCGCCGACCTGCGCTGCTTCGTCGAGGCGTGGCGCGGGATTCGCGATCTGCGCGCGGAGATCCGGGCGGGGCGCATAGAGATTCTCGGCGCGCCGTCGCTCGCGCGGAAGTTTCCGGAGTGGTTCAAGCTCTCGGCGCTCGCTATCTACCCGCGGAAGCGGCAGGGGCGGGAACTCGCGTTGTCGGGCGCTGCGAAACAGGGCCGGGACGTAGTCAGCCCAGAGCGGAGATGAGCTCGCGTGCCGCGAACGGATTACGGACCTTCGCGCCGCTGATGAAGTAGAAGAACACGTCGCCTTTGCAGGCAAGCTTCGTGGCGTGATCCCTCCAGCGTTTGAGGGCCGCGGGCGTGTATCCCTTCGGTGCGGTTTCCTTGGCGCCCATGACGCGCAGGTAGCTGAAAGGCGCGGTGCGCGCCTGGATGCGCGGGTAGGTGGAATCGCCGGCTTCGACGATGGCGACTTCGTGCTTGCGGGCGAGGGAGATGAGCTCGTCGTCGTCGAAACTCTCGTGGCGTACTTCGAGCGCGTGGCGCAGCGCACGGCCGTCGA
>JAEZCN010000067.1 GCA_023433515.1 Pseudomonadota bacterium
CGGCTTACATGACCTAGGGCGGGGGCCCGGCCACGACCCCTTCGGATTTCATGAAGAGTGGGCGTCAGCCCTGAGCAAGTGGCCTAGCGAGCTGTGTAAGCATCCATCATGAGCCCAGTGCCGCCGCGCGAAACGTGCGCAACGACGGCCGTGCGACGATGCAGCTTCGTGACCGCGCCGAGATTGATCGCGAACGCGAGCTCGACCTGCTGGCCCTTGCGCAATCCGAGGTTGGTCGTTTCGACGAACACACCCGTCGCCGAAAGATTGATGGCCCGACACAGTTTCTTTCGACCCGTGGGCGTCGTGATGTACACCGTCGTGCGCGCACGGTGCCGCGTATGCAACCTCCGCTCCACCGACTGAATCCCCGCTGTTGTCGTTTTGCTCATCAGGCTCTCCTGACCGGATTATTGCCTTGTGCGACGGGCTTTTTGATAGGAACTCAACTTAATGAGTTTCGCAGGAAATTTCACGTTCTGCGGTTTACGACGATCCCCCGACCCCGTCTGACACCCGAAGCCGTATGAATACCGGGCAGTGATCCGACAATTTGCGGCGTAAAGCATCCCGGGGTCGGTAAAGGGCGCGCCCGAACGAGTCGCTGACCATCCGGCGGGCGAGGTCGCGGCCCAGGAGGATGTAATCGATGTATCCACTAAAGGTCTGCGAGGGCATGCAGTTTTCGAAAGGCCGCCCCTCGGCCGTATTGACTAGATCCGCGCCCGGTGGATCGCCGTCGTCGATGTCCAGCCACAGGGAGCTTTCGACCGACTCGCGTCGCAGGTCGCGATTGAAATCGCCCAGGACCCCGAACGGGATGTTCTCCGCGGCGCGCGCGTCGATCCAGCGCTCGAGCACGGGCACCTGGCGCATGAGCTCCCCGCACGCGGGTCGCTCGGAATCCAGGCGATCGCGCGAGCAGCCCGACTTCAGGTGCACCGACAGCAACGCGATTTCCCGCGCTGTGCCGGGAAAGAGCCGCACCTCGACGCCGCGCCGTACCTCGTCGGTGAGCGAGAGCTCGAACAGGTCGGGGCCGCAGCGGAATGGCAATCCTCGCCGGATCGCGAAGCCGTTGTTCTGCACGGCGATGCGGCCCGAGAAACAGAACTCGTGACCCGGAAACACGAGCTTTGCCGCCTCGGGGCCGTCGACTTCCTGCAGGGCGATCACGTCCGCGTCCAGGGATTTCGCGTGGCGGCGCAGTACCGCGATGTCTTCGTGGCTGCGAGTGAGTTCGTGCGCGACGTTGCAAGGAATCGCGCGCCGCGCGCCGTTACGCGGTGCGTCGCGTGGCGTGCAGGCCGGGGTGAGCGCCCGCAGCGTTTCGGGCGTCATGAACCATTCGAGGTTCCAGGTCGCGATCTTGATCTCGCGGGGTTCGGCGTGCGCGGCCGCGCAGACGACAAAAGAGAAGAGCGACCCGAAGGTCGCCCATCTCCTGATCAGTTTCGCGAGTGATTCCGGAATTCGAATCGAATTGCTACCAGCACTTTTCGAGAGCCGCGGATCCGGTTCTATCCCGGGCGCCGGACTGAGTGAGCGTGAGTGTGCCGCAATCCGTGTCGCGCGCCAATTGCGCACCGACGGGTGTGGCGGTGATCGTATACGTCCGCGACGTCGGCGCGGCGACCGTGATCGTGTACCTGTTGTCGAGATCACTGTCGGTGTCGCATGCCAGGGCCACGGCCGGATCGGCGTCCTCGTACGACATGTTGGTGGTGTAGTAACGCTCCATGGATTGCGCGTACTCGAGCATGCATGCCTTGGCCGCGGCGCGGTTGGTGCGCACGATGTATGCCGTGTACGAGGGGATCGCGATGGCGGCGAGGATGCTGATGATGACCACCACGATCATGACTTCGATGAGGGTGAAACCTCTCGAATGGCGGACAGCGTTGTTCCGGCTGGCGAACGGGTTCATGGTGAGATTCCCTGTTAGTTGAGGACTTCGCGCCAGCTCATGCGCGACGCGTCGACGTTGGTGCCCTGCGTACGGATGGTCCTGGTCGTACCGTCGTCGAGACCCACCTGCATGACGTTCTCGACGAAGATCGGGTTGTTGGCGCTGCTGTCGAAGCCGATACCGGAGAGCAAGTCGCCATCGGCCGTATCCGCATCGTTGAACAACCCGTCGTGGTTCGTATCGAAGAACGTCTGCGGCAGCCGGGCGCCCGTGAACGGCGAGATGGCCATGATGTAACCGCGGCCGGTGGGCTGGCAGACATCGACCAACGTCGGAATGCGCGAGGTGCCGATGAGCGCGCCACCCTGGAAGCGATTCGGAACGACCATGCGTTCGCCGCTCGTGGGCAGATCGATCAACCAGCCTTCCATGCCAGCCAGGTCATCGGCCGACCCTTCCGACAACGTTCGTGTCGTCGAGAAGTCGCCGATCGCGCCCGATTCGGTGAACGTGCGCGCAACCAGGTTGCCACGCGCGGGCGCGGTGCCGCCGTCATCCTTGATGCCGTACCAGGTCTGGCGCTGCGTCGTGGTCAGGTCGGAAGAATTCAGATACTGACCCGTGCCGAAGAAGACCCAGGTGATGCCCGTGGACGGATCCCTGGCGACATTGGGTGCGGCGGTGATGGGCTGAGCCACGTTGCCGGCATCGACCGCGGTGAACAGGGACGATGGGGCGGGCGTGCCCGAAAGGCCCGTGAACTTCCACAGATTTCCGCGCAGGTCGCCCGCATAGGCGGTGTCCGCGTAGCCATCGGCATCCGTGTCGCGTGCGAGCACGGCGCTCAGGCCGTTCGAGCCGGTCGCGGCCGTGTCCGCCACCGTGACGGTTCCGGAAGTCGCACCAATCAAGATGAGCGTAGCGGCGCCACTCGAGCTGTCCGGACCGTTGCCGAGAATCACACGCCAATCGCCGTTCGCGACCTGCGCAATGACCGGTCGGCCGATGTTCTTGCCAAGGCTGGCGATATCCGCGGCGCCCTTTTCCCAGAGGAAGGTCGGTGCCAGCGGGTTGGTGATGTCCAGGGCGAAGATGCCGGGGCCTCCGCGGCCCATCGTTCCGACGAGCACCGTGCGCCAGGCGCTTCCATCCCAGACATCCGAAATGGCCATGTCGCCATCGACGAAATACTTGTGTTCGTACTCGGGGTTGGCGAAGTCGGCGATACCGCGCAGGAACGATGCATTCGGCACGAAGGCGTACACCTCCTTGCCCGTCGAAGCATTGAAGGAGTGCAGCATTCCATCGTTGCCGCCCACGTAGAGAACGCCCAGGCGAGAAGCCTGCGCGGCCGCGAACGCAGCGTAGCTGCCGGCGCCATTGAACGAGGCCGTGGAGTACAGCGACGGGTTCGGCGCGCCGACGAAAACCGGGGTGGAATTCACCACGTCACCCAGGAGCGGGCTCCAGCCGGTTTCGGGCGCGAGGCGTGTGCGCAGCGCGCCATTGGTCTGCGAATCCTCTTTTGCACCGCTGCCACGCAGATAGTCGACGATGTTTTCGGCCGTCACCGCCCGTGCACCGGATGTCGGCATGCCGGTGAACGTGAGCAGGCTCGTCTGGCTGGAATGCAGGTTCGAGGCGCGGAACTGCAGGTAACCCCGGCCGAGCGCGTTTACGCGAATGTTCCGTGAGGCCCAGTTGGCTCGTGTGAGCGCGACACCCGGAGGAATCGGGCCGCTCGTGGGGTCGGCGACAGGCGTGCCAACCGTCCATACAGGCTGGGCGGACAACGATCCGTCCATCGGATTCACCGCGTATGAATTGATCTGGCCGTAGTTCATGTTGCGGAACTGGGCCTGGAATGTGCGCGTTTCCGTGTCGAGTCGCGTCGAGTTCGCGGCCAGCGAGGCGCCCGAACCGACGCGTTCCGAGCCGATCTTCGCGAACGCGCGCGTGAGACTGTCGACCATCTTCTCGGCGTCGCTCGCCACGTAGAAGTTGTCGGGGCGCACCATCGAGCCCGAGGGATACGTGGACAAAGTGTCCTCGTTCGTATCCCACCAGTCCGACGGCAGCGCGGTCGCGTGGTTGACCGAGTCGAAGTCGTCGGGCACCGTGAAGCCGCCGTACTTGGCGGCGAGCCAGTACTGGTTGCGATGCAGTGGTTCAAGTCTCTGCGCTTCGCGCACGTCCACCCAATGCGTGGAAACCGTCTGCTTGTTGGGCATCTCCTCTTCGGGACGCAGATCCTGGGTGTGCGCCCAGTACGCGAGGCCCGCGATGAAGGCCGAATTGTTTCGGCCGGTGAACTCGGTGTTGATGGTGATGCCTTCGAGGGTCGCCACCTTCTGGGTCCACTCGTGCACGTTTACGGAGTCGCCAGAGACGGCGCCCGGCATGGAGGGCTCTTCACTCGTGTTCGTCGTGCCGCGCAGGTTCTTGTCGCGGTGAGTGTTCGCGTCACCGATACCGAGGATCGCGGAGTTCTGGCACCAGTACTGGTACGGGTCGGTCCAGTCCGTGATCACGGGAAAGCCGTCGGCGAGCTCCCATCTGTTTTGCTCGGTGCCGCCGGAAATGTTCGTGTACGCCGCCACGTTTCCGAGGTTGCGCAGGTAACGAAGCGCCGAGTAGTAGAGCTCGCTGACCGGGTCGATGCTCTTGTGGTTCTTGGTCGTCATCTGGCCGAACTTGTTGACGTAGTTGATGACGCCACTGTCTTTGATGAGGTAGTCCTCGGTCGCGAGTGACAGACGAGTGTTCGTGTTCAGGGCATCCTGATTGTCAGGGCTTCTCACCAGCACGCCGGTCCCCGAGTCCCACTCGGCATTGGGATTGCTTTCCGGAATGCCTGTCTCGGGATCCGGCAGAGTCGGTCCCACGAATTTCTGGCGCGCGCGGAGTACGCCACCATCGCGGGAAACCGCGTGATCGTTCAGGTAGCCGAATGCGCTGTACCTAATGCGGTGCGCGTATTTCTGGATCAGGCCTTCGGGCTTCGCGTATCCCGAGGGATAGGCGACGCAATTCTCTTCCAGCATGGCGTTGACGCAGACCTTCACGCGCACGCTGACTTCGAACACCGTCGTGCGATTGGCGAATTCGAGAGTCGTCGTGGCCGGGTCGTATACGGTCACCGTCGCGTTGTTCACATCGCCATCGCCGGACGTGAAGCGCATCTTGTTGCCCAGATCGCGTATCCGGGCTCTGAAGCTGGTCCAGTCCGCGGGCGTGGCGGCTCTCACGCGAGTGCCGCTGGTGCCGGTGCCCGTTGGCAGCCGGCGGTCCGGGTAGATGCCGTTGGTCGTATTGCCGTCGGAACGCGCCTTCTCGAGGATGGTTTCCTCAGTCGTGTCCTTGACGCGGTGGCCGCCGGTGAGCGCCTTGCGGAACGGGTCGATGGTCTGCGTGGCAGCCCAGTTGAGGAAATTGCCGCTCCACTCCTTGTTGGCGTAGCTGCAGGTGCGGCTCGTCGCGGCGCCCACGGGATAGAAATACCGCTCCGTCTCGGTCTCGCTGTAGTGGTAGTTGTAGCACTTGTCGGAATCGAAGTAGCCGACATACTCCCGGGCCGACAGGTAGTCGGTCTCGATGTTGGCCTGGCTGTCGATGGTCGGATACTCGACCGATGGCACCAGCAGCAGGTTGCCGGGAACGTTGCCGCCCGAGGACAGCGGCGTTTGCCCGACGATCTGCGCCGTGGCGGTGCCGGCGAAACCCGCGATCAGCAGCGCGAACAGCAGGCGCCACTTCTTCAGGACGGGCTCTTTCGTCGGAGCGATGCGAGTGTAGGCTGACATAGTTAGGACCTCGAGGAATCTCTGGATGCGTCAGTACGGACGCTTGACCGTGGTCTGGAGCACGACGACGGAACGACCGCCGAGAGTCGCGGGATCGGCGCTGCGCGCCGTGACGCGGTAGAAGGCGACGTTGTCGGGCGCGGCGCCGCTGCCGTAATTGGCGGCGTCGGCGTTGTCGCGGGTGCCGAGATTGTTAGGGGCGCTGCCGGTGCCCATGAACTGGATGGTGTATTGCGGCACTCCCGGCGACATGTCGTCGTTGACGTCGTAGGTGTCGTCGACGTTGTGCCAGGTGGCGTCGGTTCCAGTGAACGCATTGGCCGGGACGTTCGGACAGGCGGCGGAGGAGCAATCGGTGCCCCCGAGCGCGGTGATCTGCCAGTTCGCGGTGATCGCGGCTTCCGCCGCGCGCAGCGCCGCCTCGCTGCGCTGAAAAGCCAGCGAACGGTCGTAACTGTTGGCGCTCATGCGTTCCTGCAGCACGGTGCCGCGGCTCGCCGCGAGACCGATGAGCGTCACCACCATGAGCAGGATCAGCGCCACGACCAGGGCGACGCCGCGCTGGTGGCGCGCGCGGACGCGCGTGGTGACTGAAGGATTCCGTTTCGCTGCGTTCATGGCACGCGATTCCTCAAGGCGATCAGATAGGTGAAAGTGCGCTCGAGCCGACCGGAATTCTCGGACAGGTCGCTGCTGACGTTGGTATTCGCGGAGTTGAAGGTCAGCTCGACGAAAACCGAATTCACGGCGGCCCAGTCGGTAACGGTGGTCAGCGCCGACGGTTCCACGATGTCGTCGCTGTCATTGGTACCGAAGCGAAGCTGCATGTCGGTGACGCCCGCGACGATTTCTTCCGTCACGACGACTCCGCCCGCCGTCAAACGGCTCCGGAACAGCGACCGACCGCCGTCCGCGGCGCGCCCGTTGTTACCGATGAACCAGGTGACGGCCGACAGGCGTCCGACGACTGCATTGCGCTGAAACGTGTGTGAGTTACCGGCGCCACCGTCACAGTTGGCGGGGAAACCGAGACCCGCGGTGCAATTGCCGGTCAGCCCGTAGTTGATCGTAGTCGTGGCGCCGTCATAGGTGCCGGCACGGAAGATCGTTGCGTGGTCGAAGTCGCACACGATCAACTGGTCGTTCGACGAGAGAGAAGTCGCGGTGGCGTTGTTGATCAGCATCTGCCGTGTCGCGACGCTGTGAATTTCCAGCGGGAATCCGCCGCCTTCCATTCCATGCAGGTGAAGTGTGTCGGTGCCGTCAACTCGCGTGCTCGCGGCCGTGCCGATCGCGACAGCCGGATCGGTATCGCTGCCGTTGTAGCCGCGCACGGCGTACCAGGTCTTCCACCACTGAGTGCCCGTGGCCAGCGCATTCGCGATGCGCTGTCCGTTGTCGCACCCGGTGCTGCCGCTCTGGCGGATATCGCGCGCCAGAAGCTCATGCGCGGTCCGCGCGCTTTCCTGGATCTGCGCCAGGCCCTCGTTGGTGCTGTAGCTGCGCTTGTTGGCGAGCATCACGCTGATCACGCCGGCGATGATGACCAGCCCGAGCACGAGGGCCACCATCAGCTCGACCATCGAGAAGCCGGATTGGCGATGCGCGCGACTCATAACTGCACCCACGTCGTGATCTGCTGTTCTTCCTGGCCATCGGCGCCGCGCGAGTCGTTCCACTGAATGACGATTTCGCACAAGGGGCCGTCGCAGTCGACGGATCCGGTCGCGTCTTCGCCCAGCGCGTTTTCTATGTTCGAACGCCATGCGGCGAGCACGGTTTCACGGAAGGTGTCTCCCGTGGGCGCCGCGTCGCCCAGGGCGATGTCGAATCGTGAGTTGATCGCGTTGGTGCGGTCGGCGCGCATGGCGTCCGCGATCGCGTGTGTTTCCGCGACGGCCATGCTGCGCTCCAGCGCGCTTTCGTTGTTGCGCATGGTGCGCACCTGCAGAGCGGCCATGCCGAGCAGGCCGATCGACAGGATCAGCAGGGCGATCAGGACTTCGATGATTCCGACGCCGCGCTGTGCGCGGATCGTCGGGCGTCGGTAGTCAACCTTGGTTCGGGAATGCATCAGCATGTGGTCACCGTCGCTTTCGCGGTCGAAAGTCGGCTGCCGAGACCCGGCGTCACGTCGCGGACGTTGTCGTTGCCGACCTTGGACGAACAGATGCGAATCCGCTGGGCGTTGAGCAAAGTCGTCGTCGTCCCGTTGCGGGCCAGGCCATCCGACGAAAAAGTCATCCGGTCGCCCGTCAGCGTCGACGTCACGCGCAGCGTGTTGCCGTAGGCCGGAATTTCTCCGCGCCGGATCACTTCACCCGCGGCATTGCGGACGATCCAGAAACGCCAGTTCGCGGCCGAACCCGAGCAGGTCGTGGCATTCACGGCGCCGGCACGGCAGAAGGTCATCGTGGAATTGCGGGTAATGGCCTCGGAGCGCGCCAGCTGCATCGCCATGACGAGGTCATTGGTGTGCGTGACCAGGCGATTCCGGTTGATCATCTTGCCGAACGATGGGATCGCGATCCCGACGACGATCACGGCGACGATGATCGTCATCATCAATTCGATCAGCGTGAAGCCATGTTGGCGGCCGCGGCGTGCCGACCTGTTCTGATGTGATGTCATCGGTGTATCCCGATCTCCCAAAAACACCGGCGTAGCTTCGGGGAAGCGCACGGGGCACGCAGCCGGATTCCGACGGGCGGCCGCAAAGCCGGGATCGGCGGTGGCGACGCGGCCAAACTGCACGAATATGTGAACCCGACTCCCTGGCAGGAAATGTGACGCAGGTCCGGACGGCGTCCCCGGGGCGATTTCTCCGTGAAGCGCGCGGCCCCGATCGGCGGCGGCGCGCCGCGCGTGTAGTTAGCCGACGCGACCCGAGGTGCGGCCGGAATCCCGGATCGCCTGGCCCGAGATATGCGGTGGAGGTGGAGGAATCGGCGACGAATGGCGCCGTCACCCGGCAAATCCCGCCGGCGTCCTTGCAATTGCGCTGCGCTGCATCGATATTTCACGCGCGCCGTGCGGCGCCTTTTTCACGGAGCCTGCTCATGGGTTGGATCATTCTTGGCATCGTCGTCGTCCTGATCTGGTTCGTCATTTCGGTCTACAACCGGCTGGTCGGCGCGCGCAACGGATACAAGAACGCATTCGCGCAGATCGACGTGCAGCTGACCCGTCGCTACGACCTCATCCCGAATCTCGTCGAAACCGCGAAGGGCTACATGAAGCACGAGCGCGAGACGCTCGAGGCCGTGATCAAGGCGCGTAATGCCGCCATGTCGGGACTCAAGACGGCCGCCGCGAACCCGGGTGATGCGGCCGCGATGACGCAGCTCGCCGGCGCCGAAGGCGCGCTCGGCGCGACGCTCGGCCGCCTGTTCGCATTGGCCGAGGCGTACCCCGACCTCAAGGCCAACCAGAACATGATGCAATTGTCCGAGGAGCTCACCTCGACGGAGAACAAGGTCGCGTTCGCGCGGCAGGCGTACAACGACGCGGTGATGAGCTACAACAACCAGGTGGAGATGTTCCCGGGCAGCATCATCGCGGGCATGTTCAGTTTCGCGCTCGCGCAGCTGCTCGAGATCTCGAAGCCCGAGGCGCGCGAGGCGCCGAAGGTTTCGTTCACCTAGACGGGAAGCGGTGCCGTCGACAAGTTAGTCAGCCAGGAACCGGCCGATGGCCGCCGCGAACGGCTCGATGTCGACCAGGAAGGCGTCGTGGCCTTCGAGCGAGGCCAGCGGCACGAACTCGGTCGCGGTGCCTGCCGCTTCGAACGCCTCCGCGAGCGCGTTCTGTTCGTTGATCGTGAACAGGATGTCCGATTCCACGCCGATGACCAGTGCGCGTTCCGCCGCGGCGCGCTTGAGCGCCGTGGCCGGTGAGCCGCCATGCGCGGACAGATCGAAGCGATCGATGGCGCGCGACAGATAGAGGTAGCAGTTCGGATCGAACACGGTGACGAACTTGTCGGCCTGCGCGTTGAGATAGTCCTGGATGGCGAATTCGGCCGGAAAGTGAGCCCGGCCCGGCGACAGCGCCTGGTAGTAGCGATCGGAAGCCGGCCTGCGGCCGAAACGATGCTTCCATTCCGCGGCCGAACGATAGGTGAGAGTGCCGAGCTTGCGCGCGATGCGCATGCCCGTGATCGGGCGAACGTCACCCGAATACTGCCCGTCCTGCCAATCCGGATCCGTGAGGATGGCGTCGCGTTGTGTCGAGCGCAGCGCGATCGCAAAGGGTAGTGCGGCGGGGCTGCCCGAGATGCTGATCACCCGGCGCGCCACGCCGGCGAATTGCGCCGCGAACGCCAGCACCGCCATGCCGCCCAGCGATGCGCCGACCACCGCTGACAGTTTCTCGATGCCCAGCGAGCGGATCGTTTCGTATCCGCCCCGCGCGATGTCTTCGACCGACAAGTCCGGAAACTCGAGGCGATATGCCAGGCCCGTCGCCGGATCGATCGATGCCGGCCCCGACGAGCCGAAACAGCTGCCGAGCGAATTCACGCAGACGACGAAATAACGGTTGGTGTCGATGGCCTTGCCGGGGCCGACCATCTTCTCCCACCAGCCCGGCGCGGGGTCCGCGGCCGACGAGGCTGCGTGCGCCGAGGGCGAAAGGCCCGTGAACAACAGGATCGCATTGTCCCGGGCCGCGCTGAGCTGGCCCCAGGTCTCATACGCGACCTGCCCGCCGCGCAGTTCGCCTCCGCGCCAGAACGGAAACGGATCCGGCAGGCGCGCGAACTTCGTGGCGGGGCCGATGCTCACGTCAGCGAGCCCGGGTGCGGCGGCCGCGCGCAATCCATACACGAATTGTGGGCGCGGCGATCCGCTCACGGCTCGGGATCGCCACCGTCGGCGATGCCTTCGAAGAGTGGGGTAGATAGATAGCGCTCGCCCGTGTCGGGCAGCATCGCGAGCGTCACCGAGCCCGGGCCCGATTCGCGCGCGACCTTGAGCGCCGCGGCGAACGTGCCGCCGCTCGAAATGCCACAGAAGATGCCTTCGCTCTTCGCGAGCGCGCGCGAGGCTTCGATCGCCTCGGCGTCCGTGACCGGCACGATGCGGTCAGGCACGTTGCGATTGAGCACGGCTGGAACGAAGTCCGGCGTCCAGCCCTGGATCTTGTGCGGCGAGAACGGCTTGCCGCCGAGCATCTGCGCGGCTTCCGGCTCGGTCGCGATCACTTTCACGTCGGGACGCGCGAGCTTGATCACCTCGCCGGCGCCGGTGAGCGTGCCGCCCGTGCCCCAGCCCGTGACGAAGTTGTCGAGGCGCTTGCCGACGAAGTCCTGAATGATTTCAGGACCGGTGGTGTTGCGGTGATAGGCCGGATTCGCCTGGTTCTCGAACTGGCGCGCGAGGAACCAGCCGTGCTTCTGCGCGAGCTCCGCGGCCTTGCGCACCATGCCCTGACCGCGCTCCGCGGCGGGCGTGAGGATCACCTTCGCGCCGAGGTAACGCATGATCTTGCGGCGCTCGATCGAGAAGGTTTCGACCATCACGGCGACGAACGGATAACCCTTGGCGGCGCAGACCATCGCGAGCGCGATGCCGGTGTTGCCGGAGGTCGCCTCGACCACGGTCTGGCCGGGCTTCAGCGCGCCACTCTTTTCAGCGTCCTCGATGATCGCGATCGCCAGGCGATCCTTGACCGAAGACAGCGGGTTGAAGAACTCGCACTTCACGTACATCGTCGTGCCCGCGGGCGCGAGGCGGTTGACACGAACGATGGGAGTGCGGCCGATGGTGCCTAAAATGTTGTCGTAGATCATGGTGCGGCGACTCTAGGCGTGTGACAAAAAGGAGACGAGCCCGGCCTTGGCATACCGATATAACGGTTGGTTATGCTCCCGCGCCAATGACTGAATCATCGACCGAGCGATTGCAGAAGCTGTTGTCGGGTGCGGGGCATGGCTCCCGGCGCGGCATCGAGGAGTGGATCCGTGACGGTCGCGTGACGATCAACGGCCGGGTCGCGGTGCTGGGCGATCGGGCCGTGGCCACCGACACGATCTGCCTCGACGGGCAGCCCCTCGACCTGGGCGGCTCGGCGGAAGACACCGAAGTGCTCGTCTATCACAAGCCGGTCGGCGAAGTGACGACACGCAGTGACCCGGAAGGCCGGCCCACGGTATTCGAAAGGCTCCCGCCTCCCGGAAGCGGCCGCTGGATCGTCGTCGGCCGGCTCGACGTGAATACCTCGGGGCTCCTGCTATTCACGAACGACGGGGACCTGGCCCATCGCCTCATGCATCCCTCGACCGGGATCGAGCGCGAGTACCGGGCGCGCCTGCGGGGGAAGCCTGCGCCCCAGGTGCTCGAACGGCTGAGGCGGGGGGTCATTCTCGAGGACGGTCCGGCCCGGTTCGACCGCATCGATGAGGAGTCCTCGGAAGGCAGCCACTCGTGGTTCCGTGTGTGCCTGCACGAGGGCCGCAACCGGGAGGTGCGGCGCCTGTTCGAACACGAAGGATTCATGGTCAGCCGATTGACCCGTATACGATACGGTAACGTGATTCTGCCGCCTGATTTGCGCGCCTGTGGTGCACGAGCTCTCGATCCAGCATCGGTGGCGGAGCTCTCCCGGCTGGCGGCGGGATCCGCCAGCGCCTCGGTCCGGGCGTAGTTCCGGCCCAGCGGTCAGGGGGCCGATCGCACCGCGGGACCACGTTGTGGAATTGACACCTCTTATATGCACGCCCGGGTGCCCGGGACGCCGCCCCAAGGGCCCGAAAGTCTTAGCAATTCCCGCGCCAATCCCGTTGACACTCCGGGGGGTGGCCACGAGAATACGCGGCTCGTTTTTCCTGGGAGGGGTACCCAAGCGGCCAACGGGAGCAGACTGTAAATCTGCCGGCTTACGCCTTCGAAGGTTCGAATCCTTCCCCCTCCACCACTCGGTACTCCGGTGAGGGAGGTCGGGTGCGCCTCCAGGGCAGGTGAGACGGTGGATGTTAGGTGGTTAGTCAGGCGTGAGCCTGGGGCGTCATCGGCGGGTGTAGTTCAATGGTTGAACCTCAGCCTTCCAAGCTGATGGCGTGGGTTCGATTCCCATCACCCGCTCCAGAAAGCTCACGTAGCTCAGTTGGTAGAGCACGTCCTTGGTAAGGACGAGGTCACCGGTTCAATCCCGGTCGTGAGCTCCAGTTTTCGCAAGCCGTCTTCGGGACGAGTTCGGTTCGGGTTCGGTAGTTAGTAGGCAACAGGTTTTTTCAGAGGTTATCTCCGTGTCAAAAGAAAAGTTTGAACGCACCAAGCCGCACGTGAACGTCGGCACGATCGGTCACGTCGACCATGGCAAGACCACGTTGACGGCGGCGTTGACGAAGGTGATGGCGGAGACGAACGGCGGCTCGTTCATGG
>JAEZCN010000151.1 GCA_023433515.1 Pseudomonadota bacterium
GTCCGTTCTTGATGCGCTCGAAAATTTCTTCCCGATGCACGGACACGTTTTTCGGCGCGTTGATGCCGATCCGGACCTGGTTACCCTTTACCCCAAGGACCGTGACCGTCACGTCTTCGCCGATGACAACAGATTCGCCAACTCGTCTCGTCAAAATAAGCATGTTGAGGGCCCTCCGCCGAGCCTCTTCGTTTAGTCGTATCGTCGATCGGGACCCCCGCTTTTGCGGCCAATCAGCGACGCCGGAACAGTAACACCGGCATCAGCGGTGGTCACGCTCGCAGTTCTCATAACTCTCGGTTGAGTCCGAGATCGGCGTGCAAACATTTGACACAAGATTCCAGCGCCGCTTCCGGCACGAGCACGGCGATCTTTATTTCACTGGTAGAAATGAGCAGCGCTTTCACGCCTTGCCGCGCAAGGGATTCAAAGAGTTGCGTCGCCACACCGGCGTGAGAACGCATTCCCACGCCGACGATCGCGAGTTTGGCGACCGTGTCATCCGCGCTCATGCGCGCGCCGGGAAATTCGGCGGTTATGTTTTGCGCGAGCCGCTGCGCTTCGAGAAAGTCGTCGCGATGTATGGTGAAGGACAAATCCTTAAGGCCATCTCTGCCTGTCGCGAGCACGATCATGTCAACTTCGATGCTCGCTGCCGAAATCGGCTTCAGGACTCGCGCGACGCTGTCGGGCGCATCGGGCAGACCCGAGATCGTGATCTGGGCCTCGTCGCGGTTGAACGCGATGCCGGAGATGAGCGGAGCTTCCACGTTGGATTCCTCTTTGCAGATGAGCGTGCCGGCGCCGGGACGGAACGACGAGAACACGCGCAGCGGAACGTTGTATTTCGCGGCGAATTCCACGGATCGCAGGTGCAGGACGCGCGAGCCCTGCCCCGCGAGCTCGAGCATCTCCTCGAACGAGATGCGTGAAAGCAGACGGGCGTCGGGCACCAGGCGCGGATCGGTGGTGTAGACGCCGTCGACGTCGGTGAGGATCTGGCACTCGCTGGCCTCGAGCGCCACGGCGAGTGCGACGGCGCTCGTGTCCGAGCCGCCGCGGCCGATGGTGGTGATGTCGCCGAGGTCGTCGATGCCCTGGAATCCGGCCACGACCGGGACTTCGCCAGCAGATAGCGCCGCCTTGAGCCTTTCAGTCTCTACCGCCGCGATGCGCGCGCGCCGGTGGGCTCCAGTGGTACGCACGCGCAGCTGACTGCCGGTGAACGAGCGCGCGGGAATGCCGCGTTCGCACAACGCCATCGCGAGCAGCGCGATGGAGACCTGCTCGCCGGTCGAGAGCAGCACGTCCATCTCGCGCGGGTTCGGCTCGGGGGAAATCGCGGCGGCGAGATCGACCAGCCGATCTGTGGAGTCGCCCATCGCCGAGACGACGACCGCGATGTGATCGCCGCGAGCGCGCACCGCGGCAACTTTCTCGGCGACACGCTGGATGAGCTCGACGGAACCCACCGAGGTTCCGCCATATTTCTGGACGATCAACGCCACCGGGAGGTCTGTCCCCGTTTGCTAGGAAATCAGGAATGTCCCCATTACGCGCCGAGCTTCGAGCGGACGAAGGGCTCGACGCTCGCGAGCGCCGCGCCCAGTGCCGCGGGGTTGTTGCCGCCGGCTTGTGCGAAGTCGGGGCGGCCGCCGCCCTTGCCGCCGACTTGCGCGGCGACGCTACCGACGAGCTCGCCGGCCTTCACCTTTGCGGTCTGATCGGCCGTGACACCCGCGACCAGCGTGATCTTGTTCGACGGATCGACCGAGGCGAGTACGATCACCGCGCTCTTGAGCTTGTCCTTGAGCTGATCGACCGCGTTGCGCAGCGCGCCCGCATCGGCGCCGTCGACCTGCGCCGCGACCAGTTTCACGCCCGCGATGTCGCGCGCGCCAGCGGAGAGGTCCGTGCCCTGCCCGCTCGCGAGTTTGTCCTTGAGCGAACGGTTTTCTTTCTCGAGCTGACGGATGCGCTCGAGCGCATCGGCCACCTTGGTCTTCACCTCGTCGCGCGTGCCGCGCACGAGACCCGCGACTTCCTTCACGAGCTGGTCGGTCTGCTCGACGTACTCGACCGCGCCCTGCGCCGTGATCGCTTCGATGCGGCGCACACCCGCGGCGACGCCGCCTTCGCTCACGATCTTGAAGAACCCGATGTCGCCGGTGCGCGAGACGTGAGTGCCACCGCACAGCTCCATCGAGAAGCCGCCGAGCCTGAGCACGCGCACGTCCTTCTCGTATTTTTCGCCGAACAGCGCGATGGCGCCTTCGGCCACCGCGGCTTCGTACGGCAGCTCGCGGATCTCGCCGGGCGAATTCGCGCGGATTTCCTCGTTCACGAGCCGTTCGATCCTGCGCAGCTCTTCCGGCGTGATCGCCTGGAAGTGCGCGAAGTCGAAGCGCAGCCGATCGGGCGCGACCAGCGAGCCTTTTTGCTGCACGTGCGTGCCGAGCACCTGACGCAGCGCAGCGTGTAACAGGTGCGTCGCCGTGTGGTTGGCCATGATGGCTTTGCGGCGCGGCTCATCGACCTTCGCCGCCAGCTTGTCGCCGACCGAAATCGTGCCCTTCTCGAGCTTGCCGATGTGCGAGAACACCGAGTCGCGTTTCTGCGTGTCGGCCACGACGAACTTCGCGCTCACGTTGCCGAGCTC
>JAEZCN010000158.1 GCA_023433515.1 Pseudomonadota bacterium
TGTCGTCTATGTAGAAGCGCGGGCCGGCGGATTTGCCCCGACCTCGATGATCATGCGCATATACGACGAAGCCCGCCTTCGCAAGCTGTTCGCCCGTCCAAAGGTACTGACCCCCGTGCGAATTGACACCGTGCACGATGACGACGATCGCTTGCGCCATTTCGGGGCGCCACGACCGCAGGTGAAGTTGCGTACCACCGCGTCCGGAGAATGTCTCTTCTTTCATTCGCCCAAGATATCGGCGAGGCTTGCCGCACGGGATGGCGAAAAATGACAAAAACCAAGCCGAAACTGCCAAGCGCGAAGAAGCCGATCGAGATCGCCATCGTGCAATTCGCGGGCGCGCAGATGACGTCCGTTCATGGACTGACTGATCTCTTCAGCTACGCGGATTTCTTCGCGCGCCAGCATGCGAGTCTGGCGGCGCCCGTGCTCCGCGTGACACATTGGCAGCCCGACAACCGCGGGCAGTTGCGGTGCACCTTCGAAACGTCCGAGGGCGATGGCCACCCGCCCGAGGTGGTGATCGTGCCCGCGTGCCAGATCGCGCCGCCGCAGCCGCGCATCGCGCCGGAATGCGTCGCATGGGTGCGCGAGCGACACTCCGGCGGCGCCATCGTTGCCGCGGTGTGCGGTGGCGTGTTCCTGCTCGCCGAATCGGGTTTGTTAGCCGGGCGGCGCGCGACCACGCACTGGATGTTCGCCGAGGAGCTGCAGCGCCGCTTTCCCGACGTCGACGTGAACCCCGACCTGCTCGTGATCGACGATCACGATCTCGTCACCGCCGGCGGCGTGCTCGCGTGGGCGGACATGGGGCTCAAGCTGGTCGAGCGACTCCTGGGCGCCACGGTGATGAGCAGCACCGCGCACTTCATGCTGATGGATCCGCGCGGCCGCGAGCAACGCTACTTCGGCAACTTCGAGCCGCGGCTCCAGCATGGAGACAAGGCCATCCTCGCCGTGCAGCACTGGCTGCAGGCGGATCCCGCGCGGAGCGGGAGCGTCACGACTCTCGCGGCGCGCGCCGGACTCGGTGCGCGGACGTTTCAGCGGCGCTTCGCCGCCGCCACCGGCGTGACGCCCGGTGAATACCACCAGCGCCTGCGCATCGCGCGCGGCCGCGAGCGTCTCGAGTTCACGCGCGACACGGTGGAACAGATCGCGAACCTGGTGGGTTATGAAGATACGGGCACGTTCCGGCGCGTATTCAAGCGGGTGATCGGATTGTCACCGGCGGAATACCGGCGGAGGTTTCACCACGCCTCGGACAGCGGCGCGCGCGGACGTTCCAGCCGGAACGTCGACGAGCAGATGCTGGGTGAGAGGAGATTGGCGCCGTGGGGCTGAAGATCGCGATCTGCATTGCTCTCGCCTGCCTGACTACCGCGCGGGCAACGACTCGACGCTGGCTGCATTCGACGCCGCGCTCGACTCGCTGCGTTCGACCCGCGCGCTCATCGTCGACCTGCGCGCCGCGCGAGCGGTTCCGGCCGGGAGAGTAGGTGGACGTCGGGAGAGGCAATCCTCGTGTGCGCGCTGGAGTTGACAGGGGTGCGCTGAAAAGCCGCTGAGCCGGTCTTCGGTGATCAGCCGGGTTGGCGACAGTTTGCGTCCCAGCGCTGATCGCTCAGCTCGTGGAGCTGCCGGCGGAATCGTTCGCCTTCAAGGCTCGTGTAGCCCCGACGCATGCGGGCGTTGATGTACTCGATGCGCGCGTCGATTGATTCGCAGCGGGCTTCATTGTCGCTCGTACCCGGTCCGATCGGAGCGCGAGCCGAACGGGGTCGAGTCGACCTGTTAGGAGCTGTGGGTCGCGACGAGCTGGAACGGGGTTGCGCCCGCATGAGGTTTGGCATCTCGATCTGGCGAACCTGGGCGTCCTCGCCGCATGGTTGGTCGCTCAGCACTCGCCCATTATCGTCATTGCATTCGTACACGGTCGCGATGACCTGCGGCGGGCCGACGTGCGAGTGCATCGAAGCTCCCCCTTGCGCGGAGTCGTGTCCAGCGATCCCCGAAGCGTCAGGCCTGACGTGCGCGTTCGGAGTCGTCGCCGAATCGGGCGCGATCCAATGAGCATAAGCAACGAAGCCGCCTGCGATCAGACAGGTTGCCGCGAAGGCGATGATGAAATCGCGTGATTCCGGGTTCCGGCCGAACATGCGTGAATCGTATGAGAATGGTGCGGCAGCGGGCGTGAACGGATTCGCACAAACTACCGTACTAACTAGTTTCCCGTCGCGCAATCGTCGTGAAAGGCGACACATTCTCGGTGCATTCTGCTCGTGCGCCACGTATACTGTACGCATCCACAGTAAGTAGTTTGGCCACACGGAGGTGTCCATGCGTCCCATCGACGAGCTCGCCGCGGAGATCTGCGGTTTCACCGGTCACATGAATGCGGCATCGCGAAGGGTGCGGCGCGCGAGAAAGTGCGCGTCGGCCGTGCGCTCGAGAATCTGCCGAGGCTTTCGGCCGCGATGGGGAGCGGTCGCATCAGCTACTCGAAAGTGCGCGAGATCACGCGGGTAGCGATTCCC
>JAEZCN010000245.1 GCA_023433515.1 Pseudomonadota bacterium
AAAGTGCGCGGCAGTTTATCAGACGGCCCCACCACCGCTTGCGCATCGAATACGCCGAAGTCAGCCTGCTCGGTAATCGCACCGACAATCAGGATCGCGTTTCCGTCGCGGTCTCCGAACACTCCGCGCTCCTGGTCGTCATCGATGGCATGGGAGGCCATTCGGATGGCGCGCGTGCCGCGGAGACCGCGCTCAAGGTACTCGTCGAGGCGTTCTGGCATACGCCGCAACCCATCCTCGACCCGCTGGGATTCCTGCATCTTTCGCTGGGCCGCGCCCACGAAGAGGTCGTGAAACTCGGCGCGAACGTATCGCTCGAGCAACGCCCGCGCGCGACCTGCGCCGTGTGCCTGGTGCAGGGTGGCAGCGCGTACTGGGCGCATATCGGCGACAGCCGCGTCTATCTGCTGCGCAAGGGCAAGGTCTACAAGCGCACGCGCGATCACAGCCACGTCGAATTCCTGCTGCGTGAAGGCGTGATCACGGCGGACCAGGCGATCTCGCACCCGATGCGCAACTTCGTGGAGTGTTGCGTCGGCGGCGAGGCGTTCCTGCCCGAGATGTCGATCAGCCTGCGCGAGCCGCTCGAGCCGAACGACCTGATCCTGGTCTGCTCGGATGGTTTGTGGGGCGGCATCGACGACAACGAAATCGGCGCGTCCTTCCCGCCGGCGCGTGCTCCGCTGCGCGACGAGCTGGTGCGGCTCGCGGAGAAGTCGGTCGCCAACGTGGGCGCCGGCAGCGACAACACCACGGCCGCCGCCGTGCGCTGGATAGGACACGGCTGATGGCCGGAAGACCCAGCGGTCGCGCGCCCGAAGAATTGCGCGCGGTGCGTTTCACCCGTCACTTCACGAAGCACGCCGAAGGCGCCGTGCTGGTCGAGTTCGGCAACACGCGCGTGCTTTGCACGGCGAGTGTCGAGGACGGCGTGCCCGGATTCCTGCGCGGCAAGAGTCAGGGCTGGCTCACCGCCGAGTACGGCATGCTGCCGCGCGCGACGCATACGCGTACCGCGCGCGAAGCCGCGAAAGGAAAACAGACCGGGCGCACGCAGGAGATCCAGCGGCTGATCGGGCGAAGCCTGCGCGCCGTGACGAATCTCGCCGCTCTCGGCGAACGCACGATCACGATCGACTGCGACGTGCTGCAGGCCGACGGCGGCACGCGCACCGCGGCGATCACCGGCGCATTCGTCGCGCTCGCCGATGCCTGCGATGTGTTGCTTGCGCGGCGCCAGATCGCGACGTCGCCCCTGCACGGACAGGTCGCGGCGGTATCCGTCGGAATATGCGGCGGCGTGCCCGTGATCGATCTCGACTACGCCGAAGACTCGCAGGCCGAGACGGACATGAACGTCGTCATGAACAACGGCGGCGGCTTCATCGAAGTGCAGGGAACGGCCGAAGGCCACGCTTTCCGCCGGCACGAGCTCGATGCGCTGCTGAATCTCGCGGCGGAAGGCATCGCGAAGCTGTTCCAGCTCCAGGCCGAGGTGCGGGCGGTCGCCTGACGCGGCCGACGCAGGCCATCGTGACCGAGCGGCGCGTCGTGCTCGCCAGCGGCAATGCAGGCAAGCTGCGCGAGTTCTCGGAGTTGTTAGGCTCGACGGGCCTCGTGCTCGTCCGCCAATCCGATCTCGGCATCGAGCCGCCCCCGGAAACCGGCGTTACATTCATCGAAAACGCCTTGATCAAGGCGCGAAACGCCGCGCGGATCTCGGGTCTGCCCGCCATCGCCGACGACTCGGGAATCGAGGTCGATGCGCTTGGTCGCGCGCCGGGCGTGTATTCAGCGCGGTACGCCGGCGAGAACGCGAGCGATGAGGACAATCTCGCGAAACTTCTCGTGGAGCTCGACGGTGTGCCGTCCTCGACGCGCGGCGCGCGATATCGATGCGTCATCGTCTACGTGGATCATGCCGACGATCCGCGGCCGCTGGTCGGCGATGGAACATGGGAAGGAGAAATCATTTCCGCGCGCCGCGGCAACGGGGGCTTCGGTTACGACCCTTCGTTCGTGCCCGTGGGTGAAACGCGCACGGTGGCCGAGATGTCCGCGGCGGAAAAGAACGCGGTGAGCCATCGCGGACAGGCGATGCGCGCCTTCCTCGAACAGCTCAGACTCTCGCGGTCTTCGCGGACGCCGCGATGAAGACGCCGCCGCTCGCGCTGTATGCCCACTTTCCGTGGTGCGTGCAGAAATGTCCGTACTGCGATTTCAATTCCCACAAGGTACGCGACGAGTGGCCCGAACAGCGGTACGTCGAGGCGTTGTTGCGCGATCTCGACGTGCAGGCGCCCGAGGTCTCCGGGCGCAAGCTGGTCAGCATCTTTCTCGGTGGCGGCACGCCCAGCCTGTTCTCGCCCGCATCCATCGGCCGGCTGCTCGAACACGCGCGCGCGACGTTCGGCTTCGCGGGCGACGTCGAAGTCACGCTGGAAGCCAATCCGGGCACCATCGAGCGTGGACGCTTCGCGGAATATCGCGCCGCGGGTGTCACGCGCGTGTCCCTCGGCGCGCAGAGCTTCGACGAGCATCATCTCAGGACGCTGGGCCGCATCCATTCGGCCGACGAAACGCGCCGCGCAGCGGCCGAGCTGCACGCCTCGGGCCTCGCGAATTTCAATCTCGATCTCATGTACGCGCTGCCGGGGCAATCCGCGGCGGGAGCCGAGGCCGATATCCGCGAGGCGCTCGCGCTCGAGCCCGCGCACGTCTCGCAGTACCACCTGACCATCGAACCCGGCACGGTGTTCGCCGCGGCGCCACCGGTGCAACCCGCCGACGACGAAGTCGAGTCGATGCTCGAGGCTTGCCTGCGTGCGCTCGAGAGCGAGGGTTTCGCCCAGTACGAAATCTCCGGGTACGCGCGCGCGAATGCGCGCTGCGTGCACAACCTCAACTACTGGACGTTCGGCGACTATCTGGGCATCGGCGCGGGAGCGCACGGAAAGATCACCGACGCGGCATCGGGAGCGATCTACCGTACTCAGCAGACCCGCGAGCCTCGCCGCTACCTTGCGGCTGATCCGCGCGAAAGGGTTCGAAAGCCGGTCGCGGTCGCCGACCTGCCGTTCGAATTCGCGATGAACGGCTTTCGGCTCGTCGAAGGCTTTCCAGCGGCGCTTTTCGAGGAAAGAACTGGCCTGCCGATCGCCACCCTGGACCGCGCGCTGGGCCCGGTCGTCGAGCGTGGGCTCGTCGAACGAGGCGCCGGACACCGACGCGCCACTCCCAAAGGACTCCGATTTCTCAACGACATACTGGTCACGCTGCTGCCCGCGCCCTGATCGGGAGCGGTTTTATGCACAGATGCCCAGTGGGGGGCGAGTAAACAAGGGCATTACGCCCTGTTTCAGTCCTGTTGCAGAAATAACAGCGTGTATGTTGTTGAAAAATCTGCGTTTAATGGAATGGTCATTATTTGACCAAGCTAACGGATTTGCGCATTTAGTAGCGATTTCGTCCCCGTAAGGCGCCGTAACTCACAGAGTTATCCACACTTTCTGTGGATAACGCCGGGGGCTTTCGACCCCTTGAGAACCCGGAAATGTGCCGCTAGACTGCGCGCCCTTTTTCCTTTGGCCGACGCCCCCAACATGGGGTGCCCGGTAAAGACCCAGGACAGAGCCATGAAAGCCGATACGCATCCCGAATACAAAATCATCAACGTGACCTGCACGTGCGGAAACGCCTTCGAGACGCGCTCGACTCTGGGACACGATCTGCAGGTCGAAGTCTGCTCGCAATGCCACCCGTTCTACACGGGCAAGCAGAAGATCCTCGACACGGCCGGCCGCGTGGACAAGTTCCGCAAGAAGTACGCCGCCGCCGCGGGGCGCTGACAGAACCACATCGGCATCCGATGCCACTCAAAAAGGCGCCTCAGGGCGCCTTTTTGCTTCATGCCTCAGGGCGAGTCGGAACTTGTTCTCGCGGGGGCGTATCGTAGTTACATTACGCGCTCGGCCCCGCCTGCGGAGAGCTCATCACAATGAAGCGCCTGCACATCATCGCCTCTTCAATGGCTGCGGTCTGGTTGATCGTGGGCTGTGCCAGCAATCCCGCGACGGGTGGCAAGAACGTCGTCATGGGTACGATGGACGGCGAGAAAAAGCAGGTCCAGAAGTACCACCAGGAAATCGTCAAAGGCCTGGGTCTGTACGACGACCAGGCGATGCAGGAGTACGTGAACATCGTCGGTCAGCGTGTCGCGCTCGCGAGCGACATGCCCGAGGAGGAATTCAAATTCTTCGTCATCGATGACGAGAACATCAACGCGTTCACGACCGGCTGCTGCAATGTCTACGTGAATCGCGGCCTGCTCGTGAGTCTGAATTCAGAGGCTGAACTGGCCGGTGTGTTGGGACACGAGATCGGCCACGTGACCGCGCGCCATCCGGCGCGCCGCCAGACCCGTGGCATGGCCGCGTCGCTCGGCGCAATGGCCGCGGCGATCCTCACCGGATCGAACGCGGTCGGTCAGCTCGCGAGCATCGGTGGCCAGGCGTGGATGATGGGCTACGGGCGCGAGAACGAAATGGAAGCCGATCGCCTGGGACTCAAATACATGGTGAAGGCGGGTTACGACCCGTCGTCGCTGGCCGGCGTGTTCAACATGTTCCAGGCCGGCGAAAAATTCGAGCGCCAGCGCGCGGCGGCCGAAGGCCGCGAGCCTCGTCTCTATCACGGCGTGTTCTCGAGCCATCCCGCGCCCGACGATCGCGCCGTCCAGGCCGCGAAGGGTTCCGCGAACATCAAGGATGCACCGCCCGAAGGCTGGATCGAGCGTCGCGAGGAGTACCTCAACAAGATCAGCGGCATCGCGTACGGATCCAGCAAAGCGCAGGGCATCGTGCGCGACAACCGTTTCTATCACTCGGAGATGGGTATCACCGTCGCCTTTCCGCGAGGCTGGACCATCGAGAATCTCCGTGACCGCCTGCTCGCATTCACGCCCAACAAGGATGCGGTGATCCAGATCCAGATCGACCGCAGACCCGAGAAGCAGGCGGCGCGCGAATTCCTGATCACCAAACTCAAGGGTGCATCCGTGTTCAAGGGCGAACCCATTACCGTCGACGGCAACGAGGGTTATACCCTCGTGACTCGCAACGGCTCACCCATCGACAACGGGCTCGGACCCGTGCGCTGGGCAGCGATCTATCGCGGGGATAGTGTGTACATCTTCGCGGGTGCGAGCCGCTCGGCGATGAATGGTGTGCCCGAGGTCGACGGGGTCATCAAGTCGGTTGCACATTCCTTGCGCGGCTTGCGTCCCGCGGAATTTCCGCTCGCGGAGCCTTATCGCATCAAGATCGTGAAGGCGACTCCGCAGACGAAACTCACCGACTACGCGGCGGAGATGCCCGAGGACAAGTTCAAGAAGGAAACCCTCGAGCTGATCAACGCGATGTATCCGAACAAGAAGCCGAAAGACGGACAATTGTTCAAGATCGTAGAGTGACCGCTCACAACGGACGCGACGCGCGCCCGTTGCCTTGATTCCAGTGCCGGACCGTGTAAACCTCGCGCGACCGTCGGCGCGAGACTTGCGTCGCGCGCCTCCTCAGGATCCCTTTTGCATGTCCGAAAAGAAACTGGAACTCATCGACCCCGCCACCGGCAAAAAAGCCCTGTTACCCGTGCGTTCCGGCACGGTTGGTCCCTCGGTAGTCGACATCGCGCCGCTGGCCAAGGAATTCGGCGCCTTCACGTACGACCCCGGCTACGGCGCGACGGCCGCGGTCGAGAGCAAGATCACATATATCGACGGTGACGCGGGCGTCCTCACGCATCGCGGCTACCCGATCGAGCAGCTCGCCGAGCAGAGCTCGTTCATCGAGGTGGCCTATCTATTGCTGAACGGCAACCTGCCGACCAAGCCGCAGCTCGCGGACTTCGAGAAGAGCATCCGCAACCACACGATGATCAACGAGTCGCTGCTGCGCTTCTTCGGCGGCTTTCATCACAACGCGCACCCGATGGCGATGGTGTCCGCGGTGGTGGCGTCGATGTCGGCGTTCTATCACGACTCGATGGACATCCATAACCCGCGGCACCGCGAGATCTTCGCGCACCGCATCGTCGCGAAGCTCCCGACCATCGCGGCCGCGGCATACAAGCACTCGCTCGGCCAGCCGTTCATCTATCCGCGCAACGATCTCAACTACTGCGCGAACATGCTGCACATGTTCTTCGCGGTGCCCTGCGAGGATTACCAGGTCGATCCGGTCGCGGCCGAGGCGCTCGACCTCCTGTTCATCCTCCACGCGGATCACGAGCAGAACGCGAGCACGTCCACCGTGCGCCTCGCGGGCTCGACGGGCGCGAATCCATACGCCGCCATTTCGTCGGGCGTTTCGGCGCTATGGGGCCCGGCACATGGCGGTGCGAACGAGGCCGTGCTCGAGATGCTCGAGCAGATCGGCACCGCCGAACAGATTCCGAAGTACCTCGCGATGGCGAAGGACAAATCGAGTCACTTCCGCCTCATGGGCTTCGGCCACCGCGTATACAAGAACTTCGATCCGCGCGCGAAGATCATCCGCGCGATGTGCCACAAGGTTCTGGCGAAGCTCGGCAAGCAGGACAACCCGCTGTTCGAACTGGCGCTGAAGCTCGAGGAGATCGCGCTCAAGGACGAATACTTCGTCGCACGCAAGCTCTATCCGAACGTCGACTTCTACTCGGGAATCATCTACTCGGCGCTGGGCATTCCGCGCTCGATGTTCACGGTGATGTTCGCGATCGCGCGTACCGTCGGATGGGTGGCGCACTGGCAGGAGATGATCTCGGATCCGGCGATGCGCATCGGCCGTCCGCGCCAGCTCTACACCGGCCCGACGCAGCGGGATTACTTGGACATCGGGAAGCGCTGATCGCGCTTCGCGCCGCTTCTCACCCGACCTGAACCAGACGATCCGGTCACGGCGCCCGCCGTGACCAGGTCAAACTACTCGACCCTATTCGAGGAGGCTGCTTTCGCCGGACTGCAGCTCGAGAAGTGCCTCGACCTCGTCCGCGTCGATGCGGCGCATCGGTTTGCCGTCGATCGGACTCACGGGCGCCTGCCGGATCCCGTCGATGGGGAATACGGTCGCGTCGACCTCGTGCTCGTCGAATTCGAAATGCACACCGGGATACGAGACGACGCGGTCCGACCCGTAGCGCACGCGTCGCTCCACGACTTCGTGCTCGATCCCGAGATCCATGAGGCGGAAGGTGATCGACTCCGGCTGCTCCGCGAACAGGTGGAGCTGGATGTCGTTGTGCTCCGTCGCGGTGCCCGTGAGCACGGCGCCCACCAGCCGCGGTTCGAAGTCCGAAAGCATGTGCATCGCCGAGAGCGCGGCGCTGCGCTGCGCGGCGATCGTCTGCGTGTGTCTGTCGCCGCCGAAAAGCCGCTGGTATTCGGCCAGCGCGTCTTCGATCTCGGTGTTCCGCGGCAACACGGCGCCGTCGACCACACCGAAGCGCTCGGCCGCCTTGCGCTTGGCGGTCAGGAAATCCCGAATTCCGTGTTCGGACATGATGCGCGCGGCCTCCTGCGCGAGTGCGCGGCGTAGATTTTCCGCTCGAGGAGGCAGCTTCTTCATGTCAGAAAATCGGATCGGCTCCGCCTTGTGTTGGGTCCGGAGAGACCGTGTCCACGGAGTGTAGCCCGGGTGCGATGTCGCCGACGTAGCCTTCTTCGGTCGGCAGCATGTCCACGCGGAAATATTCGAACACCGGATCGAGGTCGGCGTCGCGTCGGCCGCCGGTCGCGGCATTCACCTTCATCTCGATGATCCCTTCGGGCCGCACGGGTCTGCGCTCCGGGACGCCACGCAGCGCTTCGCGCATGAAGTCCACCCAGATGGGCACCGCGGTTGGCGCGCCTTCCTCGCCTTCGCCGAGCGGACGATTGTCGTCGGTGCCGACCCAGACGGTGGCCACCAGGCTGTCGTTGAAACCGTTGAACCAGGTGTCGACGGAGGAGTTCGAGGTGCCCGTCTTGCCGCGCAAGTCCGTGCGGCCGAGCGCGAGCGCGCGCCGGCCAGTGCCGCGCGTGATCACTTCTCTCATGATGTCGTTCATCAGGAACGATACCTGCGGCGAGATGACGCGGGCGGCGGGATCGGAATGTCGCGCCACCGCGGCCAGGGGCGACGGCGGCAGGTTTGTCGCGCTCGCGGCCTTCTTGGCGAGTTCGGTCTCGGTGATCGTGGAGATCGGCTGCTCGCACTCGGCGCATACGGCCTGCGGTTCGGCCGCGTACACGATCTGGCCACCCGGACCCTCGATGCGGTCGATGTAGAACGGGGTCACCTTGTAGCCGCCGTTGGCGAAGACCGCGAAGCCGTTCGCGATCTCGAGCGGCGTCGCCTGCATGCTGCCGAGCGCCAGCGTGAGGTTGTTGGGCAGCTGGTCCCGCGAGAATCCGAAGTTCTGGACGTAATCGATCACGGGTGCCACACCCATCGCCTGCAACAGGCGGATCGATACCAGGTTGCGCGACATCACGAGCGCGTCGCGCAGGCGCATCGGCCCGCGGAATCCACCGCCCGCATTCTTCGGGCGCCAGACTTCTTCGAGGTTCGGGTCGTCGAAGATGATGGGCGCGTCGAGCATCATCGAAGCGGGCGTGTAACTTCCGGCGAGCGCCGCGGCGTACATGAATGGCTTGAAGCCCGAACCGGGCTGGCGCCGCGCCATCGTAGCGCGGTTGAACTTGCCCAGACCCTTGTCGAAGTAATCGAATCCGCCGACCAGCGACATGATGGCGCCGTTGTTGGGGTCGATGGCGACGAGCGCGCCTTCCGCCTCGGGGATCTGCGCGAGCGCCGCGGACGCATCGGACTTCTCGCGCACGACGTAGACGACGTCGCCCGCCGAGACGATCTCTCCCGCGGTCTTGGGCTCGGGCCCGAGCGCCACTTCGCTCACGGTGCGCCGCGCCCAGGACATCGAGGGCCAGTCCATTTCCGCCATGCCCTGGCCCTTCACGTACACGCGCGCCTGCTTCTCGGCGACCGACGTGACGATCGCCGGCGTGAGAATGCCGACCACGCCGTATTCGTCGAGCAGGGTCTCGAGCGCTTCCTCGGACTCGCTGCCGTCGAGATCGACCTTCGACGTCGCGCCTCGCCAGCCGTGGCGCCGGTCGTAATTGACCAGCCCGATGCGCACGGCCCGGTTGGCTGCCTTCTGCAAGCGCCCGTCGATGGTCGTGTACACCTTGTAGCCCGCGCTTTGCGCGGCTTCGCCGAATCTGCGAATGACCTCGAGGCGCACCATCTCGGCGACGTACGGAGCTTCGACGTCCGCGAGGGCGCGGTGCGCCTTCGCTCTAACTACTTCGCGCGCGGCGGCATCGGCCTGCGCCTGGTCGATGAAGCCGAGTTCACGCATGCGGCGCAATACGTAGCCGCGCCGCTCCGCGGCCCCGGCAGGATTGCTGATCGGGTTGAAACGGGAAGGCCACTGCGGCACACGCGCGAGCGTCGCGGCCTCACTGAGCGTGAGCTCTTCGAGCTGCTTGCCGAAGTAGGTTTCCGCGGCGGCGGCGACGCCGTACGCGCGCTGTCCGAAAAAGATGACGTTCAGATAGAGCGCGAGGATTTCTTCCTTGCTGAACTCGCGCTCGAGCCGGTACGTGACGAACGCCTCCTGCAGCTTGCGCCGGATCGTCTGTTCCTGCGTGAAGAAAGCGCTGCGCGCGGCCTGCATCGTGATCGTGCTGCCGCCCTGCGTGTTGCCGGACGTCACGTTGACGAACAGGCTGCGCAGGATGCCCTGCCAGTCGAAACCGTGGTGCTCGAAGAAGCGATCGTCCTCGGCCGCGATGAACGCGTTCTTTACCATGGCCGGGATCTGCTCGTACCGGACGGGATTGCGGCGCTGCTCGCCGAT
This sequence comes from Pseudomonadota bacterium, assembly GCA_023433515.1. GTDB lineage: Bacteria > Pseudomonadota > Gammaproteobacteria > Steroidobacterales > Steroidobacteraceae > CADEED01. Next base: position 9,898 of record JAEZCN010000245.1, read on the forward strand.
CTGCGCGATGAGCTCGCCATTGCGCGTGTAGACGCGCAGCGGCACGGAAAGCTCGTTGTTCTTCATCGCCGCGACGGTCGGGAGCGTCGGCTCGAGGTACACGTAGCTGCTGACGAAGGCATACGCGATCGCAAGTGTGACCGCCGTCACACCCATGAGGATCTTTACAGTAATGCGAAAGTAGTTTGGCTTCACAGAATCCGGTTCTCATCCATTGCGCAAGCAAGCGGTGCTGGCATAGTAACCGCCGACGATATGCATACTCACCGAAAGGTGGGGACGCAAAGCTTCCGGTCTAAGGGCCTGCATTGGCCTACGACAGCGGGGTTGCCGGCTCGAAAATCCCAGTTCGAGTTGATACGGGTAACTGCCCACTGGTTCCAATGCGCGCCTCGTTTCGGACGCCCGTTCCCACTGTCTGCGGACGACAACGGGATATCCCGATGAATCCGCAAGTTTCGTGAGGAGCGTCTCGTTCTATTTAACTTCACGCTGATATATAGTGTCTTGGGTTTAAGACAGGTCCCGCGATTCCGCTGTAACACTTTGAAAGGACTGCGAAAGTGCTGTTCCTAACTCGCAAGTATCGTCCGGTTCTCGGACTTGACATAACAACTTCCTCGGTGAAGTTGATCGAGCTGGTCATGAGCGGGGGCTCCTACCGGGTGGAGTCGTACGCGGCTGAACCGACGCCCCAGAACGCCATGAACGAAAAGGCCATCGTCGACGCGGAAGCGGTCGGCGAGGCGATCCGTCGCGCGGTGAAGCGCTCCGGCGCCGGCGCGAAGGAAGTGGCAATCGCGATCTCCGGCGACGCCGCGATCACGAAGGTCATCCAGATGCCGCGCTCGTTGCGCGAGCGCGACCTCGAAGCGCAGGTCGAACTGCAGGCCGACCAGTACATCCCCTTCCCGATGGACGAAGTCTCTTACGACTTCGAAGTACTCGGTCCCTCGGAGAAAGATCCCGAGACGAACGACGTGCTGCTCGTCGCGACTCGCACGGAGAACGTGGAGCAGCGCCAGGCCGCGGTGAACGCGGCGGGCCTCACCGCGAAGATCGTCGACGTCGAAGCGTTCGCGCTCGAGAACGCCTGCAAGCTCATGACGCACCAGATGCCCGATGGCGGTATCGATCGCACGATCGCGGTCGTCGACTTCGGCGCGAGCAGCACCACGTTCAGCGTGCTGCGCAATCTCAAGGTCGTCTACACGCGTGACTTCGCGTTCGGCGGGCAGCAGCTCACCGAAGAAATCATGCGCACGTACGGACTGTCGATGGAAGAAGCCGGCCGCGCCAAGAAAGAAGGCGGTCTGCCGGGCAACTTCCAGGCCGAAGTGCTCGATCCGTTCATCGACGACATGACGCAGCAGGTCAGCCGCTCGCTGCAGTTCTATCTCGCGTCGGGCTCGGGCCGCGACCAGCCGGAGAAGATTCTCGTGTGCGGCGGTTGCGCCAACATCTCGGGTGTTTCCGACGTCATTTCCAGCCGCGTGGGCATCACCGCAGAAAGGGGTGATCCGCTCGGTCAGATGAAACTCTCCTCGCGCGCCAAGGCGCAGGCAGTCGCGCGTGACGCGACCGCGCTGCTCACGGCCTGCGGACTCGCACTGCGGAGCTTCGACTAATGCCTCGCATAAACCTACTCCCCTGGCGCGATGAAGAACGCAAGGAGCGCAAGCTCAAATTCCTCGTGGCCCTCGGCGGCGCGGCGGTGGGCGCCTGTCTCACGGCGTTCTGCGGCTATCTGCTGATGGACTCGATGATCAGCGCGCAGGAAGCCCGCAACGGCGTGCTCGACGAGAAGATCGCCGAGCTCGACAAACAGATCGAGAAGATCAACAGCCTCGAGGCCGACAAGGCGCGCTTCATCTCGCGCATGGAAGTCATCGAGAAGCTGCAGCGTTCGCGTCCCGAAATCGTCCATGTATTCGACGAGATCGCCAAGCAGCTGCCGGACGGCGTCTACCTGACCCAGATCTCGCAGACCGGCTCGCGCCTGAAGTTCGAGGGCGTCGCGCAGTCGTCGACGCGCGTGTCGGCGTTCATGCGCAACATCGACAGTTCCGACTACCTCACCAAGCCCGAGCTCGAGGTCGTCGAGACCAAGAAGGACAACGTGACCGGCGCGACGTTCGTGCTGACGGCCGAGCAGAAGAGCTCGGTCGCGGAGCCGGAGACCACCAAACCGAAGCGGCGCGTCGCGTCGGCGGGAGGCTGACCGTGAGCTTCATTGACGATCTCAAGACTCTCGACCCGAATGATCCAGGGCGCTGGCCCGCGCCCGTGCGCGCCGGGACCGTCGCGCTGTGCTTCGTGGTCCTCACGTCGGTGCTTTTCTATTTCCTCGTGTGGAGCGACAAGAAGCCCGAGCTCGAACGCGCACAGCAGACGGAGCTGGAGCGGCGTACCACCTTCAAGCAGAAGCACGCGAAGGCCGTGAATCTCGCGGTCTACCAGCAGCAGCTCGCGGACATCGAGCGCTCGTTCGGCGCCCTGCTGCGCCAGCTGCCCGGCAAGACCGAGGTGCCCAACCTGCTCGTCGACATTTCCCAGGTCGGTGTCGGTGCAGGCCTCGAAGAAAAGCTCTTCCAGCCGGCGCCCGAAATCAAGAAGGATTTCTACGCCGAACTACCGATCAAGATCCGGCTGACGGGCTCCTATCACCAGATGGGCGAGTTCGTGAGCGGCATCGCCGCGCTGCCCCGCATCGTCACGCTGCACGAGATATCCATCAAGTCGGATAACAAGGATGCCTACGATCAGCTGGTGTTCGAGCTGACCGCCAAGACCTTCCGTTACCTCGACGACGCGGAAGTTGCCGAGGTCGAGAAAGCCAAGGCCGGGGAAGACAATCAAGGCAAGAGAAGGCCGAAGGCCTGATGAACGACGATAACGCAGGTACTGATATGTTCTCGAAACATAAGAGCAACTGGCTACTCGTCGCGGGCGCGATCCTGGCTGCGGGAGCTCTCGCGGGCTGCACGAGCAAGGACGACGAGCTCGCCAGATTCATCGCGGAGACGGAAAGAGAGCCGGGCGGTCGAGTCGAACCGCTGCCGGAGCTGAAGCCCTACGAAACGTATACCTACGAATCGGCGTCGATCCGCTCGCCGTTCATGCCGGGCGGATCCGGAGCGGGCCCGGGCCTGCGCCCCGATAATCGCCGGAACCGCGAATTCCTCGAGCAGTTCTCGCTCGATACGTTGCGGATGGTCGGCACGCTACGCATGTCCGATCGCACGTACGGTCTCGTAAAAACAAAGGATGGTCTGGTTCATCGCGTTCTGCCCGGCAGCTACATGGGGCAGGCGGATGGCAAGGTCGTCGAGATTCTGCCTTCGAAGATCAATGTCGTGGAACTCGTTCCCGACGGTGTCGGCGGCTACATGGAGCGAGCCGCGTCACTCGCGTTGAACTGAAGATCCACGCCAGGGAGTAGTCAGGAATGAATAAGATAACCACCCGCCAGTTGGCCACTTCGACCCTCTTGTGGCTCGCTGCGTGTCTCGTCGTCGGTCTCGTGAGCAAGGCGGCGTATGCCCAGGGCACGCCTAACAAGCTCGAGTCCATCGACGTCCAGAATCTCGCCGGTCAGCAGCTGCAGATCACGCTGCGTCATGCGGCGCCTCCCGCGGAGCCGGTCGCGTTCACGATCGACAATCCCGCGCGCATCTCCCTGGATCTGGCGAACACCGCGCTCGCTCTGCCGTCGCGCCGCATCGACGTGCGTGCGGGCGGAGTCGACTCCATCCTGGCCGCGGAAGCCTCGGGCCGCACGCGCCTGGTGCTGAACCTCGACCGCATCTTGCCGTACCAGACTCGCGTCTCGGGCAATGACGTCATCCTCACGCTGGGCGCCAGCTCCTCGAGTGGTGTTGCCGCCGCGGCCCCGTCCGCCGCGTCGTCGGCTCCCCGTTCGGCCGCGGTCGCCGCGCCCTCGGGCCCGCGCGCCATCAAGAGCATCGATTTCCGTCGCGGCACCGGTGGCACCGGCCGCGTCATCGTCCGCCTTTCGGACCCGCGCACGCCGGTGAGCCTGCGCCAGCTCGGCAACCAGGTCGTCGTGGATTTCACGGGCGCCGAAGTGGCGAGCAACCTGGCGCGCCGCTACGACGCCGGTGACTTCGCGACCCCGGTGACCGGCTTCGACGTCGTCCGCGTGGCGGATGGCGTGCGCATCGCCATCAGCGCCGTGGGCGACTTCGAGCAACTCGCGTACCAGACCGACGATCAGTACGTCGTCGAGGTGCAGCCGGCTCGCAAGGCGCAGCAGAAGACCGAAGAGAAGCGCGTCTACACGGGCGAGCGTCTCACGCTGAACTTCCAGGACATCGAAACCCGCGCCGTGCTGCAGCTGCTGGCCGATGCGAGCGGACAGAACATCGTGGTCTCCGACACCGTGCAGGGCAGCGTCACGCTGCGCCTGCAGAACGTACCGTGGGACCAGGCGCTGGACATCGTTCTGCGCACGAAGGGTCTCGACAAGCGTCGCAACGACAATGTGATCATCGTGGCGCCGACCGAAGAACTCGCCGCCCGCGAGAAGGCCGAGCTCGCCGCCCGCCAGGACGTGCAGGAACTCGCGCCGCTGCGCACCGAGTATCTGCAGGTCAACTACGCCAAGGCTTCCGACCTCGCCGCGCTGATCAAGACCCAGGGTGCCGTGGCTGGCCTGCTGTCCAAGCGTGGTTCGGTCTCGGTCGACGAGCGCACGAACACGCTGCTGCTGCAGGATTCGTCGGATCGCCTCGAAGACATCCGTCGCCTCGTCGGCACGCTCGACATCCCGATCCGCCAGGTGCAGATCGAGGCGCGCATCGTGATCGTCAACGACGATTTCTCGCGTGAGCTCGGCGCCCGCGCCGGCTTCTCGGGCTTCGACTTCTTCAGCAACAACCTCGGCTACACGAGTGGTTCGGCGCTGGCCAACGACGCCGCCATGAGCGATTTCCTCGAGCGCGCCAACGACGCCGACCCGACCAACGACGGCGTTCCCTTCGTGTTCTCCGAGGACATCAACGTTGCTCCGGCCCGCTACAACGTCAACCTGCCCGTGCAGAGCCCTGCCGGCAGCCTCGCGTACATGCTGCTGGGTCGCGACTTCCTGATCGACCTCGAGCTGTCGGCGGCGCAGGCCGAAGGCCGCGGCGAAGTGATCTCCACGCCGCGTGTCATCACGGCGAACCAGCGTGAAGCCAGCATCGAGCAGGGTGTGGAAATCGGCTACCAGGAATCCGCTTCCTCGGGCGCCACGACCATCCAGTTCAAGAAAGCCGTGCTCTCGCTCAAGGTCACGCCGCAGGTGACGCCGGACAACCGCATCATCCTGGACCTCAACGTCAAGAAGGACAGCATCGGCCAGATCTTCGTCGGTATCGG
>JAEZCN010000004.1 GCA_023433515.1 Pseudomonadota bacterium
CGCAGCGCGTGCTCGTGCCCACCACGGTCAATCCGAACTACCGCAAGGTGGCCGTATCGACCGCGAGCGGGCAGGGCGTGAAGTTCGAGGAGATTCCGTGTCCGCGCGGCACGCTCTCGGTCGCCGACCTCGCGAAGTACGAAGGCGAAGACGTCACCGCCATCGTCGTCCAGCAGCCCAACTTCTTCGGCCAGCTCGAGGACGTCGACGCGCTCACGGATTGGGCGCACGCGCACAACATCATGGTCATCGCGTCGGTGAACCCGACGTCGCTCGGCATCCTCAAGCCGCCGGGCGAGTGGGGCACGAAGGGCGCGGACATCGCCTGCGGCGACTGCCAGCCGCTCGGCGCGCCGCTGTCGTCGGGCGGCCCGTACGCGGGCTTCCTCACCACCCGCATGGAATACGTGCGCCAGATGCCGGGCCGCATCGTCGGCCGCACGGTCGACCTCGACGGCAAGCAGGGCTTCGCGCTCACGCTGCAGGCCCGCGAGCAGCACATCCGCCGCGGCAAGGCTACCTCGAACATCTGCACGAACCAGGGATTGCTGGTCACCGCGGCGACTATCTACCTGAGCCTGCTCGGCCCCGAGGGCCTGGCGCGCGTCGCGAACGAATCGCACCGGCGCGCCAACGAACTCGTGGCCGCGCTCACGCGGGTCAAGGGCGTGAAGCTCGCCTTCGAAGGCCCGCGCTTCCACGAGGCCGTTCTGCAGCTCGACCGGCCGGTCGCGCCGGTCGTCGCGGAGCTCGCGCGCCGCGGCATCGTCGCGGGCTTCGATCTCTCGAACGACTATCCGGAGCTCGGCAACGCGCTGCTCGTGTGCGCGACCGAGACGCGCACGCCGGCCGATATCAAGACCTACGCCGACGCGCTCGCCGAAACGCTCAAGGCCGCCGTGCGCGCCGCCTGACGGGGACATCAACATGGCAATGCTCAAACAACCCGAAAAGATCATCTTCGAGTACTCGCGTCCCGGACGCGGCTCGTACGCGCAGTGGCCGACGTTGAAGTCCGAGAACCAGGACTCGGCGGTGGGAGATATTCCGGTAGCTCTGCGCCGGAAGAAGGCCGCGATGCTGCCCGAGGTGAGCGAGCTCGAAGTGGTGCGCCACTTCACGCGCCTTTCGCAGCTCAATTTCTCCATCGACACGCACTTCTATCCACTCGGTTCGTGCACGATGAAGTACAACCCCAAGGCCTGCAACGAGTACGCGATGCTGCCCGGGTTCCTGAAGCGTCACCCGCTCGCGCCGGAAAGCACCGGACAGGGCTTCCTCGCCTGCATGTACGAGTTGCAGGAGATGCTCAAGGAAGTGACCGGCATGCAGGGCGTCGCGCTCTCGCCGATGGCCGGCGCGCACGGAGAATTCGCGGGCGTCGCGATGATCCGCGCGTATCACCGCGCGCGCGGCGATCTCAAGCGCAACGAGATCATCGTGCCCGACGCGGCGCACGGCACCAACCCCGCCACCGCCACGATGTGCGGCTGCGTGGTGCGCGAGATTCCGACGAAGGACGACGGCGACATCGACGTCGAGGCGCTGAAGCTCGTCGTCGGTCCGAACACCGCCGGCATCATGCTCACGAATCCTTCCACCTGCGGAGTGTTCGAGCGGCACATCAAGGAAGTCGCGAAGATCGTTCACGACGCGGGCGGATTGCTCTACTACGACGGCGCGAACCTCAACGCCATCCTCGGCAAGGTTCGCCCCGGCGACATGGGCTTCGACGTCATCCACATGAACCTGCACAAGACCTTCTCGACGCCGCACGGCGGCGGGGGTCCCGGCGCGGGCGCGGTGGGCGTGAGCGCGCGTCTGCTGCCGTTCATGCCGATCCCTGTCGTGGGCAAGGACGGCGACAGATATCGCTGGCTCACGGAGAAGGACCTGCCGCAGTCCATCGGCCGGCTCTCGGCATTCATGGGCAACGCGGGCGTGCTGCTGCGCGCATACATATATATGCGAATGCTCGGCCGCGACGGCATGCACCGGGTCGGCGAGTTCGCGACGCTCAATGCGAACTACCTCATGGCGCGCCTCGCGAAAGCGGGCTTCGATCCGGCCTATCCCGGCCGTCGCGCGAGCCACGAGTTCATCATCACCGCGAAGAAGGAAGCGCGCGATCTCGGCATCACCGCGATGGACATCGCGAAGCGGCTGCTGGACTACGGCTTCCATGCGCCGACGACCTACTTCCCGCTGCTCGTGCCCGAGTGCCTGCTCATCGAGCCGACGGAGACCGAGAGCAAGGAAGCGCTCGACGGCTTCATCGACGCGATGGTGGCCATCCGCAAGGAAGGCGAGGCGCAGCCCGACATGGTGAAGGCCGCGCCGCACAACATGACCGTCCGCCGTCTCGATGACGTGCGCGCCGCGCGCCAGCTCGATCTCACCTGGAAGCCCGCGGCGGCGTAAAGGGTCCTTGTAGGGGCAGCGCTCCATTGCCTGACGGACGCCGTCCCTTGGCGGCGTCCTCCGGTGTGGGGCGCAAGCCCCTGATAATATCGGCCGATGAACGACGTCGGCAGTCGTCCCAAACCCACCGGGGTTACCCGGATGTTCCGCGCCTTCGGGGCCAGCATGAAAGGCCTCGCGGGCGCGTTCCGCGAAGAGGCTGCCTTCCGGCAGGAACTCGCCCTGGCGGTCGTGGTCATTCCACTGGGTTTGTGGTTAGGCCGGAATGGCCTCGAACGGGCCCTGCTGATCGCGCCGATGTTTCTCGTGTTGATCGTCGAGCTCATCAACAGCGCGATCGAGGCCACGATCGATCGAATCGGCCTCGAGCGCCACGCGCTCTCGGGCCTTGCGAAAGACATAGGTTCCGCCGCCGTGCTCTTGTCCCTGCTGCTGCTCGCAGTGGTATGGATCCTCGTTTTGTGGCGCTGAGCACATAGCACCCCTCGTCGAAAGGACATCACCGCATGCACGTACGCCGATTTGCCGGACTCTCCTGTGTTCTCACGATGCTGGTGGCGGTTTCCGCCCTCGCGCAGAACGGGCCTCCGCAAGTCATGCCTCCCCAGGCCCAGGTGCCGGTGCAGCAGGCGGTCCCGCAGTACGAGGGAGAAAGCTCCGCCTGGCGCGGCACACTCGAGCGGGTCGCGCAGAGCGTCGTCGCCATCGAGATCGACCAGACGCGCGCGTTCGACACCGAGTGGAATTCCTCCTCGCAGGCGACGGGTTTCGTCGTCGATGCCGAGCGCGGCTTGATCCTCACGAATCGCCACGTCGTGACGCCGGGCCCGGTGACCTCCGAGGCGACGTTCCTGAACCGCGAAGAGGTGCAGCTCTATCCCGTGTATCGCGATCCGATCCACGACTTCGGCATCTACCGCTACGACCCGAAGAAGCTGCGCTTCATCAAGCCGCGCTCGCTGCAGCTCTATCCCGACGGCGCGCAGATCGGCCGCGAGATCCGCGTGATCGGCAACAACGCCGGCGAGCAGCTCTCGATCCTCGCGGGCACGATCGCCAAGCTCGACCGCGACGCGCCCAACTACGGCATCGGCAAGTACAACGACTTCAACACGTTCTACCTGCAGGCCGCGTCGGGCACCTCGGGCGGTTCGTCCGGCTCGCCCGTCATCGACATCCAGGGCCGCGTGGTCGCGCTCAACGCGGGCGGCGCCACGGGCGCGGCCTCCAGCTTCTATCTACCGCTCGGACGCGTGAAGCGCGCGCTCGAGCTGATCCAGTCGGGTCGGCCCGTCACGCGTGGCACGATCCAGGTGCTGTTCCAGTACACGCCGTACGACGAGTTGCGCCGCCTCGGCCTCAACGAAAAGACCGAGGAAGCCGCGCGCAAGGCGTTCCCGGAGCTGACCGGCATGCTCGTGGTCGACGAGGTGCTGCCCGGCGGTCCCGCGGACGGTACGCTGCAGCCCGGCGACATCCTCACGCACATCAACGGCAAGCTCGTCTCCGAGTTCGAGCCGCTCGAGAAGGTGCTCGATGACGCGGTCGGACAGAGCGTCGAGCTGCAAGTCGAACGCGGCGGCAAGCCCATAACAGCGTCGCTGCAGATCGGTGACCTGCACGCCATCACGCCGAATGCCTACCTCGAGTTCGGCGACGCTGTCGTGCACACCGTCTCCTACCAGCAGGCGCGGCATTTCAACGTGTCGGTGACAGGCGTCTACGTCGCCAACCCTGGCTACATCTTCGGCGCGGCCGGGGTGCCGCGCGGTGCGGTCATCGCGAGCGCGAATGGCAAACCCACTCCGGACCTCGCGGCATTCGAGGCCGTCGTGACCGGTCTCGCCGACGGCGAACGTTTCACGGTGCGTTACTCCACCGTCGACGATCCCAACGGATCGAGCGTGCGCAGCGCGCGCATGGACCGGCGTTGGTTCCCGGCGCGGCATTGCCTGCGCGACGACGCGGCGGGTGTGTGGCAGTGCGTGCCGCTGCCCGCGCTCGGCTCGGCGAAGCCCGAGGTCGGAGGTTCGACCCGCTTCGCCACACCCGAGGACCCGCGCGCCGTGCAGCTCGTGTCGTCGCTCGTCGGCGTGGGTTTCGACATGCCTTACTCGATCTCGGGCATCACGGAACGCAACTATCGCGGCACGGGCCTCGTGGTCGACGCGAAACGCGGACTCGTCGTGGTCGACCGGAACACCGTGCCGGTGTCGATGGGCGACGTGCGCGTGGTCCTCGCGGGCACGCTCGAAATTCCCGGCAAGGTGGAATTCGTGCACCCGCTGCACAACCTGGCCCTCGTGAGTTACGACCCGAAGCTCATCGGCACGACGCCCGTGCGCAGCGCGAAACTGACCGACCGACGCATCGCGCCCGGTGAAAACGTCTGGGTCGTCGGGCTCGACGCGGAAGGCGAGGTCAACGTGCGCCAGACGCAGGTCGCGACGCTGTCGCCGATCCAGCTGCCGCTGTCGCGCACGATGCAGTTCCGCGAGAGCAATCTCGAGACGGTCCAGCTCGTGAATCCGCCCACCGACTTCGATGGCGTGCTCACCGATTCCGCCGGGGCCGTCATCGGGCTGTGGTCGAGCTTCGCGTGGGAGCAGGGACGCGAGCTGCAGCAGGAAAACCGCGGCGTGCCGATCGGCATCGTGCAGGACATGCTCCGGCGCGCGCAGGGCACCAAGCCCATCTACTCGCTCGAGGCCGAGCTCGTGCCGCAGCCGCTGTCGGTCGCGCGCCGGCTCGGACTCACCGACGCGTGGGTCCGCAAGCTCGAACAATCGAACCCGAACCAGCGCCAGGTGCTATCGGTGCAGCGCATCGTCGGTGGCTCGCCGGCCGTGGGACGCCTGAAGCAGGGCGACCTGGTGCTCGCCATCGACGAGAAGCTGGTCACCCGCTTCCGCGATGTGGAACTCGCGGTCGCCGACAAGCCCGAGGTGAGTGTCACGGTGTGGCGCGACGGTGCCGAAGCGATCGTGCCGCTGCCGACCGCGGCGCTCGACGGCAACGACATCGACCGCGTCGTGATGTGGGCCGGTGCGACGCTGCAGTCGCCGCATCGCGCCATGCTCGCCCAGCGCGGCATACCGCCGCAGGGCGTGTACGTGGGCTACTTCGCCTATGGCTCGCCCGCCACCCGGTACGGATTGTTCCCCGGGCGCCGCATCGTCGAAGTGGACGGCGAACCGACGCCGGACCTCGATGCCTTCCTGAAGGTGGTCTCCGGTCGGCCGGACCGTTCGGCGATCCGGCTGCGCACCATCACGTGGAACAACGCTCCGGAAGTGATCACCCTGAAGCTCGACAAGCATTATTGGCCGACTTATGAGCTCCGTCGCACGAGTGAGGGCTGGGAGAGGACCGATCTTGAGTAGACTAGCGGCCAACTTATGGTCCGCGTCGTCCGTGCAACCCTCGTAGAACTGGAAGCCGCCGTCACGGCCCTCCGTGACGGCGAGCTCGTCGTCTTTCCCACCGAGACGGTTTATGGCCTGGGCGCCAACGCCCAGAACCCGGCAGCGGTGCGCCGCATCTTCGAGCTCAAGCAGCGGCCGGCGGACCATCCGGTCATCGTCCATCTCGACAACCCTAAATACCTGCATCGCTGGGCGCGGGAAGTTCCTGAGAACGCGCGCAAGCTCGCGTCGCGATTCTGGCCGGGCCCGCTGACCATGGTCCTGGCGCGCGCCGAGGGCGTACACGACGTCGTGACCGGCGGGCAGGACACCGTGGCGATCCGCGTGCCCTCGCATCCGATGGCCCAGCAGCTCCTGACCGCGTTCGGCGGCGGCATCGCGGCGCCCTCGGCTAATCGCTTCGGGCGGGTGAGCCCGACGCGTGCCGAGCACGTGCGCGAGGAGTTCGGGGATGCCGTGCGCGTGGTGCTCGACGGCGGCGAGAGCCAGATCGGCCTCGAATCCACCATCGTCAGTTTCGACGGCGAGCAGGTGCGCCTGCTACGGCCGGGATTCGTGACTTACTCGCAGCTCAAGGAAGTCGTCGGCGACGTGATCGTCGGCGCGGGCGCGACCGCTCCGCGGGTCCCGGGCGCGAAGATCTCGCATTACGCGCCGCTGACGCCGATGACCATCGTGCCGGTCGACGAGATCGACAAGCGCGCGGAGGAGCTCTCCGGAGGTGGGCGCCGCGTCGCGGTACTCGCCATGCGCCTGCCGCTCAAGACCTATCCATCGGTGACCTGGATCAATGCCGGGCGGCGGCCAGATTCCTACGCGCACGACTTGTATTCGAACCTGCGCGCGCTCGACAAGGCGGGCTGCGAGCAGATCCTCGTGCAGGACGTGCCGAGCGAGGAGAAATGGACCGCGATCCGCGACCGCCTGAGCCGCGGCGCCGCGGTGAGCGCCGCGAGCGACGGCGACGATTTCGCGGAGACGGGCGGGTTCAGCGT
>JAEZCN010000027.1 GCA_023433515.1 Pseudomonadota bacterium
TGGAGGAGGGCAGGAAGCCGCTCACGCGCAGGAAACCCTGGAACCGCGACATCCAGTCGCCGAATTCCGAACTACCGACGCCGCTTCCAAACCCGTGACGGCCGCGCTGGTACACGTGTAATTCTGCGATCGCGCCGGCCTTCGTCAGATCCGCGAACAGTTGCGCATTCGCGAGCGACGGTCCCTGGTCGCCGGCCGCGGACAATAGGAATGTGGGTGGATAGTCCTTCAGCGATTCACCAGGGCTCGTGCGCCCCGCGCCGTAGATGAGCCCGGCATAGTCGGGACGCGAGCTCGCTCGCTCGCTGGGATCGGTGGACTTCGCATCGCCGCTGTCCGACGCGGCAACGACATTCCGCACCAGGCTGCCGCCGGCGGAAAACCCGATGAACCCGATCTTCGCGGGATCGAGGTTCCAGCGCGCCGCATTCGCGCGCACGATCCTCATCGCGCGTTCGCCGTCGTTCGTGCGAGCTCCATCATCGTACGGCGTGAGGCGGTAGCTGAGCACGAATGCCGTGACGCCCCAGTCGTTCATGACCTCGGCGACTTCGCCGCCTTCGCCACCGTACATCAGCATGATGTTGCCGCCGCCGGGTGCGATGAGGACGGCCGTGCCGTTCGCCGTGCCGGGGCGCGGCAGGAATACGGTGAGAAACGGGGCATCGAGCGGGCCATCGCCCAGCGCGCCGGGCACGTGGCCGGGTTCCCACAATGGAAGGTTGCGATAGGCGGTGAGCTCGTTGTCGCGCGCGGCGGCCGTGGCGCCGGCCACGAGAAAAGCGGCCAACGCCACATAGGGAAAGTGTTTCAAGATGCGCCCCTCTGAAAATCCTGCCGGAAGATGTTAGCGCGTGAACCCTTACACGGCGCGCTCACCTAGGACCAGTGGTCAATTGTGCACGTCGAGCCGCTGCGTCACGGTGGATGCTCATCATCAAGAGCAGGTGAATCCCATGCCCCGGAGAACGAGAGGAATATTGCGAACGGCCGGACGTACCGCCCTCATCTCGGGTGTCGCGACCTCGACGGCGGGGCGAGTGGCGCGCAGGCAGCAGGAGAAATTCGCGCGACAGTCGGCGGTTCCCGCGGCCATGTCGCAGCAAGCAGTGCCCACTGCGAGCACGCCCAGTCACGAGGATCTGATCGGCTCGCTGCAAATGCTCACCGCGCTACACAATTCCGGAGACCTGAACGACCAGGAATTCAAGGCCGCCAAGGCAAAGCTGCTCAGCTGAGACGTTCCAGCCGGAACGTTCCGTCAGCGTGTACTCTGGGACCCTTCGCAATCCCAGAGTGCGCGACATGCCAACTTTCGATGTCCCCGCCGCCGGTCCCGTCGACTTCCCCGGTGGAACGGGCGGCTACTGGCAGTTCGATCTGCCAATGCGCGGTAGTGAGGTCCCGGTGGACGTCAATGTCGACGGCGACGCGTTCACCAGGCCGATGCTCGAGGAAATCAAGGTTTTCATCGCGGACGCGGCCCGCTTCGATGAGATTTCCCGCGAGGCGCTCGAGCGGGAACACGACGAAAAGCCCGAGGGCACGGTGGCCACGTACCTGAGCCATCACGCCGAGGAGCTGAGCGAGAAGGAGCTTGCGAAGATCTTCGGCGTCGACGATCCGGACGATCTGACCATCGATCACCTGGTCGATGCGTTGCAGCTCAAGCGGATCGGTCTGTATCCCGGCTCCGACGATCTGACCGCCGTGTTCGACTACACCATCGATGAGGAAGCGACCGACTACATACTCGCGGTCGAGTTCGATCGTGACGGCGATGTGATCGGCATCTCGATGGACAGCTGAAAGCGCATGGCATCCGAGGTCGCGACTGCGGCCTCCGGAACGTCGAGCTGCTTTACGCAGCCTTCACGTTCAAGAGTTGGGTCGCGGATGCCAGCCGCGCGGCGGCGTGCTGAACCATGACCGGCGCCCGTCATCCCGACGGCGCACCGGTTCCGCAAGCACGTACCGTTCCCCCAGCCACGACACCGCGCTCTGCAGGGCTGCGCGGTAGTCGTGCTGCGGGATCAATCGCTTCCGTGTTGCCAGGGTCTTCATGGTGCAAATGATGAACTGCGCGGGTGTAGGTTGTGTTTCGAAACTGTGCAGAATGGTTAAGGGAAACTGATCAGTCCTGTCGCCGGTTCTTCGCGAGCGCCCCCGCCACGATGGTCGGATGCCAGCGCCGCGGTTCGGCGAAATACGGGTTTTCCTGGGTCCTCAGACGCGGCGTCGGTTCCGCGAGCAGATGGCGGTCACCGAGCCACGACAGGGCGCCCTGCAGGGCGGGGCTGTAGTCATGCACCGGGAATGTTGCTTGCTTGCGTTTCATGTGGGCCTCCAGCAATTTGCTGATCTTCATCATCCGTGTTCGTGAGTCTCGTATCGCCACTCGATGGATCGACTCGCGCCACCTCCAACTGTACGGCTACCACTATCCCGAAAGAGCGATGAACGCACGCTGAAGAAGCCAGCCTGTGAAAACCATCACTGTGCTTCTCGGGTCATAGGATTAGCTTTCAACCCATTCCGGTACTTCTCGCGGTCGCTCCAAGTGAAACCCTTAGCAGCGCAGATGATCTCCCTTCTCCTGGTCGCCACGATCTTCGTCGCGTCGCGGGCAAATGCGGCGAGCCCGGAATATCTCGCGCGCCCCGACGTGCGCGAGTTCATCGAATCGATGCGCGAGGAACACGGCATCGAGACCGCGTACCTCGAGCGCGCGTTGCGCGCGGTGCGTTACCAGCCGACGGTGATCCGGCTCACGACGCCCGTGCCGAGCTCCGCGCCGTCACCGGCGCGCTCCTATGCCAACTATCGCTCCAGATTCCTGACGCCGGACCTGATTGCCGCCGGCACGAAGTTCTGGACCGAACACGCCGAATACCTCGACCGCGCGGAGCAGGAATTCGGGGTTCCGCCGGAACTGATCCTCGGCATCATCGGCGTCGAAACCCGTTACGGGCAGAACACGGGCTCGTTCCGCGCCATCGACGCGCTCGCGACGATCGCTTTCGACGGCGCGCGCCGCCAGGATTTCTTCCGCAACGAGCTGAAGGAACTGCTGCTGCTGGCGCGCGAGAAGCGGGTCGATCCACTGGTCATCAAGGGCTCGTACGCCGGGGCCGTCGGACTCCCGCAGTTCATGCCGTCCAGTTACCGCCGCTATGCGGTCGACTTCGACGGTGATGGTGAGGTGAACCTGCGTGCGAGCGCACCCGATGCGATCGGCAGCGTCGGCAACTACATCCGGGAATTCGGCTGGATCCCGGGCGAGCCGCCGAAGGCGCCCGTCCGACTGCTGCCGGGCAGCGAAAGCGACCTGATCAGCGGGCTCGACCGCGTGCACGACGTGCTCGAAGCGCAGCTCAAGGGCGTGGTGTTTTCGGGCCGCGAGCCGCCGGCCGGGCCGATCTCCATTTTCGAGCTGCCCACGCCCGGGAAACCCTCGAAGTACTACGCGGGCTTCAACAACTTCGAAGTCGTCACGCGTTACAACCGCTCCACGTTCTACGCGTCCGCGGTACTCGAGCTGGCGGAGGCGATCCGCAAGGCGCGTGGCAGGGAGCTGCAGGTCGCGTCGGTCACCGATCCCTGATCGCGAATCGCACGCCGTCGCTGCCATCCGGCAGCGGACCGGGGCTGTCCGCGACGATGCGGCGCGTCGCCGGATCGATTCGCAGGAAGCGGTGGGTCGCAAGCGACATGAGTACGAGATCGCCGTTCGGCGTCTCTATCCACTGAAAGGACTCCGCGTCGCCGGGTGCGTTACGGGTCAGTGTCGCGGCGCCGTCGGCCGCGATGCTCACGAATTTCTTCTTGTGTTCGAGCGCCACGCGGCCGAGTTTCATGTCGCGCACGCGGAAGTCGCTGGGCGCTGCGGCGCTGAGCACGTCGCCTTCGACCGCGAGACCATGAGTCGCACCGACCGACCCGAGCCGAACTACCTGGCCGAACGGAATGGGCCGCATCAGCCCGCGCGGATGCGGCTGCTCGACCGTGAACGAATCGAACGCCGCCGTCCCGCCATTGCCACCCGCGGTGTTGAACGCGAACAGCGAATAACGAATGCCCTGGAACGTGCCGAGCTGGAACACCATCGTGAAGGGCTCGCCGAGCGGCAGGTAGTTCCTGCCATCGACCGAATACGAAAACGTAGCGCGCTCGGTGATGAAGTCGCAGTCCGCGCGCAGCCAGATCTTCGTGGCGTCGAGCTCGCGCCTTTGGGTCCGCTCGGTGAGGTCATCGAACCGGGCGATGCGCGTCTTGCCGTCGACGCGCTCGACGCCGATCCACGCATAGGGCCGGTTGAACAACGCGAGGCCCGCCACGTCTCCATCGCGCAGCGCGGAAGTATCGAGCACCGCGACGGGCGATGAGCGCGGCCCGATCGAGCGCTGCGTGAGCGTGTTGCGCGCATCCCAGAGACTCGTGGCCGGCAACGCGGTCAGCTGCAACGAACCATCCCTCAATGCCCACGCACTATCTACCGGCACGTGGTTCCACTGCCAGATGTGCGCGAGCCGCGGCCCGGAGAAATCGTCGTTGCGCACGTAGGGCACGGTAATCGGCTGCGGCTGCGCGGTCTCCGGTTTCACCCACGTGCGCGGCGTGCGCCGCAGGTTCCCGGGCAATCCGAAATACGGCCAGCCGTCCTTCCACGTGATCGGCGACAGCGCGGTGAGACGACCCACCGAGTTGTAATCGATCATCGAAAATCCCCACCACTCGCCGAGCGGTGTCTGGATGATTCCGCCCTGGTGCAGCGAAAGTGTTCCGGTGAGCTTGGGATCTCCCGGCCGGATCACGTAGGGCTTGCTGCGCGCCCACGCGTCCGCGAGTCGATTGCCCTGCGGCAGCCCGAAATCCTCGTCGATGCTGATCGCCTGGTTGACCTCGTACGGCCCCTCCGGCTTGTCGGCGCGCGCCGCGGGCATGCGCATGCGCCCGGCGTACCACGCACTCACGATGAAGTACTTGCCGTCTATCTTGTAGAAATGCACGCCTTCGCCCATGCCGGCGGTCTCGGGAATGATCTCGCGCTCCGTCTCGGGAATGATGTCGTCGAGCGCGTCGTTGAGCTGCGCGAACTGGATGCCGCGATAGCCCCAGATCGCGTAGACCTTGCCGTCGTCGTCGAACAGCACCGACAGATCATGCAGCGCACGCTTCATCGAACGGTGCTGCCACGGTCCACGCGGATCCTTCGCGCTGAAAATCTGGGTGGTTTGCCCGTTGACGTTGCTGAATATGTAGAACGTGCCGTCGTGATACCGGAAGGAGGGCGCCCAGATTCCCTGGCCGTAGATGTTCTTGCCGTCCTCGAGCCGGAACGCCGGGCCGAGATCGAGACGCTGCATCGCGTAACTCATGAACTCCCAGTTCACCAGGTCCTTCGAACGCAGCACGGGCAGTCCCGGCATCGAGTGCATCGTCGTGCCGGTCAGGTAGAAATCCGCGCCCACGCGGATCATGTCCGGGTCGGAGAACTCCTCGTAAAACAGCGGATTGGTGAAGGTTCCGTTGCCGTTGTCCGGTGTCCAGGTCTGCGCGCGCGCGGCCGGTGAGCACGCCAGCAGCGCAAGACTCACGATCGATAGAAGTCTCATGAAGTTCACCCCCGTCAACCCCGAGGAGTTTAGGGGGTGGCGGCTCGGCTCACGATGCGAACATCCTGATCCGTCATATGCATACCGTTATAGCCGCGCCTGAGCCGCACCCGTATGATGCGCCCAACTACCGAACCGCCCAGAGAGGCGGAGGAGCCGAGGGTGGGTACAGGGAGAAGTTTCGTCGCGGCGCTGCTGGCGCTCGCGCTTTCGGCGGTAGTCCCGGCGGCCGAGCCGCCACACATCAGGTTCGCCGAAAAGATCACGGTGAATCCGGGCACGACCCAGACGCAGTTCGATGCGTACGGGCGCCGGTTCGCGCTGCACCTCGAAAGCAATGATCGCGCGCTCGCGCGGCTGAGACTGAAGCAAAGCACCGCGGTCGCCGGAACACGCCTCTGGCGCGGCACGCTGGATGGTCAGCCGGGCTCATGGGTGCGCCTGACCGAGCGCGGGGGCGCGAGCGAAGGTGTGATCTGGGATGGCCGCGACCTGTATGTCGTCACCCGGTATCGGAACGTGGCCGGCTCGCTGGGCGTGCCGCTCGCGGCCCGGCCGGACGAGACGGTGATCTTCCGGCTGTCTGACGCCACCAATCTCCTGCCGGAAGCCTTTTGCGGCAACGGCCCGTCACCGGACGGCCTCGCGGCGAACAACGCTCTCACGCAGTACCGCAACATGGTCGCCGAACTGCAGGTACGGACGCAGGCCATCGCGATTTCCACCCTGCAGATCGAAATCTCGATGATCGGCGACAGTGCGTTCGTGAACAGCTTCGGTGATCCGATCGGTAACATGATGGCCGCCTACAACATCGTGGATGGCATCTACGCCGAGCAGTTAGGTCTGCTGATCGTTCCCTCCGACGTGAGAACGATACCCGCGGCGGGCGATCCTTTCACGTCGACCAATCCGTCCACGCTGCTCGGACAGCTTTCGACCTACCGGCAGAACACGCCGGCGGTCGCCGCGACCGGCATTGCACATCTGTTCACCGGGCGCGATCTCGACGATGACGTGGCCGGCATCGCGCGGATCGATGGCGCGTGCTCCACGAGCGACGGGGTGTCGCTCAGCGAGGGCTGGCTCGGTTTCGTCTCGAGTGCGCTGGTGATGGCGCACGAGCTCGGCCATAACCTCGGCGCCGAGCACGATGGTGTCGGCGCCTGCGCGAGCGTGCCGGACGATTTCCTCATGGCGCCCATTCTCAACGGCAGCCAGGAGTTCTCCCAGTGCAGCCTCAATGCGATCGGCTCGTTCCTCGCGCAGGCGTCGTGTGTCACACCGGCCGTCTACGCGAAGGTGGAGCTGCCGCAGACTCAGATCGCAGTGTTCGGCGAGCTGGAGGAGCCGTTGATCGTGCCCTTCCAATTGCATTCGACTGGCACGCTCGCGGTGAATGACGTGCGGCTGGTCGTGCGGATCCCCCCTAACATCTTCGAGCTCACGGCGACGACTCCCGGCGTGAGCTGCACGGTTTCGCTCGACGTGATCTGCGACGTTGGCTCGATCGCCGCGGGCGCCACGAAGCTGGTCGAGCTCACGTTCCTGCCCCGACAGTCTGGCGGCTACTCGACCGAGGCGACGGTGTCCGCGTCCAACAACCAGAACACGCGCAACAACCGCCAGGGCGGCTATATCGATGTCGCACACAACGTCGACGTGTCCGTCGCCGTGGAGACGTCCGTTCCGACGGCGATGTTCGGCGACATGGTGGACGTTACGGTGACGTTGTCTTCCGTCAGGACGCACACGGTGCGCAATGTGCGCGTGAACGTGAACGGCGGCGGCCTCCAGGGGGAGTCGTTCACGGCGCCGGCGGGCGTTACGTGCGCTCACTACAGTACTCCGCAGACGATCTGTAACGTGGGTGACATTCCCGCCGGCGAGACCCGAACGATCGTCGTGCACACGAGGGCGGCGCGGGTGGGCGATGCGATGTCGGGCAACGTGTTCCTGACCGCCGACAACGACGGGGACTATTCCAACAACAACGCCAACTTCCAGATGAGCGTATCCGCGGTGCACGACGTGGGACTCGAGGCCCTGCCGTTCACGAGCTACGTTCAGTACGACATGCCGTACGAGTACCGGGCGAACCTGCGTTCCTACGGGACGCAACCGCTCGACGGTGTGCGCGTCGACGTCAGTCTGTACATGCAGGACCCGGCTGCGCTCGACGACATCAGCTCGGTGACGTTGGGCGGAAACGCCTGCACGCGGATCGAGAGCTGGCGATACGACTGCGTCGTCGGCACGATGGCGGCCGGTGAAGTGCTGCCGTTTTCCATCCAGGGCGTGGCCACCCGGCTCGGAGACGTGCACGTCTCGCTGATTGCCTACGCGGATGTCGACGACCACGCGTTGAACGACCAGCTCAACGGTCACTGGACCGTCCTCTATGGTCTGGATATCTCGGTCAGTAATATCAGTCTCCAGCGCCTCATTCAGGCTCGCGAGCAATCCGCGTCGATCGCGGTGTGGTCGAACGGAATCCAGGCCTCGAGCAACGCGGTGATGGATCTCGTGTTGCCGCCGCAGGTGAGGTTCACGCGTTTCACCTTGAGCAACACCTCTACGACGAGCTGCGAACTCGTCGATCCACAGCACCTGCGCTGCACGTACGACATACCGCCGCTCAGCTCGTATCAGAACGTGGATTTCTCCGTGATCAGCGACGTGCCGGGTACTTACCAGGGCAGCGCAACCCTCACGATGGCGGGAGACGAGAATCCCGAAAATAACAGCCTCCAGTTCCCGATCATCGTGGATGCGGCAATCGATGTGGGTGTCCGCGTCGCGGGCGCCGTTCCCGAATACCTTGTCGTGAACCGGGAAGCGACGATTCCGTTGGAGGTATTTGCGGGTTCGAACCCCGTGCCCGACGTCACCTTGAGCGTGAACTCGGGTGGGGGAACCGAGCTGGTTTCGGTAACCGTCGGCACGGGGACCTGCACCCGTGTCGACGCTCGAAACTACACCTGCGACCTCGGCGACCTCGCCGCGGACGCCGTCGTGACCGCCTCGGCGGTAGTCAGGGCCACCGGGACCTCGGGTTCCACTTCCGTCACCGCGTTCGTCGAAGCGCCGGGTGAAAACGGGATGAGTTCAAACTACGCCTACGGCAACATGTATCTCACGCCCGTGGGCGACGCGATACTCGAGATCGATACGACCGCGGTCACGGTGACGGCCGGGACGCAGTTCAACTTGCCGGCCATCAGAGTGCGTCGCGTGGGTGAGGTCGCGGATGGAAGGCTCACGATCACATTGCCGGCGGGTCTCACGTTCATTTCACTGTCCGGGACTTACATGATCTGCTCGGGCACGACCACGATCGAGTGCGACCTGCCTGGGTGGCTGGAGGATCAGTTCGTCGAGGTGAACGTCAGGTTGAACCCTCCTGTGTCCGGCAGCTTCGTCGTCACCGCGCGCGTTTCGGCCGTGAACGATTTCACGAACGGCAACGATGAGGGCAGCATCGCCGTCACGGTGAATTCCGGTCAGGCGACGCCAAATCCCCCGACTTCCGGCGGCAGCAGCGGAAGCAAGAGCGGCGGCGGCGGCCGGATCGAGTGGCCGGTCACCATCTTGTTAGGGCTGATGCTCCTGTATCGACAGCGGCGGACCGGATTGCACCTGTCGCGTGCGCGATTACGTCAGAAGGGGGCGTATTAGCCCTGGTTTCGCTGGCACGCGGATTGCTCCCATCCACTCGACACCGGAGTGGATACATGACGAATGAAGACATCACGCTGATCCAGCGGAGCTGGCACACGATAGAACCTGTGAAGCGCGTCGCAGCCGAACTCTTCTATGTGAAATTGTTCGAGCTCGATCCGACGCTGAAACTGCTGTTCAGCGACGACTTGAAACTGCGCGAACAGAAGTTCGTGCAGCTCATGGACGCGACGATCAACGGACTGGAGCGCGCCGACGTGCTCATGCCCGCGGTCCGCGAGCTCGGCATCCGCCATCCGTTGTTCGGCGACAGCGACGAGCACCACGGCACCGTGGCCGCGGCGCTGATGTGGACCCTGGAGAAGTGC
>JAEZCN010000053.1 GCA_023433515.1 Pseudomonadota bacterium
AAGGGCGGCGCGGTGGTGAGCAATGCGGTGGCCGCGATGGGCGGCATCAACGCGGCGAGCAAGAAGATCGCCGACATCATCGGCGTGATCGACGAGATCGCGTTCCAGACCAACCTGCTCGCGTTGAACGCGGCCGTCGAAGCGGCACGGGCGGGCGAACAGGGCCGCGGCTTCGCGGTCGTGGCGACCGAAGTGCGCAACCTCGCGGGCCGCTCGGCAACCGCCGCGAAGGAAATCAAGGCGTTGATCCAGGACTCCGTAGCGAAGGTGGATGAAGGCAGCCGCCTCGTAGACGAATCGGGCAAGACACTCGAAGAAATCGTCAACGCGGTGAAGAAGGTTACGGACATCGTGGCGGAGATCGCCGCGGCGTCGCGCGAACAATCCTCCGGCATCGAGCAGGTCAACAAGGCCGTCATGCAGATGGACGAGGGCACGCAGCAGAACGCCGCGCTCGTCGAAGAAGCCGCGGCCGCCAGCCAGGCCATCTTCGAACAGTCACAGGCGCTGAACGCGCTGGTTTCGGCCTATCGCGTCGACCGCACCGCGCGCGGCCACGAAGCCGAGTCCGCGCCGCAGGCGCCGCCGGTGCGCGTCGAGCGCCGCTCGAGGAATCGTCCGTGGGCGGATTCACCACTCGCGAATCCCGCTCCCGCAGCCCTCAATAAGGCGGCGAGCGGCGAGTCGGACTGGACCGAGTTCTGACGACCATGCAATCCAAACATTGATTCTCAACGAGTCATTTATGAAAAAGTACATCACCCAACTACCCCTGCGCGGCAAGTTCCTGCTGATCGCGATCGCCATGCTGATCCCGATCGGTGGGCTCTCCTTCCTCGCGATTCGCGCCGAAGTCAAGGCGATGAATTTCGCGATTGCCGAAGACGAGGGTCTCGACTGGGCCTCCGAGCTGGTCGCCATCGCGGCGAACCTGTCCGAGTACCGCGAGCACACGATGGCCGTGGCGTTCGGCGCCGACGAGGAACGCGTCGAGATGCAGGAGCACGAAGCCGCGATCAAACAGGCGGCCTCGCGAATCGATGCACTCGTGAGAGAGGGCAATCGCAAACTCGCCACCACCTCCGGCTGGGCCGACCTGCGCGCGCGCGTCGCCGCGGTCACGGCGGCCGACGTCGACGAGGTCACGCGGGTCAAGGCCATCCCCGAATTGATCGTGGATGCGCACGATCGCGTGCGCGCCATCTCCGAGGCGTCGGGCCTGAACCTCGACCCGGTTCCGGAAACCTTCGCGCTGGTGCAGGCCGGCCTTTTCGAGATTCCGAAGGGCGTCGAAGCGCTCGCGAGCTCGCGCCGCGCGATGGATCTCATCGTGGAAGGCGACACCGATGTCAGCACGTTCATGCAGCTCGCCAAGCAGGCGGCTGGCGCGCGCCAGCGCCTCGACGTCGCGAGCCACAACCTGATCAACATCTACAACACGAAGGAGAATGCCGACTCGCCGATCGTCACGAAGGCCCGCGCGCTGAAGGAACGCCTCGACCGGGCGCTGACGTCGATGGACGCGCAGAACGTGGGATCGCTGTCGACGTCGACCGCAAAGGAAGTGTCGTCCGAGGTCGAGCAGCTCACGAAGGACTTCTCGGCGCTGCGGATCGAGCTGCTCGCCGAGCTGTCCGATCGACTGACGAAACGCGCGACCCGCAGCCAGATCATGCTCACCGCGGAAGTCGTGGTGGTACTGCTGTTCGTGATCCTCGCGTTCTACATCCAGAACCTCGTGACGCGTTACATCGCGCAGAAACTCTCGGCGGCGAACGACGTGTTCGCGCGGCTCGCGGAGGGCAAATTCGACAATCACATCGGCGAGGAATCGCCCGACGAGCTCGGCCAGCTCATGCACGCGCTCGGCCAGATGCAGGGCGGTTTGTCGGCGCGCGTCGAAAGCGACCGCAAGGCCGCCGAAGCCGAACGCGCGCGCGCGACGGCGAGCGAGCGGATCAAGCAGGCCCTCGACGCGTCCTCGGTCAACGTGGTCGTGGCGGACGACCAGCACAACGTCATCTACCTGAATCCGGCCGCGCAGAAGCTCATGACCGTCGCGCAGGCGGATTTCCGCACGGTCTCGCCGCGGTTCGATGCGGCGCGGTTGGTGGGTGAGAATCTGGAAGTGTTTTTCACCGATGGCGCGCGCCAGCGCGAGCAGATCGCGGAGCTGCGGCAGACCGCGAACTCGCAGTTCGTGATCGGTTCGCGCACGCTGCAGATCATCGTCAATCCCATCGTCGACGGCGACGGCAAGCGCATCGGCACGGTGGTCGAGTGGCAGGACCGCTCGCAGGAAGTCGCGGCCGAGAAGGAGATCGGCAACCTGGTGCACGCGGTGGCCGACGGCAAACTCGACCAGCGCATCTCGATCGAGGGCAAGACCGGGTTCTTCGAAGTCCTCGCGACCGGGCTCAACGGCCTCGTCACGAGCGTCGCCGACGTGGTCAGCGAGCTCAACCGGCTCGTGCAGGGCGCCAACGATGGCGACCTCACGCGCTCGATGGATCTCGAGGGCAAGACGGGCCTGTATGTCTCGATCGGCACCGGGGTGAATTCGCTGGTTGGCAACATGGCGCGAGTCGTGTCCGAAGTGAAGGGCATGGCGGCGCAGGTGCAGATGGGCGCTGAGGAGATCTCGCGCGGCAACACCAACCTGTCGCAGCGCACGGAGGAGCAGGCGTCGAGCCTCGAGGAAACCGCTTCGTCGATGGAGCAGATGACTTCGACCGTCAGGCAGACCGCCGACAACGCCGGCCAGGCGAACCAGCTCGCGTTGGCCGCGCGCCAGCAGGCCGAGAAGGGCGGCGCGGTGGTGAGCAATGCGGTGGCCGCGATGGGCGGCATCAACGCGGCGAGCAAGAAGATCGCCGACATCATCGGCGTGATCGACGAGATCGCGTTCCAGACCAACCTGCTCGCGTTGA
>JAEZCN010000150.1 GCA_023433515.1 Pseudomonadota bacterium
GACGGACTTCACTTGAGTGATGCGGTTCGGCAGCACTTCGATGACGGTTACCGGAACCGTCTCGCCCGCATCCGTGAAGATGCGAGTCATGCCGGCCTTGCGGCCGATAAGAGCAACGCTCATGACTTTCCTCTCGTTCTTCGCGCACGTCGTCGTGCGCGAAACGCGCACAACTACAATTGGCGTGCGCGGGTAGCTAGTCGTTGGAGGGAGAACACGAGAGCGCGCGGCCATCCACGAACGTGGGGCCGCGAAGCTCGAGTGGTCTTGGGTTAATCGAGTCCCGAAGAACTCTCCCAACCTCGCCCGATTTCGCTGGAAATCAATCGCTTGGGTACTGTGCACAGGCACGGGACCCCGGCGAAAGGGCGCGCAGTATAGGCAGCACCCCTCCGTGCCGCAAGCCCGGGTAGTGGCCGCGGGGTCGGGGCTGGCCCAGCGCCTTGAAAGATATCGACTTTATGTCACCCGGCCGGGTCTGCCCGAACACCTCATTTAAAGAGTGGCCCCGGTTGAGGCAGTCTGTGCCTGCGGGAACCCGAGGCACAGGTCATGCCCATCACGCGATACGCCTTCACCTTGCTGCTGCTTCTGGCGGGCATGCCGGTGGCTGCGGATCAGGGAAACCCCGGGACACAGGACGACGCGGCCCGGTTCGGTGAGCTCGACCATGCCAGTTCCGCTTCGTTGTCCGCCGATGGCAAGCGCCTGGCATACGTGAGCCCGGACGATGAGGGCGGAGCCACGCTGGTCGTCGTCGACCTGACGACCGGAGTCGAGCGGCACGCCGCGCGTACCGATGGCAAACCCATGAACATGGTCGGCTGCCAATGGTCCGGCAGCGATCGCCTGGTGTGTTCGCTGTACGGCGTGCAGCGGGTGGATACGGTATTGCTGCCCATGCTCCGCACGATCGCGCTGGACGCGGACGGCAAGAACCAGCTCTCGCTCGGCGAGAAAGACACGATGAAGCAACTCAGCCGCCGCCCGTTCGACGGTGAAGTCATCGACTGGCTCAACGGCGAGGACGGCCAGGTCCTGATGGCGCGAACCTACGTGCCGGAGAAAAGCGTCGGCCGGCTCACCGCGCGTCTCCAGGACGGACTCGGCGTGGATCGCATCGACACGCGCACGGGCAAGGTCACGCAGATCGAGCGTCCGGGACGGGAAGTCGTCAACTACCTGTCTGACGGTCGCGGCAAAGTCCGCATCATGACCACGGCGTCGGTGGCCGAATCGGGCTACCTGCGTGGGATCGACACTCACTTCTACCGGCGTGTCGGCGAGCGGGACTGGCGCAAGCTCGGTTCATACACCGCCGACCGCACCAACGGCGGCCGCGGCTCGGGGATGGTGCCCGTGGGCGTCGACGCCGCCACCAACTCGGTGTACGTGCTGCAGCCACTGGATGGGCGCTACGCGTTGTATCGCGTCGCGCTCGACGGATCGATGCGCAGCGAACTGGTGTTCGCCTCGCCCGAGGTGGACGTCGACGATGTGGTCAGGGTGGGCCGCGCGGGCCGCGTCATCGGCGCGCGCTACGTGACCGAGCGCCGCCAGGTGAAGTATTTCGATCCCGAGTACGAAAACATCCACGCGATGATCGAGCGCGCCCTGCCCGATCTGCCGCTCATCGATTTCAAGAGCGCGAGCGCCGACGAGCAGATCGTGATCGTGCGCGCGAGCAGCGACGTCGATCCGGGCAGATGGTACGTGTTCGACCGCAGCCGCAAGGCGCTCGACGAAATCACCGCCTCGAGGCCGGCGCTGAAGGGCAAGAAGCTGTCGCCGGTGAAGGCCATCAACTTTCCGGCCGCGGATGGGATCGAGATCCCGGGTTATCTCACGTTGCCGCCGGGCGTGACCGACGCGAAGAACCTGCCCGCGATCGTGATGCCGCACGGCGGTCCCGAGGAGCGTTACGAGTGGGGCTTTGACTGGATAGCCCAGTTCTTCGCGCAGCGCGGCTTCGTCGTGCTCCAGCCCAATTTCCGCGGATCCTCCGGCTACGGCGACGAGTGGTTCCTCAACAATGGATTCCAGAGCTGGAAGGTGTCGGTCGGCGACATCTGCGACGGCGCGCGCTGGCTGGTCGCGCAGGGCATGGCCGATCCCGACAAGCTCGCGATATTCGGCTGGTCCTACGGCGGTTACGCGGCGCTGCAGGCGAACGTGCTCGACGCGGATCTCTTCAAGGCGGTGATCGCGGTCGCCCCGGTGACGGACCTCCGGCTGTACCGCAACCAGTCCGCGATCCACGCCAACCGGTTCATCGTCGCGGACATGATCGGCAAGGGCCCGCACATCGAGGAAGGCTCGCCCGCGCAGCGCGCGAAGTCGTTCAAGGCGCCCGTGCTCATGTTCCACGGCACGAGCGACTTCAACGTGGAAATCGACCAGTCGCGCCGGATGTACAAGGAGCTGCGTCGCGCGCGGATTCCGAGCGAACTCGTCGTGTACCAGGATCTCCGGCACGATCTGTTCGACGGAACCGCGCGCGCCGACCTGCTGCGCAAGTCGGAAGCATTCCTGCGCGCGCACCTCGGCATGTAGCCGGTTGGTGCCGGGTGAGAAAATGCTGAGTCAGCGGCTCCGCGCCCGTCGGCGGGTCGCCAGCGACCGAACCGGCATTTTCTCACCCGGCACCCACGAACCTCTTCCTCACCAGAGGTATTCGAGCTGCATCCAGAGCTTCTGCGTGTTGCGCGCCGCGGCGAGCACGCCCTCGTCGTAGTCGGCCAACTTCAGCATGACGTTCACTTTCTTGTATTTCGCAGCCAGCGAGACGTTGATCTCGCTGCCGTAATCCGCGCCGATGCGTTCGGCTTCGTAGTCGTGATAACTCAGGACGATGCCGAGCGTATCGAGCCCGCCCGCGGCCTTGAAGTTGGCGCTCAGGTTCACGTACTTGTCCTCGATTCCGTTCGGCGGCGTCGCGAGGAACTTGTCGGCCCAGCCCTGGAACTTGTGCAACGTTGCGAGCGGAGTCGCGAAGCCCTTCACCCCGTTGCCTTCCATGTTCTCGATGCCGACCGAGAAGCCGAATTGCCTCACGGTCACGCCGCCTTCGACGTTGTAGTAATCGAGCTCGAAGTCGAGCGGGTTGTCGGCGTAGTCGGACTGCGTCGCGTACGAGCCCACGTACGTGATCTTCACCTTCTCGCTCGCGGCGAAGTCGCCCGCGAAACGCGCGCCGTAGGTGTTGGTCGAGTCGCGGACCGCGGCCGGTACGCCCACGATGTTCTCGAAGTCGAGTAGATAGTTGAACGCCGTGATCCTGCCGACCTTCGTCTGGTAGCCGACGTTGAGCAGCCCGCTGTCGCCTTCGTAATGTCCCTGCGGAGAATCCGGCCCGAAGACCCGATTCACCCGGGTGACGTAGGTGGCGTCGAACACGAGGTTCTTGATGCTCTTGTTGACGATACGCAGCGCATCGAACGTCTGCTCGTTCTGGCGCCAGCCGACGGGGCCCACGAAGCGTTGATCGTCGAGCGCGAGGCGCTGGCGCCCGAGCGTGATCGTCGTGCCGGGAAGCGACGTGTTCGTCAGCTGGAAGCGGTTGACTTCGTAGGCTTCCGGATCCGGAACCACCGGGTAAGTGACCATGGTCGGCACGGTCGGATCCGGTCGGTAGTCGTTGTCGACCGGAACCACCGCTTCGCCTTCGACGAGCAGCGTGGTGTTCCACGCCTTGCCGGTTTCGAAACCGAGTCGCGCGCGCAGTGTCGTGGCGTGCGCGTCTTCGGCGAGACCATCCTGCTCGACGGTCTCGACGCGCAGTCGTGTGTCGAGGATCAGCTTCGTGCCACCGAACGCCGACTTCAACGAATCGGTTTCGCCGGCGTGCGTGACGCCAAGACCGGCCGCAAGCAGTGACGTGCACGCGAACAGGGACTTCATCGGTACTACCTCCCGTGAAAATTAGTTAGGCCGCATCAGCCCCCCGCTGTGCACGCGGAGTAAAGCAATCCCTATGCCAGGCGTTTTTCCGGGGACCTTTTCGCAGCCGGGCCGCTGTTTTCGGCGTCCTGCACCGAAACACGGCGGAGGGGTGCACGCGCGCCGTCAATCTTGTGCAGTCCCGCGTCGCCCGGACATGGCGCGGATCAAATCCTGGGTGAAAGCCGCCGGCAAACGGCGACCCGCGCGATTGGAGCGCACTATCGCGAATTGCCGGATCGGCGCCTGGCACCGAGCCGGTGAATCTCAGGCCAGGTGGGCGAGTGCCACCAGCAATGCAACGAACAACAGAGCCGAGATGCCCTGCCAGAATCGCAGTGGATTGCGTTCGTACAACGAGGGCCGTTCGATCGAATGCGGGACGGCGCGCAGCGATCCATGTTCGAGCTCGAAGGCGAACTCGATCGCGTCGGCGAAGCGTTCGCGTGGATCGAGCGCGATCGCACGCGCAATCGTGCGCTCGAGCCACGCGGGGAGATCCGGCCGGTACTTCGTCAACGAAGTCGACTTGCCGAGTCGCGGCTGGGCGAACGGTTCGACCTCACCATACGGATATGCGCCGCCCGCGAACATGCGGTAGACCGTGACGCCGAGCGCGAAGATGTCGGTGCCTTCGTCGGCCGGCGAGCCGCCGAACAGCTCCGGCGCCATGTAGCTGCGCGTGCCGGGCACCTCGTGCGTCAGCGCATCCTCGAACTGCCGCAGCCGCGCGACGCCGAGATCGATGAGCTTGAGGCCGCCGTCCGTCTCGAGCATCACGTTCTCGGGTTTGATGTCGCGATGGATGATGCCGGCGCGGTGCAGCGCCGCGACCGCCTTCGTCAGCTTGAGCGCGATCTCGAGTCCGGCCGCGAGCGTCACCTGCGGGCGACGCAGGAGCCGCGCCTCGAGCGTCTCTCCGTCATAGAAAGGCAGCACGCCATAAAGACAGGTGCGGCGCTCGGGCGGCGGCTCGAGCGACTCGGTCACGAAGGGACTGCGCACGTGACTGGCTATCCACATCTCGCGCAGCAGCGCGGTGCGCAGGTGGGAGTCGAGGCCGGGACGCGCTTTCGGAAACTTGAGGACCACCTCTCTATCGCCGCGCAAGTCGCGCGCGCGGAACACGCGCATGTACTGGCCGTCCGCGAGCATCTCGCCGAGCGCGTAGTCATCGATGACGGCGCCGATGGTGGGCGGAGTCAGCAGCGGCTGCTCCGCGGCCGCGAGCTCGAGGTCGCCGTACTGCGCGGAGGGTAATGCCAGAATGTCGAGCACGAGCGCGGTCGCGTTGTCCGATTCGGTGCTAACGACGGCGCGTTCGACGAGCTCGCGCGCGGTCTCCTGCGGCGCGGCTCTCCGGGCCAGCAATCCGTGTATCTCGCGATTCGAAAGCGCGCCGTGCACGCCATCGCTGCAGATGAGGTAACGATCGTGCAGGTGCGCGGTTTCCTTGAAATGATCGACGCGCAGGCTGTCGAGCGCGCCCACCGCCCGAGTGAGGGCGTGGGTGGTCCCGGGCGCGCCGAGCGTGTGGTCGGTGGTGAGGGACTGCAGCTCGTTGTCGCGCAGCCGGTAGATGCGCGAATCCCCAACATGGACCAGATGGGTGGTCCTCCCGCACAGGACCAGTGCACTCAAAGTGCAGGCCATGCCGTTGAGTTCCGGGTCCGATCGCCCCAGCGTATGAATCCACCGATTGACGGAATTCGCGGCCAGCGCGCCGATGCGCGCCACGCCGAGCGTGGGCGGCAATCCCAGGCAAGCCTCGATGAAGCCCCGGACGGCCATTTCCGCCGCCGTGCGCCCACCCTTGGCCCCTCCCATTCCGTCGGCCAGCGCGGCCACGAGGCCGATAGTTAGCTCGCGTCGCGGCGGGCCGACATAACACGCCGCGTAGTCCTCGTTCTCCGCCCGTCCACCCTGGTGCGTCGCGTAGCCCACCCCGACGTGCAGGCCGCCCGCGGCGGTGCCTGGCACGGAAATTCCGGGAGAAGCGCCGTGGTCCGCTACTTGCATGTTGTCCGGGACTTGAATCGCATCGACGAGGGGTGACGTGGTCAATCGTGAGTTCCTGAAAGCGGGACATCTTCCCACTTTGCTGGCTGCCTTCTTCTACTTTGACATGAGTTTCATGGTCTGGGTGTTGCTGGGCGCGCTCGCCGTGCAGATGTCCGCCGATCTCGGACTCAACGCGGCGCAAAAAGGCTTCATGGTTGCGCTGCCCGTGCTGGCCGGTGCGCTGCTGCGCGTCGTCTTCGGAATCCTCGTCGACAAACTACGTCCGCGCCGCGCCGGCATCATCGCGCAGGTCATCGTCATTGCGGGATTGTCGCTCGCGTGGCTGATCGGTATCGGGAGTTACAGCGGTACGCTCGCGCTCGGAATCATTCTCGGCGTCGCGGGCGCGTCGTTCGCCGTCGCGTTGCCGCTGGCTTCGCGCTGGTATCCGCCGCAATACCAGGGTATCGCGCTCGGCATCGCGGGTGCGGGAAATTCCGGCACGGTGTTCGCGTCGCTGTTCGCGCCGGGACTCGCGGTGCTGGTCGGGTGGAACGACGTGCTCGGCCTCGCCGTGATTCCGCTCGCCGTCGCGTTCGTCGTCTATCTTTTCGCCGCGAAGGACAGCCCCACCACCCCGCCGCCCAAGAAATTCCACGAATACCTGGCGGTGCTGCGCATGAGCGACGCATGGTGGTTCATGTTCTTCTACGCCGTGACGTTCGGCGGGTTCGTCGGTCTCGCCTCGTCGCTGGCCATCTACTTCAACACGGATTACGGCCTCGATGCGGTCAAGGCCGGATACTTCACCGCCGGCTGCGTCTTCGTGGGATCGCTGGTGCGCCCGATCGGCGGCGCCCTCGCCGATCGCATCGGAGGCATCAAGACGCTGAGCTTCATGTATTTACTCGCGGCGCTCGCGCTGATCGCCGTGAGCTTCCGGCCGACGAGCGTCTATGCGGCGCTCGCGCTGTTCGCGGGCGGCATGCTCGCGTTCGGCATGGGCAACGGCTCGGTGTTCCAGCTCGTGCCGCAGCGCTTCCGGCACGAGATCGGCGTGATGACGGGCCTCGTCGGCATGACCGGCGGTGTCGGCGGCTTCTTTCTCGCGTCGAGCCTGGGCCTGTCGAAGCAGCTCACGGGCCATTACCAGGCGGGACTTCTCGTGTTCGCGTCGCTCGCGCTGCTGGCGCTGATCGGGCTCACGAGCATCAAGCACCGCTGGCGCACGACCTGGGGCGCCGTCGGCATCGCGGGCGCGCGCATCTAATGTGACAATGGGCTCACCACCCATGAATCGTCCGACACAGATCGATTGGAACCTGAAGGGCAAGCGCATCGCCGTACCGGAGATGCGCGAGCTCGAAGTATTCAGCGGATTGCTCGAACGGCGCGGCGCCGAGGTGCTGCGCTGCCCGCTCGTGACCATCTACGACACGCCGCACAGCGCGGCGGTACTCGCGTTCGCGGTGCGAATCGCCGATGGCGGGTTCGACGACTTCATCCTGATCACGGGCGAAGGACTGACGCGCATCCTGTCGTGCATCAACAAGCACGATCCGGCGTTGCAGGAGCGCTTCCTCGCGGGCCTCGCGAAGACTCGCACGATCACGCGTGGTCCGAAACCCGCGCGCGTCTTGCGCCAGCTCGGACTCAGGCCGGTCATCGAAGCGACGGCGCCGACGACCGAGGGCGTGATCGCGGCGCTGCGGCCGCTCGAACTCGCGGGCCGCAAGGTGGCCGTGCAGCTCTACGGCAACGATCCGAACATTCCACTCACCACGTTCTTGCGCGAGCGCGGCGCGGAGGTCACCACCGTCGCGCCGTATGTCTACGGCAATGCCGCCGACGATGCGACCGTGAAGTCATTGCTCGAGCGCATGGCGAACGGCGAAGTGGATGCGATCGCGTTCACGAGCAAGCTGCAGATCGAGCGGCTCGTGACGCAGCAGCCGGCTCAACTCGTCAAGCGCGCCCTGGCGCGCACGAAGATCGCGGCGGTGGGCCCCATCGTCGCCGAAGCGATCCGCACCGCGGGCTTCGAGGTCGCCTCGAGCCCCGAACATTCGTGGTTCATGAAGCCGCTGGTCGTCGCCCTCAGCGAGACGCTGCAGGCGAAGAAGGACAAGGATCTGTCCGGCCTCGCTTAATGGGGACATTCCTCGTTTCCTAGCAAACGGGGACAGACCTGATCCGTCGCCCGGCAGGTGCTAGCGAGGTCTGTCCCCGTTTGCTAGGAAACAGGGAATGTCCCCCTTATTTCAGGAATGCGGCGATGTCGGCTACCTGTTGTGCGGTCAGGCCTAACTGCTCGGCGCCGAGCATCAGCGAACGTCCGAGGCGCTTGCGCTCCTTGACCATGCTGGCGGGAATCAATTGCGTGACGCCGCCGGTGCTCTGGATGATGAGTGGATTGCCGCCGCTCAACACGAGGCCGTGAATCTTCCGACCGTCGACGAGCGTGACTTCCGTTCCGTCGAATCCATGCGCGATGTCGTTCGAGGGATTGACGATCGCGGTGATCACGACGTCCTTCGTCTGCCGGCTCGCGAATCCTTCGATCGCGGGACCGTAGTCCACGCCCTGACCGTTGATGCGATGGCACATGATGCAGGCGGCCGCCGCGGTGGCGCCGCGCTTGGCGTCGCCGCGTAGTCTGGCGATCTCCGCGACCTGCGGCAGCGTTCCGGCTTGCGCGGGCGCGGGTACGGTGACTTCGTCGACCGCCACGGTATCCGGGTCGAACAAACCACGCCGCTTGAGTTCGGCGTCGACGCCGGCGTCCGCCCAGCGTGAACTCTTGTAGTTGAGCAGCCACCACAATGCCGGGTTCTCGCGCAGATCGCGGCTGCCCTGCTGCGCGATGTCGAGCAGCGCCGCCGCCGATTCGTTGGCGGGAATGAAGCCGAGCGCCGTGATCGCCTTCGTGCGCTCGCTCGCCGGCAGCGAAGCCGCCTGCGCACGCGCGGAGAATGCACTCACCGCCGCCGCGGGCGTGAGGCGCCACACGAGATCCGAATACTTGCGCGGCCACGCGGTCGCGTCCGCGCCGGGCGCGGAAGACGCCAACGCGGCATACAAGTCCGCTTCCTTGTTGGTCGCGCCGATGCCCCAGGCTTCGAGATAGCTGCGATCCGCGCCGTCGTACCCGGCGGCCAGCGCCAGCAGGATGTCGCGCGAATCTTCGAACGACACGTCACGCTGCGACAGCGCGACTTCACGCCGCACGGCGGGCGAAGGATCGCGCGCGAGCTTCGCCGCATACGCCTGCGCACGGCCGACCTGGCGCAGCGCGCGGTACGCGGTGACGCGCAGCATCGCGTCGTTGCCGGCCAGCAAACTTTCCACCTTGGCGATGCCTTCGGGACCGAGCCGCGGGAGCAGCCACACGGCACGCGCGCGGATGTACGGATTCTCGTCGTCGAGCAGCTTCGTCACCGCCGGCAACGCTTCGGCGCCGCGCGCGGCGAGTCCGTCGAATCCGAGCTTGCGCACGTTGACCGCGGTACTGCGCAGCGCGGTCACCTGCCCTTCGAGCGTCGACGCATCGAATTGCGGGATCCGCGGCTTGAAGCCCTTCGTCGCTATTCTGTAGATAGCCCCCGACGTCGTGTCGTCCTTGTCGTCGTGACCGCCGACGCGCGGATCGAACCAGTCCGCGACGTAGATAGCCCCATCCGGACCGACCGCGACGTCCGACGGCCGGAAGAACGTCTGGATTTCCTCGTTGACCTTGCCGCCCTTGAAGTCCGTGCCCGCGAAGGCCTGCGCCTTGTTGCTGGTCAGGAAGTCGAAACGATCGAGCCGGTAACCCGCGCCCTCCGCCTTCGGCAGGTAGCCGAAGATCGTGTTGCGCGCGGCCTCGGCCGACAGCAGCAGTCCGCGATATTTCTTGCCGAGTCCGTCGCCTTCGTTGAACACGATGCCGGTCGGCGCGCCGCCGCCATACACGTCACCCGCGGGAATGACGCCGGGATCATCCTGGCGCCACTCGGCCGTCGGAATCGATTGACCGGGTCGCCGGTCCGCGCCCCAGAATCGCTTGCCGTCGCGCGAAAACCAGCCGAGGTTGCCGTATTCCATCAGGTAGGTAGTCCGGCAGGCCGGCGGATCGTCGTTGTCGTTGTGGAAGATGTCGCCGAAGCTCGTGACCGTCTGTTCGTAGCTGTTGCGGAAATTGAAGCCGAGGATCTCGACGCCGGTGCCGTCGGGCTGCATGCGCGCCGAGAAGCCGCCAACATAGACGTGCCCATCGTCGCTGGGCGCGCCGGCATAAGAAGACGGCCGCGGACCGTATACCGGCTGAGCTCCGCCGTCCGGCACCGGATCGTAGGCACTGCCGATGCGGAATGTCTTTCCGCCGCGATCCGTGAAGAACGCGCCCGCGTTGCCCTGGCTGAAGTACCAGCGGCCGTCCGGACCGAACGTCACCGAATGCAGCGCGTGATCGTGATTGCGCCCGTCGAAGCCCGTGAGCAGCACCTCGCGCTTGTCGACCGCGGGGTCGAATTTGCGGTCGCGGTTCACGTCCGTGTAGACGATGAGATCGGGCGCGTTCGAGACGATGATCTTGTCGTCGAGCACGGCGATGCCGAGCGGCGCGACCAGCATCGGCTCCTGCACGAACACACTCGAGGTATCCGCGCGGCCGTCGCCGTCGGTGTCCTCGAGAATGACCACGCGGTCGCCCTTCGGGTCGCGATCCTTGTGGCGGCGGTAGTTCACGCCTTCCGTCACCCAGATGCGGCCCTGCGCGTCGATGTCGATGTTCGTCGGATTCTTCAGCATGGGCGACTGCGCCCACACCGTGACCTCGAGCCCGTCCGGCACGGTGAAGATCTCGAGCGGCACGATGCGCGGCGCGGAGTCCGCCGGCGGCGCCGGCGGGGTGGCGGCCATGGCCAGACCCGTCGAACCGGCAGCAAGAACGAGCAACGCGCACTTCGCGCGCAGGGAAGTTTTCATGCGAGGACTCCTAGAAGCTGTCTGCCGCCACGTACGCGTCGATGAGCGCCTGCTCGCCTTCCTTGCCGGGCCGCGCGTTGCCGTGCTCCATGCCGAAGTTGCCGTAGAATCCCTTCGAGCTGATGTGTTTGAAGAGATTGCGGTAGTTCATCTCGCCCGTGCCTGGTTCCTTGCGGCCCGGGTTGTCGCCGATCTGGAAATACGCGATCTCGCTCCAGGCGCGATCGATGTGCGCGATGATGTCGCCCTCGTTGCGCTGCATGTGGTACATGTCGTAGAGGATCTTGCACGCAGGACTATCTACCGCGCGGCAGATCGCGTAAGCCTGATCCGAAGTGCGCAGGAACAGGTCCGGATTGTCGGACAGCGGCTCGAGCACCATCGTGAGGTTGTGGGGCGCGAGAATTTCCGCGCCGGCGCGCAGCGTGTCGATCACGTGGCCGGTCTGGATGCCGATGGGCAACTTGCGTTCGAAATAGCCGGGCACGACCGTGGCCCAACGCGCATTGACGCGCTTCGCGACGTCCACTGCCTTGCGGCAGGTCTCGAGAAACTTCTCGCGGAACTCCGGCTTGCCGGTCGCGAGCGACGTCTTCCAGTTGTCGCCGCCGTCGATGACGAACACACCCATCGTCATGCCGAGCCGCGTGAGCGTCGCGCCTATCTTCTCCTGCACGTCGACGGGGCGGTCCATGAGGCCGTTGTCCTCGAGCGCGCGGAAGCCCTGCGCCGCCATGAATTCGAGCTGCGCGACGTGATCGTCGCCCGCATGCGCCTTGAACATGCCGAAGTGCGGCGCGTACTTGAGCTTGAACGTGCGCGGCAGGCGGGCCTTGCGCGCGAACGCGCCCGGCGATGCGGCCGCGGCGGCGAGTGCGCCGGCCGCAATGGTTTGTTGCAGGAACTCTCTGCGATCGGTCACGGCGCCCCTCCCCTTTGTTCGCGACGATAACCGCCGCGTGTCGTCAATAAACAGGTGTGTCCCTGATTTTCATCGGCTCATATGAGTCTGTGTATCGAGCCCGCCGGCCGCGTCCTGGACGATCCGGACGCGCGAAGATACCCCAATTCGTCTGATTTATTCAGCGTCGGCCGGCGCTTCGTCCTACGCGCGATGAATCCAACGTTCGGGCACTGGAGGAGTTCCGCGCGCTCGAACGGGAATCACCCGAGGAAACAGCCATGACCGCCAAACGCAAACCCAATCCCGCGCGCGTACCGGATCAGGACGAGGAAGTCCTCAAGGGGCACGACATCCGTTCACTTGGCCCCAGCGACAGCTCGGATACGGGCGCGGACATGGTCGGCGTGGGCGGCCTCGACAGCACCAGCGATCGGTACGGCACCGGCGAGCGGCTCGATGTCGAGCAGGATTCGAGCGACCTGGAGAGCGAGGACCTTACGCCGGATCGCATCGTCACCGCCGACGAGGCCGGGCTCGGCGACGGGCTCGACCAGGCGGAGGAAGCGCAGTTCGGCATCACCGATGAGGAGATCGACTCCGTCGTGCGTGGGCAGAGGGACGACGAGGAGTGACGGGTCGCCCGGGAATCGAGGTCTTGTCCCCATTTGCTGGCAAACAGGGAATGTCCCCATTTCAGGCGCTGGCTGACTTCTTCGCGGTCTCGGCGATGATTTCCTGGATCTCGGCGACGCACGAGCCGCAGTTCGTGCCGCACTTGAGACGTTTGCCGATCTCGACCGCGGTCGCGGCCGCGCCGAGTTCGCGGGCGCAAGCGGCGATCGGATTGCGGCCGATACCGAAGCACGAACACACGAGCGGCCCCTGGTCCGCGCCCTCGAGCGCGCGGCCCGCGAGAATCGCCGCGCGCGCGGTGGCGTCGAGCTTGCGGCCGCCGAACAGGCGTGCGAGCCAGCCGCGCTCCGGTAGTGAGGGACGCCGGTCGAAGTAGATGCACGCCTCGAGGCGGTCGTCGACGAACCACGCCGCTCTGTACACGTGGCGCTTCGGCTCGTGGTATTCGATCCAGTCGACGTTGGAGACCTCACCGTCGGCCGGAACGCCGAGCAGGCGCCGCGCCTCGAGCGACCAGTTGCGCGGGTGGTTACCCGCGAGCTCGTAACGCACGAACTTCTCGCCCTGGACCTTGGTCCACCACTGCGTCACCGGCGGCGGGCGCGAGCTTCGGGACAGCATCACGCCAAACCACTCGGCCTCGAAGTGCTCGATCGAAACCGGCGTGTGCTTGAGCTCGGGCTCGCCCGAGATCGGATCGACCACCGGGTTCGTCAGCGCGCCGACGCGCGCGTCGGACGCGAACGCGCGATTCCAGTGGATAGGCGCGAACACCATGCCCGAGGGAACGTCCACCCCGG
>JAEZCN010000046.1 GCA_023433515.1 Pseudomonadota bacterium
TCGCCTGACGGCCGCCTTCGACGTGGTGCCGGACTGACTACTTCTTCGCGCCCTGCGAGGCGACGACGTTGGCGTCGCTGCCCAACGAGTACAGATACTCGTGGTACTCGTCGGAGCCCAGCTTGAAGGTGGCGAGCTTCGCGCGCTGCTCGGGTGTCAGCGTGTATTCCTGGTATCCGCGCTCGACGAGGCAATGCTTGAAGGTCTCCGCCTGCATGCGCTTCGCCTGCATCTCCTGCGAACGCTGCTGGGTGGCCGCGCGCTGAACGAAGTCGGATCCGGCCATGCCGCTGTACGTGCCCGACGCGGGGACGTTGCTTGTGCTGCCTGCGGAACCTCCGGCGGCGGCGCCGCTGGCCGCGGTCGCGCCGCGCGCCGTGTCCGTCTGGGCGCTCGCGTTCTTGCCGCTGATTCCTCCGGCCGTGCCAGCGCCGTTACCTGCGTTCTGCATTGCGGCGAGGCCCGTGCACATGCCGATGTCCGTGCCGTAATCGACCCGGCTCACGCCCGCCTTGCCCCAGGCGGTTTGCTGACCCGTGCTGGCGCATCCGGCCAGCGCGATACTCACACCTGCTACTAACAAAATGGATTTCATCGAAGGTCTCCCTGCAATTAGACCAAGCCGTTTCGACCGCCCGGCACGTGAAAGATTCCGGCGCGTTCGGGGGCGGCAAGATACCCGCAAGTCTCGCACCGATACAACGAAGCGCGCCGCGAAAGCGGGAAATGCGAAATTCAGCGCCCTGGCGCCGCGTGCACGGCCGCGCGCGAGCGGTCGATGACCTCGCACAGGCTGCCGGTCGCCGCGATGACCGACGGACCCATGCGATCGATGCGCAGGTCGCTGTGCGCGACCAGCCGGCCGTCTCGCACCGCGCTGAGCGCCGGAAACCTGCGCCACTCCGCGAGCCACGGATCGCCGGCTCCGGGCGGCCCGGATGCGATGATGAGTTCGGGATCGCGCAGCACCACCGACTCGCGCGTGACGGCGGGCGCCGCTGTGCCGAGTTCGGCGAACACGTTTTCCGCGCCGCACAGCCGCAACGCGTCGTTGATCACGTGTTTGCCGCCGATCGTGTAGATAGGCCGATCCCAGATCTGGTACAGCACGCGGATGCGCGGTCGCGCGCGGTACTTCGCCGCGATTGCCTCGAGCTCGGCACGCAGGTCGGCCGCGCTCTCCGTCGCCACTTCGGCCGTGCCTGTCAGGGCGCCGAGCCGTTCGATGGATTCGGGCATGCCCGCCAGCCGGGTGACGTGTACTTCGTAAACCGGCACACCGAGCGAGCGGATGCGGTCGATGCGCACGCGTTGCACGACGTCGACCGCGACCACCACGACGCTCGGGCGCAGCGTGAGCAGTTGTTCGAAGTCGAGCGTTTCCGCGTCGCCGACGACGGGGATGCGGGCCGCCTCCGCCGGTTCGACGCTGTGCGCGATGGTGCCGACGAGGCAATGTCCCGCGCCGGCCGCGTACAACATCGCGGTCGTGCCGGGGGCGAGCGAGACGATGCGGCAGGACTGCGTGTTCACGGTCACGCGCGCGCCGGTGTCGTCGACGACGGCGCGCGTGGCATCCGCGGCGTTCGCGCTTGAAGACATCGCGGCCGCGAACAGCAGGCCGGGCAGGAGCGTGAACTTCACCGACGGTCGTGCGGCGCGCGCACGGGATTCGCGGCGCACCCGTCGCAACCACCGCCAGCGCGCAGGATGCGCGGCTGCAATACGCGCGCGCGGAATCCATCGAGCCCACCACGGCGCGCGGCCCACGCATCGAGCGAGACCAGGATCTTCAGCCGCCGCCGCGCCGGCATGAGTTTCCATGCGGCCACCAGGAACGCGGCGAAGACGATGACGGCGACTGCGATTTGCTGCCACATGGCGAAACTCTACGCCCAGGATCCGACCACGCGGTAGGTGATGAATGCCGCGATGTAGGCCAGCGCAAACAGATAGGCCGCCATGATGATGGGATAACGCCACGAGTTGGTCTCGCGCTTCACGATCGCGAGCGTCGACAGGCACTGCGGGGCGAACACGTACCAGGCGAGCAGCGAGCAGGCCGTGGCCAGGCTCCAGCCGCTCGCGATCACGGGTTCGAGCTGGTTTGCCAGGTCGTCACCCGTGGACGACATCGCGTAAACCGTGCCGAGCGCGCCGACGGCGACTTCGCGCGCGGCGAGTCCGGGCACCAGGGCGATCGAGATCTGCCAGTTGAAACCAATGGGCGCGAAGACGTGTTCGAGCAATGCACCGAGACGTCCCGCGAAGCTGTACTGGATCGGGAGTCCGGTCGCGTCCGGCGGCGGCGCGGGGTAGCTGGACAGGAACCACAGCAGGATCATCAACGCGAGAATGATGCCGCCGACGCGCGTCACGAAGATGCGCACGCGTTCCCACAATCCGAGCAGCAGGTTGCCGGCGTGCGGCCACTGGAAATCCGGCAGCTCGAGCATCAGCGGCGAGTGGCGCGACCCGCCGGTGAATTGCTTGACGACGAGCGCGACCAGCAGCGACGAGAGAATCCCGGCCGCGTACAGGCCGAACAGCACGAGGCCTTGCAGGTTGAAGATGCCCACGTCGCGCGCCGGGATGAACGCGGCGATCAACAGGCCGTACACGGGCAGGCGCGCCGAGCAGGTCATGAGCGGCGCGATCATGATCGTGGTAAGCCTGTCGCGCCAGTTCGGGATCGTGCGCGTCGCCATGATGCCGGGGATGGCGCAGGCGTGACTCGACAGCAACGGGATGAATGCGCGCCCCGAAAGCCCGACCCAGCCCATGAGCCGGTCGAGTAGATAGGCGGCGCGCGGCAGGTAGCCCGAGTCCTCGAGGAAGAGGATGAAGAAGAACAGGATCACGATCTGCGGGAGGAACACGAGCACCGCGCCCGCGCCCGCGATCACACCGTCGGACAGCAGGCTCGCGAGCGGACCGGGCGGCAGATGTTCCGCGACCCAGGCGCCGAGCGCGCCCATGCCGGCGTCGATGGCGTCCATGAGCGGCGCCGCCCAGCTGAATACCGCCTGGAAGATCAGGAACATGACGATCGCGAGCACCACGACACCGCCGACGGGATGCAGCAGCACGCGATCGAAACGGCCCAGCCACTCGTTGTCGCGCGGCGCGGAATAACCCACCGCCGCCAGCAGACCGCGCAGGTCCGCCTGCGTCTGCTCGGCGTCTTCGGCCGTCGGTTCGTGCCACTGCGGGGCGCGCGCGGCGCGGTTGCCGCTCCAGCGGGACGGCTCGATGGCCTCGATGAGCGCATCGGCCCCGCCGCGTTTGACGGCAATGGTCGGGAGCACTTGAACGCCGAGCTCGCTCGAGAGGCGCGCGACGTCGATGTGCACACCGCGCCGCTTCGCGACGTCCATGCGATTGAGCGCGAGCATCATCGGCAGCCCGAGACGTTTCACCTCGAGCGCGAGCCTGAGGCCGATCGGCAGGTGCACGGCGTCCACCACGCACACGACGAGATCCGGCGAGGTCTCGCCGGCCACGCGCCCGAGCAGCACGTCGCGGGTTATCGCCTCGTCCAGCGTGGTGGGCTTGAGTCCATAGGTGCCCGGCAGGTCGAGAATGCGCAGCACGCGGCCGTCGCTCGCCGTGCGCTCGCCTTCGCGCCGCTCGACGGTGACACCCGGGTAGTTAGCTACCTTCTGGTGGCTCCCGGTGAGGCGGTTGAACAACGCGGTCTTGCCGCAGTTGGGCACGCCAACGAGCGCGATGCGCAGTGAAGAAGTGGTGACGGAAGCGTCCAAGATTCCTGAGTTCCTGCCCGGACTCTCGACCGGGGCTCTGATGGGCTCTGTCTGCGCTCAACCCTGCCGGACGACGATCAGGCGACGGCGGCCTGCGTGCTTCCGCCTTCGAGCGCGCGGCTTCCGATCGATTCCGTCTGCGAGCGGTGCACGCGCACCGCGGCCGCTTCCGCGCGGCGCAGCGCGAACGTCGAGCCGCCGATGCGCACCGCCAGGGGATCACCGCCTAACCACATGCGCGCGACGATCTCGCAGCGCGCGCCGGCGACGAAACCCAGGTCGCGCAGCCGCGCGAGCAGCGCTTCGGTTTCCTGCGCGTCCACGCCGGGAAGCACCGAGGAATCGAGGCTCGAAACCCAGCCGTGGTCGCCCCGCTGCAGTTCGGTCAGCGAGACGGATGAGTCCGACAGGGAAACATTCATTTTCACGGCTCCAAGTATGGGTTCGGGGCACCCGTATGTAAATGCGAGAGGTTCGCATTTGCATGAATGTGCGTTTGCACAGACTTCTAGTAATTGACACCGTGTCAGCCACACGACTAGGCTCCCACCTCATGAACTACATCGCCGAACGCCGACTCGAGGAAAAGGAGCGCCGCCGCGCCGAGATCATCGACGCCGCCGAAGCCGCGGGCCGCGAGATGGGGCTCGACTCGCTCACGATGGATGACGTCGCGCGCCGCGCGCGCCTGTCGCGCGCGCTGCTCTATGTGTACTTCCAGGATCGCTCCGACCTCATGTTCGGACTCGCCGAACGCGCGATGGGCATGCTGCTCGCGCGATTCAACGAAGCCGCCGAGCGCCACCGTGCCGGTCTCGACCAGGTCATCGCCATCGGCCGCGCCTACGTCGCGTTTTC
Source organism: Pseudomonadota bacterium (assembly GCA_023433515.1). Classification (GTDB taxonomy): domain Bacteria; phylum Pseudomonadota; class Gammaproteobacteria; order Steroidobacterales; family Steroidobacteraceae; genus CADEED01. The sequence continues at coordinate 4,623 of JAEZCN010000046.1, forward strand.
ACAGGAATTCCCCGTGCTTTTCGAAGCACTCGCGCGCTGCGAGCTCAAGACTCCGGAACCCACCGAAGGTTCGCCCTCGGAGCAGGCCTGTGCGATCGGCGGCGATCGATTGCAACATCGGCTCATCCAGTCGATCGAAGCCGGCGTGCGCGACGGCAGCGTCCGTTCCGACATCGGATCTCCGCTGCTCACCAGCGTCACGCTGTGGGGGTTCATGCACGGAATCATCCAGCTCACGACGACGAAGGCCAACGCGCTCGCGCATCACGGCGTGACCGCACAGTCGCTCGTCGAACACGCGATCAGCTTGGTCGCGCGAGATCTGAAGGCCTGAGTTCTTTCATCCATATCCTCAGGAAAAAGGCGTCACGGATTAGACATGCGTCCAGCAACTGAACACCTGAAGCCGACTGCCTGGGTCGCGGCATGCCTGCTGGCCATTTCGGTCGCCGCGGGTGCGCAGGAGTCCGGAGGCCGTCCGTTCGGCGCGGTCATCGACGAGTACGTGCGCGAAGGACTGCAATCGAACCTCGCCCTGCAGGCGCAGACGCTCGAGGTCGAGCGCGCGGAAGCCGCGCTCGACGCGGCGCGCGCGCGTTATTTCCCCGAAGCCGCGCTCGCGGCGCGTTACTCGCGCTCCGAAGGCGGTCGCACGATCGACCTGCCGCTCGGCGATTCGCTCAATCCCGCGTACCAGACGCTCAACGATTTGCTCGTGGCGCAGGGTCAGCAGCCGCAGTTTCCGGTGGTGCGGAACGAGACGATTCCGTTCCTGCGCGAACGGGAGCAGGACACGCGCATCACGCTGCGCATGCCGCTGATCGCGCCCGCGATCCCCGCCGCCGTGCGCGCGCAGCGCGAGTTGCTCGGCGCGACGGAGTACGGACGCGAAGCGCTCGGACGACGCCTCAAGCGCGACATCACGGTCGGCTATCTCACGTACCTGGCCGCCGTGCGCACGCGCGGCATCGTCGACGCCTCGGTGACGCTGCTCAACGAAAACCTGCGCGTCAACGAATCGCTGTTCCGCAACGGCAAGGTGACGCAGGACCAGGTGCTGCGCGCGCGCGCCGAACTACTCGAAGTGATGCAGCAATCGCGCGAGGCGCAGAACGGCGCGGAGCAGGCGCGCAGTTACCTCAATTTCCTGCTCAATCGCCCGCTCGACACCGGACTCGAGAATGCCGAGGTCGGCACGAATGTGAGCGCGACGACGCGCGCGCTCGCGGAGCTGCGCCAGGCGGCGCTCGAGAACCGGCCCGAGCTGCAGCAGCTCGAAGCGCTGACGCGCGCGAGCGAGGCGCAGACCAAGGTCGCGAAGGCGGACCGGTGGCCGACGTTGTCGTTCGGCGCCGATGGCGGCATCCAGGGAGAGGAATACCAGTTCGGCCGCGGCAGCAATTTCGCGACCGTGTCGCTGCTGCTCAACTGGACCTTCTTCGACGGCGGCGCGCGCCGCGCGGCGGTGCGCCAGGCGAACGCGACCGCGCGCAAGACCGCGACGCAGCGCGACGAGCTCGCGCAGCAGGTCCAGCTCGAAGTCCAGCAGGCGCTCGACCGGCTCGACACCAGCGCGGACTCGCTCGCGACCGCCGAGGCGCGCGCCGATGCCGCGCGCGCCGGCTTTCGCATCGCGAGCCGCAAGCGGGACGAAGGCGTGATCAGCCAGGTCGAGTTCATCGACTCGCGCTCCAGCCTGACGAGCGCCGAGCTCAATCTGAACATCACGCGATTCCAGGTCCTCGCGCGCCAGGCGGAACTCGACTACGCGACCGCCGCGGGAAATCTGCCGCTGCCGGGGCTCTAGCAGGAATTCAACGGAAGAAAACGATGAAGAACAGACTACTGCCGCTGATCCCGCTCGCATTGGCCGCCGCACTGCTCGCGGCCTGCCAGCGCAACGAGGCGCAACCGGTCGACAAGCCGACGCCGGTGCGCATCCAGCGCGCGAGCAACGGACCCGCCGTGCCGCCCATCGACACCAATGGCACCGTCGCGACCAAACACGAGATGCGGCTGTCCTTCAAGATGGGAGGTGTCGTACGCCGCATCCACGTGCAGGAGGGCGATCGCGTCAAGCAGGGACAGCGCCTCGCGGAGATCGAACTGACCGAGGTCGGCGCGCAGGTCGAACAGGCGCGCCAGATGGCGGACAAGGCCGAGCGCGATCTCGAGCGCGGTGAAAATCTCTATGCCGACCAGGTGATCAGTCTCGAGCAGCTCCAGGACCTGCGCACGCAGGCCTCGATCGCGGCCGCGCAGTACAAGTCGGCGCAGTTCAACCTGGGTTATTCGGTGATCACCGCGCCGCGCGACGGTCTCGTGCTGCGCAAACTGGTGGAGGAGCGCGAGCTGGTACCCGCCGGCACGCCCGTGCTGGTGTTCGGGGAAAGCGATGCCGGATTCGTGGTCAAGGCCGCGCTCGCCGACCGCGAGATCGTCAACGTGAAGCTCGGCGACGAGGGCGAGATCCGCATGGACGCGTTCCCCGGCCGCACCATGACCGGCACGATCGTGGAAATCGCCAGCGCCGCCGACGAGCGCTCCGGCATGTTTCCGGTCGAAGTGCAGTTCGACGCACCGCCGCCGCGGCTGGTGAGCGGGCTCGTCGCGCGACTGCGGCTCACGCCGCACAGCGATTCCCCCGGCCTCACCTACATCCCGATGGCGGCGCTGGTGGAAGGCGACGGCGACCGCGCGAGCGTGTTCGTGGTCAAGGGCGACACCGCGGAGCGGCGCAACGTGCGCGTGGCCTTCATCACCGCCGACAGCATCGCGCTCGAAAGCGGCCTCGCCGCCGGCGAGCAGGTCGTCACCGACGGCGCGTTGTTCCTCGAGAACGGCGAACGCGTCGAGGTGCTGCGCGAAACGACCCGCCAGGCGGAGAACACGCCGCCGCGCGGCGCGGATAGTTAGTCGGGCGCGGGAGAAGGCGATGTCATTCCTGGAATTCCCGATCCGGCGCTACCAGTTCACGATGGTGGCGTTCCTGTGCCTGGTCGCGCTGGGTTTCTACGCGTTCAAGAACGTGCCGCGCGAGGAGGACCCCTATTTCAAGATCCCCGGGTTCACGATCGCGGCCATCTATCCCGGCGCCGATCCCAAGGATCTCGAGCGCCTGGTCGCCAAGCCCATCGAGGATCGCCTCGCGGCGCTCGACGACGTGCTCAAGATGGAGACCTCGATCCGTGACGGCGTGTCCTTCACCGCGATCGAATTCCTGGCCTCCACCGACGCCGACAAGAAGTACGACGAGGTGACGCGCGAACTGAACGCGCTGCGGCCGGAATTTCCGCCCGAAACGCAGTTCATCGTGCGCAAGTTCTCGCCCGGCCTCGTGAACACGGTGCAGATCGCGCTGGTGTCGGAGGAGGCGCCGTACCGCGAGCTCGAGGACTACGCGCGCGAGCTCAAGGACAGGCTCAAGACGGTCGATGGCGTGCGCACCTCGGAGAGCTGGGCCTATCCGGAGCGCGAGCTGCGCATCGCGCTCGACCTCAAGCGCATGGCGGAGCTCAACATCGCGCCAACGCAGCTCATCGCCGCGGTGCAGAGCGAGAACGCGAACATCCCCGCCGGCTTCATCGATCTCGGCGCGCGCAGCTTCAGCCTCAAGACCTCCGGCAGCTACTCCTCGCTCGACCAGGTGCGCGACACCGTCGTCGCTGCCGTGGGCGGGCGCATCGTGCGCGTGCGCGACGTCGCGGAGGTGAGCTGGAACACGTCCGCCTACAGTTACACGGGTCGCTACAACGGCAAACGCGCGGTGTTCGTCACGGCGAACCAGAAGGACGGCTACAACATCCTCGAAGTGCGCGAACGCGTGATGGCGGTGACCGGGGATTTCGCCGCCGATCTGCCGAAGCGCATCGAGCTCGAGGTCGGCTTCGACCAGTCGAAGAACGTGAAACACCGTCTCAAGCGGCTGTACATCGACTTCGGCATCGCCATCGGACTGGTGCTGATCACGCTCTTGCCATTGGGCCTGCGCGCCGCGGGCATCGTGATGATCTCGATTCCGCTGTCGTTGTCGTTCGGCCTCGCCTGCCTGTATTTCCTCGGGTATTCGCTCAACCAGCTTTCCATCGCCGGGTTCGTCGTGGCGCTCGGTCTGCTGGTCGACGATTCGATCGTCGTCGTCGAGAACATCGCGCGGCACATGCGCATGGGGTATTCGCGCGTCGACGCCGCGCTCGCGGGGACGCGCCAGATCTTCGTGGCCATCCTCGGCTGCACCGCGACCTTGATCTTCGCGTTCCTGCCGCTGCTTGCGCTGCCCGGCACGGCGGGCAAGTTCATCCGCGTGCTGCCGATGGCCGTGGTGACGACCATCATCGGCTCGCTGCTGCTGGCGCTGTTCATCATCCCGTTCCTCGCGAGCCGCGTGCTCGATGAGAAATCGCAGTCGGAAGAGAACCCGTTCCTCAAGCGCGTGATGGGCGTGATCCACAATTACTACCGTCCCGCGCTTCACTGGTGCCTCGCGCGCCCGAAGTTCACGGTGGTCGCGGCGATCGGTGGTTCGTTGCTGCTGTCCGCGGCGCTCGTGCCGGTGCTGGGTTCGAGCCTGTTCCCGAAGGCGGATACCCCGCAGTTCCTGATCCAGGTGAGTGCGCCGAACGGCAGCAGCCTCGCGGAAACCGACCGCGCGCTGCGCGTGGTGGAGAACGAACTCGCGAACATGCGCGAGGTCAAGAGCTGGTTCGCCAACCTCGGCCACGGCAATCCGCAGATCTACTACAACCACATCCAGCGCAACGACGCGGCCAACTACGCCGAGGTGTTCGTGCAACTGCACGAATACGACACAGACGAGACACCCGAGAAGCTGCAGGCGCTGCGCGAAAAACTCGAGCGTTACCCGGCCGCGAACATCTACGTGAAGGAATTCGCGAACGG